>DATNPJ010000011.1:0-14799 GCA_036703295.1 Coleofasciculaceae cyanobacterium | reverse complement strand
TGGAAACGGCATACTAAAAGTGTACCGTTTTTAACAAAAACGGCGGTGTAAAAGTGTACCACCCCTGCTTGTGCTTTGCTGTGGGAAGAATCAGCACAGGCAGGAGGGTTGTCGCCGTTGAAGGACGTTTACATGCAGGAGATGGTGCGCAAGGCGTACTTCCGGGACAAGAAAAGCAAGCGCCAGATAGCGAGAGAATTGGGGATCCACCGGGACACGGTCACGCGGCTGCTTGAACGGCAGGCCGGAGAGCGTCCCCGCTACCGGATCCCCCACGCCAAGGCCAGGCCGGTCACGGGAATGATTCTGGGTGTGATTGAAGCCTGGCTGAAAGCGGATGAAGAAGCTCCTCGCAAGCAGCAGCACACCGCCCAGCGGATTTACCGACGTTTGCAAGAGGAATACGGCTTTCAGGGCTCCGAACGCCGGATTCGGGAAATCGTGGCCGAACTCCGCCAAAAGCCGAAAGAATCCTTTCTGCCGTTGGGCTTTCAGCCGGGCGAGATGGCCCAAGTCGATTGGGCGGAAGTCACCGTGAACTTGGCGGGTGTGAGAACCAAGGTACAGCTATTCTGCCTGGTGCTGAACTATTCCGGTGCCTTGTATTGCCAGGCGTTTGAACGAGCCAACCAGGAAGCCTTCTTTGAAGGACATACGCAAGCATTCGCCTTTCTCGGCGGGGTGCCAAAAACGATTACGTATGACAATCTGACCAGCGCGGTGAAAAAGATTCTGCAAGGCAAAAACCGCGAAGAAAACGAGCGTTTTGTGGTCTTCCGCAGTGGTTGGCTCTTTGACAGCCGGTTTTGCCGTCCGGCCAAAGGCAATGAAAAAGGCCGGGTGGAAAATATGGTGAAATATGCTGAGCGGAATCTGTTTACTCCGGTGCCGTGCGTGAACGATCTTCAGGAGCTGAACGTGCTGTTGCGGGAGCGTTGCCGGGCTTACCAGAGGCATATCCAGGCTCGCCAGAACCAGACCGTGGGAGAGCGTCTGCAAGCCGAACAGCCCGCTTTGTTACCCATCCCCACCCATCCGCCTGAATGCTGCCGGATCGTGTCACTGAAAGCCGACAAATCGGCCCTGGTACAATTCGAGACCAACCGCTATTCGGTTCCCAGTGAATATGCTTACCAGATGCTGTGGCTGAAAGCTTTCGTGGACCGCATTGAAATCACTAACCGGGAAAGCGTGATTGCCCGCCATGCCCGTTTGCTGGGACGCTTTCAGGAATCCATCCGCTTTGAACATTACCGCAAAACGCTGGAGAGAAAGCCGGGCGGGCTCCAGCATCTGCGGGCAATCGACAAGGAACCCTTGCCGGAGAAAGTCCGAAAACCCGAGCCCTCCCGTTATCCCCAGGTCTACGTCCGCCCTCCGAATCTTTCCATGTACCGCCAACTATTAACCCAATGAGTTTGCCCAAAAGGAACCCTTGAAATGCCCCAACCCCAAGCGCTTTTACTCGAAACCCATCTCAAAAAATTGAAACTGCCTAGTATGCTTCGGCATTACCACAAGCTGGCCACGCAAGCCGCCCAGGGCAATCTCACCCATGAGCAGTTTTTGCTGGCCCTGATTGAACAGGAAGTGCAATGCCGGGAAGAGAACGCCCGCAAGAAGCGAATCAACCAGGCTCGTTTCCCGGCTCGAAAAACACTGGAGCAGTTTGAATTCACCGCCTTGCCCCATCTGAATAAACCGCTGGTCTTGAAGCTGGCCCAGGGAGAATACCTGGGCAAAGCCGAAAACATTGTCTTGCTGGGTAATTCCGGAACAGGCAAGACCCACCTGGGCATGGAAGCCTGCGCGCAAAACCGGAAAGTGGCTTTCTACACCGCCGCCGAACTGGTGAACCAGCTTTTGGAAGCACAAGCCCAGTACCGTCTCAGCCGCGTGGAGCACAAGCTGAACACCTTGGACTTGCTCATTGTGGACGAGTTGGGCTACTTGGCCCTGGATGCTAACGGGGTCAAGCTCCTGTTCTCGGTCTTTGCCAGCCGCTACGAACGGAAATCCACCATTGTCACCACCAACCTGCCTTTTGAGCAATGGGAAACCATCTTCACGGACCCGGCCATGACGGCGGCGCTCGTGGACCGGCTTACCCACCACTGTCATCTGTTGGAAATGAACGGCGACAGCTACCGCTTCAAAGAGGGGCTGCGCCAGAAACGCAAGCAATGACAGGCTAAATCGATTTTTTGCGACCCAATGTAGGCTGTAGAAAAGCCATTCAAAAGTCTCCGGCTCACGCCTGCGACTTTCAAACAACTTTTCTACAGCCGTTTCTTCTGAGTTTTTACGACGATTTTAAGTAATTTGAACTGGTACACTTTTTGACCGCCGCACTGGTACATTTTTTACTTGCCATTTGCAGAGCGGGCGGTCGTAGGTGGTTTACCATCGACTAGAAGCTTTTTAATGCTCTTCTGGCCGACGGTTACTGAATTTCAGGCTACCCTAAAAATCTTTTTTGTGTACATACGCAGTTGAGCAAGGTATCCTGCGATATTCTTTGAAGGAGATATCCCTATGCCAAATACCATCCAGCTTCATCGGGTGCTCCGTGCGACCCCTGAGCGAATCTATCGGGCGTTTCTGGATGCCGACGCAATGGTCAAATGGCTGCCTCCAAACGGCTTTACCGGGAAGGTCCATCATATGGATGCCAAGGTGGGTGGCACTTTCAAGATGTCGTTTACCAATTTTACCTCTGGCAAAAGCCATTCCTTCGGTGGGGAATACCTTGAACTCAAACCACACGAGCTAATTCGTTATACGGATATGTTTGATGACCCGAACCTGCCTGGAGAGATCCAGGTCACGGTCAGCTTGAAGCAGGTCTCTTGCGGAACTGAAATCAATATCACCCAAGCCGGTATTCCTGAAGTCATTCCGCCCGAGGCTTGCTATCTGGGCTGGCAGGAATCTCTCACGCTCCTGGCCAAACTTGTCGAAGCTGAGATTCCCGACTAAATACCATTTTTACAGTACCTCACCCTGCATTGGGATGTGTACACAGATATGCATCATATTACATTTTATCGAGGCGCATCTAATCTTATGTTGAGATGTGTTCTACCCTGATCCTGAATCTGGATATAGCAACTACTGCTCAATCATCGCATTGACTTTCTGATAACGCATCTTCAGAATCCAGGCTGCTAAAAACAGTTCACCAACGACCGGTAACAGCATTTGCAAATCGCCACCAGTAAAAAAAGTCGGGTAAAAAATGTACCCAACATATTCTATTTTAAGGCCTGTTGCGAAAACGATATTGGGAATCAGCAAATAAAATACGCCCAGATAGAAGAGGGCGGCAAGCAATGGCAAGCGACCATTCGGATTCAAAGTGAAGTAGTGGAGGATGCATGCATCCCGCAATAGGAATAGCAGGCTGCTTATTACTAGTACAGTGATTTCTTCGGTATTATAAGAGTCATTTGAAGATGCGATGACAAATATAATCCCCGCCATGAGGGCCAGAATCAGCGATACGGTCCACATGGGCACGATATGGCCCACTTTTTTCCAGACCTTTCCATGCCAATGATGGAAAAGTGTTCGGTAGCGAATAATATTCAGATTTTCTGAGAAAAAGTTCAAATAAACGGCCAGTATCCCAACCACAAATGCATACAGGAATGGACCATTATTGGGATAAAAGTTAGCGGCTCCCAATATTGAGCCAAAATATGAACGTTCATCAGCATAACCGGCAAAATAGACCATACAGAAGATTACAAACAATGCCCACACAATCGGGGTATTTTTGAACTTGAGTGCATCACGCATAAAGCGGTAAATGGCCCACATAGTCCAAAGCAAAAGGAGCAACATGGAACTCAAGAAGAAGTAATGCAGGGATATAACCTGGCCAAACCATTTCATCTCATCGTGCTCATAGGAATAAGGGGCAGAGAGATAGCTACCCATTGAGTAAAAGAAGCCGGAAACAATAAGGCCCAGAATAAAATAGCCCACCACGTGAAACTGATCCCGACTTGCTTGCATCCGTAAAGGGATGAGGCTCGAGAACAAAGCTGTTGCCTGACAAAGCATACCAGCTCCCAGGAGCAGCAACGAACTGAAAGCAACCTGATCCGGAACCGCATCTTTCACTTGAAGTGCCGAAAAGAAATAAATAGCAAGCAGTATCACACCGCCATACCACGTATACATGGTGCTTCCAAACAGCTTGCCCACAGTCAGATCCCAGGGAGAAACCAGGGAAAGCCGCTGATTATCCCAGGTGTTTTCCTTGACTTCCTGCACCAGAGCATTCGCCGCCTGATATCCGCCCCACAGAAATACGATGATATAAAAGCCCTGGTAAGAAACGGCGCTGATGACTTCGGCCCGGTTTGATTCAATTGCAAGCAGGATCAGAACGACAATCGCCATGATGACAAGCGGCATAGCAATAAAACGCTGCAAGGAGAAGCTTTGCCAGTAGCATTTCTGAAGCTCACTGTTTCGAAACATCATGGCTTACATCTCCCTGGGCATAATCCATATAAATATCTTGTAGGCGTTTTTGCCGGACTGAGAAACTGTACACCGGCAGCTCTCGTTGCATGAGTTCTTTCAGCATTCGATGTAAGGCCGGCTCATCGCCTGTTACGCTGCAGAGCACGCAATCCTGCTGAACTCGGGGCTCCTTAACACCCTCCAGACTTTTTAAGGCTTCAAGATAGCCAGATGCTGGCTCAAGGAATTTGATTTCCACCTGTTGTTCAATGCACGCTTCCTGTGGCTTTTCATGGGTGGAGCAATGCTCAAGGATGCGTCCTTCACGGAGTAAAAGCATATTGGTGCAGTAGTCTTCAAGCTCCGTCAGGATATGAGAGGAGACAATTAAAGTCATTCCCTGGTCTCTGAGGGATAAGAAAAGATCCGACAGACTGATACGGGCTTCCGGATCCAGTCCGGACGCCGGCTCATCCAGTAGTAACAACTGGGGTTCGTGAATAATGGCCTGGGCAATGCCCAGCCGCTGGCGCAGTCCCCGGGACAGCGTGCCAGCCTTGGTATCTAGATATGGGCTGATTTCCAGCCGCTCTGCCGCCAAGGCCACCTTCTGTTCCATTTCAGACGTCGGGATCTGATGAATCTGGGCAATAAAAGTCAGACATTGACGAGCGGTCAGATTGTTATAGAGCCCGAAAAAATCCGAGAGATACCCCACTTGTCGGTGAATCAGGCGGGGATGTTCCAGAACATCGGTCCCGTTAATGGTGATGCTCCCGGAGAAAGGTTCATCCAGTGCGGCAATACAGCGTAACAGCGTGGTCTTTCCCGCGCCGTTGGGTCCGACCAGAGCTGTAATACTCCCGGCTTCTAGGCGGAAGGAGACATCCTTCAGGGCCCGCTTGCCCGGATACTCAAAAACCACATTCTGAACGTCAATCATGGGGACTCTCAGCCAACAAAGCCATTCTAGCACTGCTCGATAATGGTTGAGATGATGAGCGAGCAAAATACATCATTTATCCATCAAAATCAGTATCAGGACTTTTATGAAAGGAAAATGGTTTTGGATTACAAATAGTTCTTCAGTGGATTCATTCAGGCATCAGGAAATGAGGTCTGTAAGCCGAGTATCCAAAGAGGCAGAATCCTCTGGAATTCGTCCCTCGAAACAAGCCGGGGCATAAAGCCCCGGCTTGCTCTGCGGATTTAGCAGCCGCCACAACCTCCGCCACCCCCGCCGCAGCCTCCTCCTCCGCCTCCACAGCCCCCGCCTCCACCGCCACAGCTTGCGGTACCACCACCGCCGTCACCCCCATCACAATGGCCACTTGTATCCGGGGTGTTCGTATGGCTCGTTTTACTACTGCTGTCATCCCCGCCCAGCCAGAAATAGTTATAGCCGGGATCGGTCGAAGATGACGATGAGGAGGACGAAGAGGTGGAGGATTTTGAAGCACGCAAAGAGCTACCTTCAACCCGCTTAGTGCTTCTTTGCGGACTCAAGGCATTCAGGATTCTACGCAATAACGAGGGTGCCTGCTCTCTTTCGCGCTTATCGTTTCTGCCCGCAAATTGCAGTGAGGGGGCGACCATTGAAGCAGCCACAGCTTGTCCGGTAGGGCTAACCGGCAATTTAGCGACACGCGAAAATTGAGGCCCCATGGAGCCATAAATAGACATATGCACTTTCTCCTTTCCCGAATACAAAAAACAACAAGAACTATCCCTGGATGGCGATAGGCCCTCCCAGGAATGAAGCTGATGCCTTCGGTTTTCCCTCCCTACAAACGCAACTTATTTTTTCCACCCTGATGAAGGCCCTCATCGGGCCATAGGCAGGGTCTGCTCACTTTCTCCCTAAAATGCTGCCAGGCACCGCAAAGCAGCCACTTTGGCTTGCCAGTGCACCAGCTTAGATCCTGAAATGTTTCCCCACAACATCAGTTGAACAATTCACTATGGACTCATCATACATTTGAATTGTGACAATTTGAAGAATCTCATACTCTCGGTCGCATATTTGTGCAGCGAGTGCTGGGGTTTTAAGATGGTGCGCTGTACAGAGTTATTTTTATTAAAACATTTATGATTACGCTTTGACACAATGGGAGCCCAGCATGATGCCACAGTGCTGGAGCTCTGGGATAGCCTGGAGGAACTGCCTGCAAAAGCGCTCGGTATCAGCCGACGGGATCTGATGGCGCTCTGCCAACGCCGTTAAACTGGCCAGATAAGACTTGGCTGAGCCCGAATGCTGCTCCGAAAGCACCGTTTGCAACCAATCGGCCAGCATGGGGCTGACTTCTTTCTCTTGGCTGGTGAGCGTGATTGGATGCCGGTACATCCACAGCAAGGTTTGCCCGGGTGTCTGGGTATCGAGAACCACTTCTTCCCCACTGGACAACAGCCCGGCAATCCGGTGAATGGGATAGGTCAGAGGCAGTTTCAACGCAACTGGATTCAGGACAGGGTACCAGTCCTTCATCTCCTGGGTCTCTTGGGGAATGGTTTCCGCCAAGTTGATCTCTTCCGGATCGGCTGCATTATAAAGCGACGCGCGTATCCATTCATAACGGGCCAGTTCCGGCAGGAAAGGACAATGAGCCTGAACCAGGGACTGAGCTTCCAGATAGGCTGAAAAGGGTTCCGCATTCTGCATCAGGCGGAAAGAAGTTGCGGGGTGCGCCAGGAAAAACCCTTCTAGGACTGCAGGCCCATTCTCCCCCAGCACTTTCATGGTGAGCGGATAGGTGGCTTTCAGGTTCTCCTGCACATTCCAGTGGATCATGGTGGCATATTGGCGCAGTCGCTCCACACCAAATTGCAGCAACGCCTCTTGCTCTTCGGGTGGTACTCCCTGCTCCTGCAGAAAGGTCCGGCAGGATTCTGGAGATCTTAGCGCCTGACGGCCTGTGTCAGTTGTAAACAGGACTTTCACTAAATCCAATTGCGCGCTTAGTGTCATCAGCACAGAGGACTCCCTTCTGTGGCTGGGAAGTCCTGCGCTTCTCTGGCGATGCGCCGGATGCGCACCATTTCGCCCTGAAGTTCTGACAACGCCGGGATATTGCTATCCCGTTCCAGCAGAATGCCACACGGCTGGGTCCGCTTCAGAACTTCGGATAACAAGTCATAAACCTCCTCGCAGATCGCTTCCCCATGGGTATCCACAATAAACGCCGCATCACGCCGGTGGCCGGCCATATGGAGCTGCACCACCCGCTCCATGGGGATTTGCGCCAGGAACGTGAGGGGATCGGTGTTGAAGTTCCTGGCGTTGACATACACGTTATTCACATCCAGCAACAAACCGCATCCGGAACGTTCCACAATTTCACCGATGAATTGTCCTTCCGTCATCTCCGGTTTGCCCAGCAAGGCATACGCGGAAGCATTTTCAATCAGGAAGGGAATCCCGAAGCGGTCCTGGATGAAACGAATACGCTGAACCACATGATGCACGGCTTCCCAGGTATACGGCAGGGGCATCAGCTCGTAGAATTGCATTCCCTGGTGACTGGTAAAGCACAGGTGATCACTGAACCAGGGGGAATTCAGCTTCTCCAGCAAAGCGGCCAGCTCCTGCAGGTAGTCCTTGGGGAAGGGATCCGTACCGCCCAGGGACAGGGTCAGGCCATGGGGCACGATGGGGAAGCCCAGTTCCAAAGCCTCATCCAGGATCTGGCGACGGCGTCCCCCTTTGCCCATATAGTTTTCGGTGATAATCTCCAGCCAATCGACTCTGTCATGATTGGCCTTGATATCTGGGAACAATTGCCGACGCAAGCCCAGCCCGACACCAAGTTGTGGTAAGGATGCCTGATCCACTTGACGGAGATCCTTCCATTAAAATCACATGTGGAATCGTATGATAAAAGTGACAAGAGAAAAACAAAAAAAGCGGCCATTAGGGATGCCCAAACGCTTTCAGCAGCAATTCACTATCATGATTGTCAGGTATCGAAATCTCTTTGCGGCAGAGGCAAATAAGCCTAAAATTAAAAGCTGACTTCTACTCAGGTTTGTAACTCGGTTATTCCCGTTTGTGAGCCCACCAGGCATCTAGGGAGATGGGACCGGCTCCAACCACCAGCAGAAACAAAGCTCCCAGCAGCATGGACCAGTCGGTACGGGCTTCATGAGCCATCTTCCAAAACCCTTCCTGCAGTAAAATGGGAATTTTGGTGGAAACGATGGCCACCAGGATGACCACCGTCAGCGGGATGGCGGCCAGACGGGTCAACAGCCCTAGCAGAATCAAAGCGCCGCAGACAATTTCAAAGCTACCCACCAGAGGCCCCAGAAACTCCGGGTTGGGCAGCCCAATTTTGGCAAAGCGTCCCGCCCCGATGGTCGCAGGAAACAGGAACTTCTGAAGCCCTTCTGATAAGAACACGGCGCCTACCATGAGCCGGATGAGTAGGGTAGCCCGGGGCGCCTGGGTTCCTATCAGCTTGTACAAAAACATGGTCCGTTTGCCTCCTGGCGGGAAAGACGCGTCCCATTCTAGACCGAAGACGCTTGCAACACACCCCCATACCACCGGCGCTGGAACCAGAAAGCTACATTGACCAAGCCAATCAGGGCTGGCACCTCAATCAAGGGGCCAATGACTGCCGCAAAGGCCGCCCCGGAGTGGATGCCAAAGACGGCTACCGCCACCGCAATGGCCAGCTCAAAGTTATTACCGGCAGCCGTAAAGGACAGAGCGGCCGACTTGGAGTAATCCGCCCCCAGCTTGTAGGCCATCCAGAAGGTGACCAGGAACATCGCGCCAAAGTAAATCAGCAGCGGAACGGCAATTTGCACCACATCCAGCGGAATTCGGACGATGAGATGGCCTTTCAGGCTAAACATCACCACGATGGTAAAGAGCAATGCGATGAGCGTCATCGGGCTGATGCGGGGGATAAAGCACTCCTGATACCAGACTTTTCCCTTGGCTTTGAGCAAGGCTAAGCGGGTAAGCATTCCAGCCAGAAACGGAATGCCCAGATAAATGAACACGCTTTCGGCAATCTGCTGCATGCTGACATTCACCAGTACTC
This sequence comes from Coleofasciculaceae cyanobacterium, assembly GCA_036703295.1. Classification (GTDB taxonomy): domain Bacteria; phylum Cyanobacteriota; class Vampirovibrionia; order Vampirovibrionales; family Vampirovibrionaceae; genus DATNPJ01. Next base: position 5,272 of record DATNPJ010000011.1, on the reverse strand, counting down.
CAGAGAGCCCGATTCGTGGGGGCAGCCAGGTGATGAAAAACCAGGCATACACGCTATAAAACAACACCTGAAAGAGGCTGTTCAAGGCCACCAGTCCGGCGGCATATTCGGGATCCCCCTGGGCCAGATCATTCCACACAATCACCATGGCAATGCACCGAGCCAGACCAATCAGAATCAGCCCCACCATGTATTCCGGCTGGTGTGACAGAAATGCCACTGCCAGGAGGAACATCAACACAGGGCCAATCACCCAGTTCTGGAGCAGGGAAAGCCCCAGGATTTTCCAGTGCCTGAAGACCCGACCCAGCTCTTCATACTTCACTTTGGCCAGGGGCGGATACATCATTAGGATCAGACCAATGGCAATGGGGATATTGGTCGTGCCCACCTGAAACTGATTCCAGAAACTCTCCACCTGGGGAAACCAGGCCCCGATACTCACCCCTAGGGCCATCGCCAGGAAGATCCACAGGGTGAGAAAGCGGTCCAGAAAGGACAACCGACCCACTGAAGTTTCCATGAGGTTAGCCACAACAGCCTTCTCCTTTCAATCCAGCAATGCCTTCTTTGATCAGCCAGGGAACCATCAGGAGCCCTGCAACCGGATCCGCCCACCACCAACCCCACAGCGCGTTGGCCGATAATCCCACCATCAAAATCAGGGAAAGCATCGAGCAGGCAATCGTCTCTTTGGCTTCCGCGCGCAAGGCCGGACTTTGAATCTGATTGGCCACCTGAATTTTGCCCCAGGCCAAAGCGGGCATCACCGTCAATGAGGCAATCGCCAGAATGATGCCAACCCAACTCTCCCTGGGCGTTTCCTGGTGAATCAGCAAGAGCCTGATTGAGGCGGAAGTTTACCTCATCCATCAATTACCGGGATTATCCCCAGAGGCAATCCGCTATTGTCTAGAGTATCTCTATCATCTCCTGTCATGCCATGGCCGAGTTGCATCTGAAGCCAAGGCTCCCGTTTGGCTTTCGATCTGGCGAATTGCCCACCGCTTTCAAGCGCGTGAACAGGCGTTGGTTAATGATTTCATGGGTTGGATGCGTAGGAACCAGTTCAGTCCGGTCAGCATACGGGATCGACTTTTGGAGTTACACCGTTTCAGAGGCTGGATGGAGGCCCAAAAAATCGGCGGCATTGAGGAAATAACAGAATCGAAAACGTCTCAATACCTACATGAGCGCGGTCTGACTTGCAAAGTGAGCACCTGCCAAAAGATTGGGGTTCATCTCCAGGCGTTTTTCGATTATTACCGGGAGCGGGTGGATGGTCGGTTTCCTGTTTTCTCTCTCAGTCGCTTTCGTGCTGCTTCCGGCCATGGCATGGACGCTAGCAGCGAAGAGGTTCAGAGCTTATGGGGTGTCTTGAAAGAAGGAGCACTTACCGCCGAGACCGCACTAATGCTGATTTTTGTCTTGGGGATGGGACTCCCGCTTAAAGTCTTGCCGCTGTTACGATTGGCAGAACAGCCCGGCACACTGATTTATGACTTTCAGCGACCCAACCGGCAGGGCTTGAATAAGTATGCGGTATCTCTTCCCCTGGATGAGCCTTGGATAGAATCTTATTGGAGGGATTACCTGAAACAGCGCTCAGCGCCTGCCGAATTCTCCTATCTGTTTACTTCCCGCGCTGCCATCAAGAAGCGGCAGCCTGTCTCCTCAGACTACTGCCGAAGGAAGCTTCAAACTCTGATTGCTGAGATTCTGGGCTATCCAATCACGGTCAACCGGCTGGAACGAGGCTCTTTAAAGGCCATGGCCGGAAAACTAGGGCTTGATGCGTTTCTGGGACGGGTTCAAAGCGTTCCGCTCTGCAAGAAGACCAAGTTTTTCATCTGGTTAAGCGCAAACAGGGCACGTATGCCATTGGATCGGATGCCCCCAAATTCTTGCCCAAAGCGTGCACAGGTAAATCCGCGCAGGGCGGCCTCGGTCTTCTTGAGAGAGGGGGTAGGGGTCTGAATCTCTGGAACCTCTTGGTTCATGACCGCACCGTCCACAAACTTTTCCTTCCGCAAAATTGAGGTTTTAAAGGAGTCGATAAACATGAGGCTTGCCCTTTTCGGAAAGATCCTCAATAATGACCTTAAATTAAGGTCGATTGACAGTAAATTAAGGTCAATTTGTATGACATCCTTTGCCGCTTTATTTCCCAGCCCGGTTATGGTGGATGTGCTTTGCTTCTTCCTGACTCACCCGGAAGAGGAGGTATATCAACGCTCATTGGCTGAGAAAACCGGGCATTCCCTGGCGCAAGTCCAATATGCGCTGGAACGCATCGAGGAGGCCGGGCTCGTTACCAAGAAAAAGAGCGGGAATCGGCTTTACTACAAAGCGGAGAGAAGTCATCCGGCCTTTGAGGACTTGAAACGGGCATTTCTCAAGACGGTGGCCCTGGGGGATGTCATCCGGGAAGCTCTGAAACCCTTGGAGAAGAAGATCCAATTCGCCTTTGTTTATGGTTCCATAGCCACAGGGCAGGATCGCCCGGATAGTGACATTGACCTCCTCCTGATTGGGAGCGTATCGCTGAAGGATATCGCCAATGCGATGGCTGATTTGAGTGAAAAGCTCAAGCGGGAAGTCAATCCGGTCAACTATACCAGAGAAACCTTTGTGGAAAGAGTCAAGGAAGGCAACCGGTTTACCCTGGAATTACTGGAGACCCCTAAAATTTGGCTGATGGGTAACGAGGATGAGTTTGCAAGACTGGCTGAATGAGAAAAAGATAAGCCCGCATACAACCAACCCCAAGGAAATCCAGAGCCTGTTCAACGTTATTGATCGGGATATCTCTGATGCCTGGGTAACGGCGATATCCGCCGACCGGCGTTTTGCCACGGCCTACAATGCCGCCTTGCAATTGGCGACAGTGGTCTTGCTGGCTTCCGGATATCGAGTGACAGCCAGTAAGGGGCATCATTTTGTAACGCTCAGCTCTTTACCCTTCACCATGGGCAAGTCTGCCGTGGGACGCTCGAATTACTTGAATACGTGCCGCCATACCCGCAACAAAACCGATTATGACAGGGCTGGCATGACCGAAGAGCAAGAGGTTGAAGTACTCCTGGAAGAAGTCACCGAGTTCCGGCGGGATGTGCTGGACTGGCTGAGCCTGCATCATCCCGAGTTGAGTGAAAGCGTTAAAACACAATAAATCGAGGTCTTTCAATGATCACAGGCGAGATTCGGAGTCAGATTGATCAAATCTGGAATGCGTTCTGGTCCGGCGGGGTGTCTAACCCGCTTTCGGTGATTGAGCAAATCACCTACCTGCTGTTTATCAAGCGGCTGGATGAATTGCATACATTGGAAGAGAACAAAAGCCGAACACTGGGCATCCCGATGGAGCGGCGCATTTTTCCGGAGGGGAAAGATTCCAAAGGCCGCGATTTTGAGCATCTCCGCTGGTCGAAGTTCAAGAACTTCGAGCCCCGCGAAATGATGACCGTGGTGGATGAGCATGTCTTCCCCTTCCTGCGGACGCTGGGCGAAGAGGGCTCCAGCTATGGCCAACACATGCGCGACACCCGCCTGGGGTTCTCTAATGCGGGTTTGCTGGCCAAAGTGGTGGAAATGCTGGATAAAATCCAGATGCAGGACCGCGACACCAAGGGCGACGTTTACGAGTACATGCTGGGCAAGATTGCCAGCGCGGGGCAGAACGGGCAATTCCGCACGCCCCGGCATATCATCCAGCTGATGGTTGAGCTGACCCAGCCCAAGCCGACGGATACCATTTGCGACCCGGCGGCGGGGACTTGCGGCTTTTTGGTCGCCGCCGGGGAGTATCTGCGGGATACGCATCCCGAGATTTTCCGGGATGAGGCGATTAAGAAGCATTTCCATGAAAAGATGTTCCACGGCTTTGATTTTGACAACACAATGCTGCGCATCGGCACGATGAACATGATGTTGCACGGGGTTGAGAACCCGAGCATCACCTATCGGGACAGCCTGGCGGAAGACCATGCCGAGGATGCCGGAGCCTACTCGCTGATTCTGGCGAATCCGCCGTTTGCCGGGTCGCTGGATTATGAATCCACCGCGAAGGATTTGCAGAAGATCGTCAAAACCAAGAAGACGGAACTGCTCTTTCTGGCGCTGTTTTTGCGCTTGCTGAAGACCGGCGGGCGGGCGGCGGTGATTGTGCCGGATGGCGTGCTGTTCGGTTCTTCTAAAGCGCATAAAGACTTGCGGCAGATGCTGGTAGAGGAGCACAAGCTGGACGCGGTCATCAAGCTGCCTTCCGGCGTATTTAAGCCGTATGCCGGGGTGTCTACCGCGATTTTGCTGTTTACCAAGACCGGCGTCGGCGGGACGGATACGGTTTGGTTCTATGATGTCCAGGCCGATGGCAAATCCCTGGATGACAAGCGGACGGAATTGCTGCCGGAAGAGAAACAAGGCCCCACCCCGGAGGAAGCGCTGACCGAGGAAGAGCACGCAAAAAACAACCTGCCGGACGTACTGAGCCGCTGGTTCAACCGCACCACCACCGAACACAACAACCCACGCACCGCGCAAAGCTTCTGCGTGCCCAAAGCCGACATTGAAGCCGCCGGATACGACTTGAGCCTCAACCGCTACAAAGAAGTCCAACACACCGAAACCCACTACGCCCCACCGTTGAAAATCATCGCCGAACTCCACACCCTTGAAAGCCAAATCACCCAAGGCCTCGCCAAGCTGGAGGAGATGGTCAAGTGAACTGCGTCACTTTAGGTGAAATAGTAGAAATTAAGGGGGGAGGAACTCCAGATAAGTCTGTTGAACAGTATTGGAATGGTTCCATCCCTTGGGCATCAGTTAAAGATTTTAAATCAACGGAACTAAGTGAAACATCAGATTACATCTCAGAATTGGGACTGCAAAATTCAGCATCCAACCTTATTCCAGCCGGTACTATTATTGTTCCAACACGAATGGCTGTAGGTAAAGCCGCTATTAATACTATTGATTTAGCAATCAATCAAGATTTAAAGGCTCTTTTCCCAAAACAAAATGTGTTTATCAGATACCTTTTACATGTTTTGTTGGCTAACTCCATAAAGCTAGAGAGGCAGGCTTCCGGAGCAACAGTTAAAGGTATCACATTAGATGTTTTGAGATCTTTGGAAATCCCCCTCCCGCCCCTCGACGAACAAAAGCGGATTGCGGCCATTCTGGATCAGGCGGACGCCCTGCGCAAAGCCCGCCGCCGCGCCATTGAGCGGTTGAACGATCTTTCGCAGTCTATTTTTTATGAGATGTTTGG
>DATNPJ010000035.1:0-66864 GCA_036703295.1 Coleofasciculaceae cyanobacterium | reverse complement strand
AAGGAACTGCCCGCGCCGGTCATCTCGACGCCCCACAGCAGTCCGTACCCGCCTATTCTTATTGTCCCGGGCCTGAATACCCCACCGGTCTTTTTCCGGGAGATGCACAGCTATTTTTCCGGCAAAGGCTACCTGGTTTCCGTTATGGATCTGCCCGCCAACGGAATGGCCGATATTGCCTCATGCGCGGAAGCGCTCCGGGAGCAGGTCGAACGGATCAAGGCGCAATACGGCGCCTCTCAAGTCAATATTATCGGCCATTGTCTGGGCGGGTTGATTGCCCATTACTGGCTGGAATGTCTGGATACCGCCCGGCAAGCCCCGTCGGTCAGTAATCTTATCTCCCTGGGAACGGGCTTTACGGGTGCCGAAGGTGTCCAGCAGTTGAAGAACCTCTGGATTCCCCGTAATCCGGGCAAGCCGGTCCCCAAGGTTTTTGATGAACTGATTCAGGCCAACATGAACATCGTCCGCCGTTCTTCCCAAGTGGCGCGGCACAATCTCATCACCATCTGGGATTTCATGGTGCATTTCCGGAAAGCCCTGCTGGAATCACCCTATGAGCAGGCGGCCCAGGTTTTTAACCACATCATTGACGACCCCGCCATCGACCATTTGACCTTGGCGTTGAATCATACCGTTTTCCAACGGATGGAGGCTATTCTGGCCAGTCATGCCCCCATCAGCGCTCCTGAATCATCGATTTTACACCCGGCGGAAGCACTGCTGACCCCCTCCGGAATCAGGTAGTCTTTTTTAAAACGCCATCGTCCTTCACCAGTACTCCCGGAGTCTCTCATACCTCGTCCGGGTTTCCTCATTCAGCTTCAATCCGGATTGGATTCAACATGAAAACCACCCCCTGCCAATTTCTGCTGACTGCCATTGCCGCCCTGCTGGTGTTGGGTGCATTGCCTGTTGCACAGGCGGCACCGGTCCAGGCGCAAAACGGACCGCGACTGGAACGGGGAACGCTGGTTTTTCAGGGCAAAGCCAGAAGCTACTATCTCTACGCTCCGGCCTCGTATCAAGCGGATCGTCCCACGCCCCTGTTGCTGGTGCTGCATGGTTACCTGGGGAACGACCTGCTGATGATGAACATGACCGGCTTTAACGAGCTGGCGGAGAAAGAGGGCTTTCTGGTGGTCTATCCCAACGCCCTCCATGCCCGGTGGAAATCCTACTCTGCCCCCAGCGAGAGGACCGATGAGGATGTGGCTTTTATCCGGACCTTGATTCAAAAAGTCGAGGGAGAGCGGAATATCGATGCCCGGCGTATTTATGCCACGGGCTTTTCCAGCGGAGGCTTCTTCAGTCAGCGCCTGGCCTGCGAACTGTCCGACAAAATTGCGGCCATCGCGCCCGTTGCAGCTACCATTGGGGTCCCGCTAAAAGAGAGTTGCAGGCCCGGCAGACCTGTTCCGGTCCTCATGATCAACGGTGTCAAGGATCCGATCATTACCTGGAAGGGCAAAATCCGCAAAGTCCGGTACGCGTTTTGGGATTCGGTTATTACCTCGGTCCCGGAGGCGGTGGATTTCTGGCGCAAACACAACCGATGCGCCGAGATTCCGCAATCCGAACTGATCGTCCATGCGACCCAAGGCATCCGGGGCGCCGAAATCAAAACATTTCCCGGTTGTAGCGATTCCGCCGAGGTGAAGCAAATAATTTTAGAGCGGGGCGGGCACACTTGGCCCGGCTCCGATCACAAAGTATGGCCGGGTGGTGTTCTGGTCGGACCCACCACGCACGACATTAATGCCACCGAAGTCATCTGGGAATTCTTCAAAGAACATCCCATGCCTGATTCACGACCGGACAATGAACCGGCCAACGAGTCCTAAATTCGACGCACTCTAAACCAAATGGAGGCTTCTGCCAAGGGCTCCGGTAGGGCCTGCTTCACGGCGTGCTATGATGGGGTCTGAGTTCACCTTTGGTTGGGACTGTTGAGCTGTGAATATCATTTTCTTTGCGCTGATCGCGATTGCGTTTCTGGTGGCGGCCTACCAGCAATGGATTTTTGTGCCGACCGCCCCGGATGTTCCCATTCCCATGGACGCCATGACCACCGCCGTGGTGGAAGCCGCAGGCAAGGCCGTGGATCTGGCCATTGGCTTGATTGGCGTGATGGCGCTATTTTTGGGCCTGATGAAAATCATCGAGGAGGCGGGCCTGCTGAAGGTGATCGCCCGGCTGGTCAAACCCCTGATGATTCGACTATTTCCCGATGTCCCGCCCGAGCACCCGGCCATGGGCGCCATGATCATGAACATGTCCGCCAATTTCCTGGGGTTGGGCAATGCGGCAACCCCCTTTGGCATCAAGGCCATGGAAGAACTGAACAAGTTGAACCCCACCAAAGGCACCGCCACCAATGCCATGGCCCTGTTCTTGGGTATCAACACGGCAGGTTTCAGCCTGCTGCCCACCAGCGTGATTGCTTTGCGGGCCGAAAGCGGCTCCCATGACCCCGCCGGGATTGTGACGACTACCCTGTTTGCCAGCATCATCGCTTTTATGACCGCCATTTTTGCGTCCAAAACACTGCAACGCTTTTTCCCCGGCGGGCGTTCGGAAGTTCCAGTCCCTGCTGTTTTGGAAAGCGGCGAGGCCGACTCGGGGGTTGCCGGTTCGGCGGACACTTCGGCAGAATCCACCGAATCACTCGGCGCAGGCTACCCGCTTTGGGTTTCCGTGCTGGCCTTCGCGGCCATGCTTTCTTTAATTCCCCTGATGATTCTCTACGGAAAAGGGATTTCGCCCTGGATTATCCCGGTGCTGATTGTGAGCATGGTGAGTTACGGTTTTATCAAGCGCGTCCCGGTGTATGAAGTGTTCATCGCGGGGGCCAAAGAAGGCTTTGACATCTCGGTGCGGATCATTCCCTACCTGGTGGCGATCCTGGTGGCGGTGGCCATGTTCCGCGAAAGCGGCGCTATGAACCTGCTGATTGCGCCATTGGGCGCTATCACCGCCCCCCTGGGCCTGCCCGCGGAAGCCCTGACCCTGGCCATCATGCGTTCTTTGTCGGGCTCCGGCTCCTTCGGGCTGCTGGCAACGTTCTTCAAGGATCCGGCCATCGGCCCGGACAGCTATACCGGCTATCTCACCAGCACCATTTACGGCTCCAGCGAGACCACGTTTTACGTGCTGGCCGTCTATTTTGGAGCGGTTCAGGTTCAGAAAATCCGCCACGCCCTGGTCACCGGCGTTGTGACGGAAATCGCCGCCGTCATCGCCGCCATCGTTATTTGCAGTATCCTGCACCGTTGATTAAAACCGGCGGTATCACCGTAAAAAGAGCCAGCCAACAGTCTTTCCAGTTTTCCAAAATACATGGGCTGTGTTTGTCTTCTTGATGAAACAATGCCGGAGACTGCTTCTCCGGCATTGTTCATGTGTTGGGGGCTTCTGGCGGTTCCGTTAAGGCCCGCTGGTGATGGCATTTTAAGGCAGGTTTTGCGGCAGGGGTTGCGCGGCCTCTTCCGCGAACTTGCCCGTGGCGTCGAAGGCCAAGTCCAGCATCCCGGTGAGCCCCCGGCCAATGCCGCTGACCGTCATAACCGCGCCGGAGGTGGTGTTGATCACCCCTTTCACGGGTAGCACAATCACGGACGAAGCGGCTTCAGCCAGCCCCTTGGTTGTCGTGGAAAGCCCGGTGGCCGTCATGCTCAGCGGATCTGTTTCCGCCCAGCTATTGGCGGCCAAGCAGGCGATCGAACTGAACAGCAGCACCGAAAATAATCTTTTGAATGGCATAATAGAGGGTCTCCTTGCGTTAATCACGGCATCGCTTCAATCGATGACATGGCCATTATCAAACACCGTTCACTCCCTGTCTGATGAGCCTGTGACAGTTTTTTCCAGTGTACGGAAGCCACTGTCCAGGCGCGGCATTCATGATGACTCAGCCGGTTTGGAAGGCGCTCCGGATAGGCTGGCTCTTGGTTTTTGAGAAGTGAAAATGCGCTAAATGGTTTCCAGCGCCACCGGGCCGCGAGGAGGGGAGAAGGCGCCATCGAGGGCTGCCAGATCCGCCTTCGAGAGCCGCAGATCCAGGGCCGCTACGTTATCCCGAATATGCTCCGGATGTACGGCCTTGGGGATGGTGATCACGTTCTCCCGCCGGAGCAGCCAGGCCAGCGCCACTTGGGCGGGCGTGGCCTCGTGCCGTTCAGCGAGGGTTTTTAAGGTGGAATCGCGCAGCAGCGCGCCTTGCTCAATCGGTGAATAGGCCATCAGCGGGATTCGGTGCTCCTTGCACCATGGCAGCAGCTCCCACTCGATGCCCCGGCGGGACAGGTTGTACAGCACCTGGTTGGTGGCCACATTTCGGCCAGAGGGCAAATCAACAAGCTCCCGCATGTCGCGGGTATCGAAGTTGCTGACGCCCCAATAGCGGATTTTGCCGTCAGCCGCCAGTTTCTCGAAGGCTTCCACGGTTTCAGTCAGCGGAAAAGTACCGCGCCAGTGCAGCAGGTACAAGTCAATCCGCTCCGTGCGGAGTCGCTTCAGGCTGCGTTCGCAGGCGGCAATCGCGCCCTGTCGGCTGGCATTATGGGGATAGACTTTGCTGACGATAAAAATCTCGTCTCGCCGACCCGAGACGGCTTCAGCCACCACCTCCTCGGCCCCGCCCTCGCCATACATCTCGGCGGTATCAATCAAGGTCATGCCCAAGTCCATTCCCAGGCGCAGGGCGGCGACTTCATCCTGAAAGCGGCGCCGGTCCTCTCCCATCCGCCAGGTCCCCTGACCCAGCCGGGGCACGCGCTCTCCGGAGGGTAACGTTACGGTTGGTGCGCTCATGTGTCATCCTCCCCCAATCATGCTGATGCACATTATCAAAGTCGGTTCGTGGGCATTTGGCAAGATGCTATGATCGCTGTGCCGATTGATTTGTCTGAAGAGGGAGTCCCCATGAGCCTGTTTGCGCCACTCACCATCCGCGATATCACCTTCCGGAACCGCATCGCGGTTTCTCCCATGTGCCAGTATTCCAGCGAGGACGGCTTTGCCAACGACTGGCATCTGGTGCATCTGGGGAGCAGGGCGGTGGGCGGCGGCGCCTTGGTGATTGCGGAAGCGACGGCCATTGCTCCCGAGGGGCGCATCAGCCCGCAGGATCTCGGTCTCTGGAAGGACGCGCACATTCCCGCCCTGGCCAGAATCACCCATTTTATCCACGAACAGGGTGCGATTGCGGGCATCCAACTGGCCCATGCCGGACGAAAGGCCAGCACGGTCCGTCCGTGGGAGGGCGATTATTCTCTGTCGGCAGCGGAAGGCGGCTGGTCACCGATTCTCGCGCCCAGCCCGATTGCCTTCGACGAAGAGTCGCAAGTCCCACACGAATTGACTCGTGAGGAAATCGGCGATCTCATCGTGGAATTTGCCAACGCCACGGCCCGCGCCGAGGAGGCGGGGTTTAAAGTGCTGGAAATTCATGCAGCGCATGGGTATCTACTCAGCGAGTTTCTCTCTCCACTGACCAATCACCGTATGGATGAATACGGCGGCTCCTTCGAGAATCGGACCCGCCTGCTTCGGGAGGTGGTTGTGGCCGTACGGAAAGTCTGGGCGGAACGTTATCCCTTGTTCGTGCGGCTTTCCGCCACCGATTGGGTGGAAGGCGGCTGGACCCCGGAGGATTCCGTGGCGCTGGCCCGGCTGCTAAAAGACCTGGGCGTGGATCTGATCGATTGCTCCTCCGGCGGCGTAGTGCCGAATGCCAAAATTACGGTCGCACCCGGCTACCAGGTGCCCTTTGCCGAGACCATCAAGCGTGAGACAGACATTCTCACCGGCGCGGTCGGCTTTATCTCCGAGGCTGGGCAGGCCGATGAAATTATCCGCAGTGGGCAGGCAGATATGGTTCTGCTGGCGCGGAAATTGTTGAAAGATCCCTACTGGCCCCTGCATGCCGCCCATGAACTAGGCATTGATTGGCCATGGCCCAATCAATACGAGCGTGCCAAATCGAAAATCCGCACGACGGCGAAATAGCAAAAAAATAGCGCAGGCCGGGCATCATCTGAGCTGCATTCTTTTTCAAGCGCGTTACAAACACAGCTCGCCTCGGCCTGCGCTAAATCTCTGATACTTTTATAAAAACGCCAAAGCCTGCAACATTGCTTCACACGCTACAAAAGACTTTCAGACGCATATTCGGTTCGGGCTGCTCCAATAATTGCCTGGCAATCCGCAAGGGATTCAACCCCGAACTGGCTGGGACCGTCGCCACCATGATTGGGAAGAAACTCGTTTGGGGTTAACCGGGTAGGTAGTGGATGTTAGCGCAGCAACCAATTCCAAATTGCCTGCATTCTCTCTAAAATCAGGAAAATCATTTTTCGGTTCGCAACCAAGGAGAGAAAGAGGGGGGAGATTATGGCTCAATATTATGAACCGGGAGCACCTGGCGGCGTACCCGTTTTTTCCGTTCCCGACAGCCGTATTCGTTGGCGCGCGGTATTTGCGGGTGTGCTGGCCGGAATGATCGTGCAGGTTCTGCTGAGCCTGCTGGGATTGGCGATCGGTCTCCAGGCGATGGACTTCGCCAGTCCGAACCAGAACTGGATGAGCTTCGGAATCGGAAGCGGCATCTGGTTGTTGATTTCCGCCGTGATTTCCGCTTTTTCCGGCGGATGGGTGGCATCGGCGCTTTCTAACGCTGGAATCCGGCTGGATGGCGCCCTACATGGCATTCTGTCCTGGGGCGTGTTCATGGTGCTGACGCTCTACATGCTGGGGGCTGGGCTGGGTAGCTTTGTTGGCGGGGCTTTTAACCTGACTGCCAACACCCTGTCCGGAGTCGTGCAGCAGAGAGGCGGTATTGCCGCAGTCAGGGAGCAGGTGGAGAGCACCACCCAGAGACTGGGAACGCAGCAGCAGGAGGGGCAAACACCCCAAGAGCGTGAACAAGCCGCCAACCGGGCCGCCGGATCCACCTGGGCCACTTTCGCAATCGCATTGCTCTCATTAGCAGCCAGCGCCTTTGGCGGCGTGGCTGGGATGAAAGCGATGCCGATACGACGCAGTATGGCTTAAAACCGGCTTGAATCTTCTTGAACTGTGTACAAGAGGCGTACAGGCTCTGTACGCCTCTTGGGTTGAGGTGATTGATTGCCCTATCCCAAAGCCCGGCTCCAGCGGAGTCGAATTCAGGCAGTGGAGGCTTTATTGTGCCTATTGCGAAAGGCGTTGTTGCAGCAGCTCATTCACCAGGCGTGGATTGGCTTTGCCGCCGGTCTCTTTCAGTACCTGCCCCACAAAGAAGCCAAAGACATTGCCCTTGCCTTCTTTAAAGCGGGCCACGTTCTCCGGGCTGGCCGCCACGACGCGATCGATAATCGGCATCAGCTGCTTGGGATCGGAGATTTGTTTCCAGCCTTTTTGCTCGACGATGGCTTTGGGGCTGCCGCCGCTTTTTAGGATTTCGGCAAACACGTCTTTAGCGATTTTGCCGGAAATCGTCTCGTCATCAATGAGAGAAACCAGTTCCGCCAGTTCTTTCGGACCAAAGGACAGCGCGGAGATTTCCCGCTCCTTCAGCTCGCGTAGCAGTTCGTTCACGATCCAGTTGGCAATGCCCGCCGGATTGGCGTGGGTTTTCACCGCCTCTTCAAAAAACTGGGTCAGTGGTTGGCTTTCCGCCAGTAAAACGGCATCCTCGCCGGAAAGCTGGTAAGCCTCCCGCAAGCGTTTGGCCGTGGCTTCCTGCTCGGGCGTGAGTTCCCGCGCTTCCGGCTTGCGACCTTTGGGGGGGGCGGGCGGGACCGGTTGTTTCGGGGCGGGTTTGGTTTCAGTCGCCGCTGTTTTCGGGCTGCCTTCGTTCATTCGCGCCCAGGTGTCCTTCAGGGTGACGATTCGATTAAATACCGGCTTGCCTGGTTTTGAGTCTACCGCGTCCGCGCAGAAATAGCCCTGCCGCTCGAACTGGAAGCGGCTGCCCGCTTCGGCCATGGCCAGGCTGGGTTCCGCTACCGAACCGCTCAGGACCTCCAGGGATTCCGGGTTCAGATCGGTGATGCCTTCCGGGTTTTCCAAGGTGTACAAGCGGTCGTACAAACGCACTTCCACCGGCCCCCCATGCTGAACAGAAATCCAGTGGATGGTCCCTTTGACCTTTCTATCCACCGCGTTCGGAGCCCCGCTGCGGGTTAGCGGATCATAGCTGCAATGCAGCTCAACCACGTTTCCGGCGGTGTCTTTGATAACATCATCGCATTTAATAATATAGCCATGGCGCAGACGCACTTCGGCCCCTGGCGAGAGGCGGTAATAGCCCTTGGGTGGGTTCTCCATGAAGTCGTCGCGCTCAATGACGATTTCGCGGGAAAACGGCAGCTTGCGAGAACCTTCTTTTGGCACGTCATGCGGATAATAGGGGGCATCCAGCTCCTCGGTTTGTCCTTCCGGATAGTTGGTAATCACCACTTTCAGCGGACGCAGCACACAAAGCACGCGCGGCACTTTCTGGTTCAGGTCGTCGCGGATGGCATGCTCCAGCTGGGCCATGTCCACGGTGCTGTTGGCTTTGGCCACCCCAATGGCCCGGCAGAAGTTGCGAATGGCTTCTGCGGTGTAGCCTCGGCGGCGCAGGCCGGAGATGGTGGGCAAGCGGGGGTCGTCCCAGCCGCTGACATGTTTTTCTTCCACCAGTTGCAGCAGCTTGCGCTTGCTCATGACGGTGTAATTCAGGTTCAGGCGGGCAAACTCGTACTGGTGAGGCCGGGGTTCGCTGAAGCCGCAGGCTTCCAGCATCCAGTCGTAGAGTTCGCGGTTGTTCTCGAATTCCAGCGTGCAAATGGAATGCGTAATCCCTTCCATGGCATCAGAAAGGGGGTGCGCGAAATCGTACATGGGGTAAATGCACCAATCATCAGCGGTCCGGTAGTGATGGGCCTTCCGAATTCGGTACAACAGCGGGTCCCGCATTTTCATGTTGGGGTTGGCCATGTCGATTCGGGCGCGCACCACATGGGCGCCGTCCGCGAATTCCCCACGGCGCATGCGCTCGAAAAGATCCAGGTTTTCTTCCACGGAACGATTGCGGAAAGGGCTCGGCTTGCCTGCTTCTGTTACGGTGCCCCGGTATTTGCGAATCTCTTCCTCGTTCAGGCTGTCCACGTAGGCTTTGCCTTCTTGAAGCAGCTTCACCGCAAACCGGTACAGCTTCTCGAAGTAGTCGGATGCATAGAACATCTTGCCTTGCCAGTCGAAGCCCAGCCAGCGAACATCATTCATGATGGATTCGACGTACTCCACGCTCTCCTTGGTGGGGTCAGTGTCGTCCATGCGCAGGTGGCAGACGCCGCCGTAGTCGTTGGCCAGCCCGAAGTTCAGGCAGATGGATTTCGCGTGCCCGATGTGCAGATACCCGTTGGGTTCGGGCGGAAAGCGGGTCACGATGCCCTGGTATCTGCCTGCCCGTAAATGCTCATCGATAATGTCATGGATGAAATCCGAGGGCCTGGAAGGCGCTTCGCCGTTTACTGGGGCGGTTGCAAGTTGATTGACGTTCGTCGAGGTCACGACTGCCTACCTTTTTCGTGGGATCTTCAAGGATAATCTACTAGTCTACCACCAGCAAAGTCGGACGACATAATCGAACTGGAGGAAAATTGGGGGGCTCCGGCGCTTGATGTGCATACGGCAATAAGCCCGGCCTTTGAGGGCCGGGCTTATCAGAGCTTCAACAGCTCTGTTGCTAGAGAGTCCGGTTGAGGAAGTTCAGAACACCGATGCCGACCGTGGAGTTGGCGTTGGGATCATTCACGAGGTTCTGAACAAAAGCCTGGGTGTCGTTATTCAAGTGAGTCAGGCCGAAATCGATGGATTTGGGATCGCTGAGCGCATCCTGGGCTATTTTCTGCATGTTCACGTTGCGATCCATTATTTTGTGGCCCCAGAGGGAGAGTCTCAGCAGGTCGGTCACCGGGATGCCGGTTTGCTGGGTCCACTGGGTAATGCCTGCCGGAGTTTCCAGGTTGGGGGTTTCCTTGAACATTTCCGCCGCATTCAGGGAAGCGTTGGTGAAGCTGAGCCCGCTGGCGAAACCGGAGATGTTGGCCTTGTCGGTGGTCGGCCATACGTCTTCAATCAGCTTGCCGTAGACGCTGCCGTTGATCTTCCCGTCGTCGTTCAGGTCGCGGCGTCCCCATTCTTTGGCGATATCGGTAACTTCCGGGGTTACGGTGAATGCGGAGTTGTGGCTGCCTGTGGGGTTTAACAGGGTTCGGAGGGCGACATCTCCGTTGATTTTGCCGTCGTAGAGGTCATGGCCCATCATACGGATGCCGACGAGGGCGAACTTGGAGAGGCCCGAGGGACTGGCATTATCAAAGAGGTTGGTGTTGACCGCGTTTTTAGGAGTCAGCATGCTCTTCAGGAAGTCCTGCGAGATGTTGCCGTTTTGATCCACGGGAACCTTATCCAGGGTCAGCGATCCGGGAGTAAAGTCACCGGGAGCCGGAGCCGGAGCCGGCGCTGGGGCAGGGGCTGGTGCCGGCGCTGGTGCAGGGGCTGGTGCCGGAGCAGGTGCCGGAGCAGGTGCCGGGGCTGGTGCCGGAGCAGGTGCCGGGGCTGGAGCAGGCGCCGGAGCAGGTGCTGGTGCCGGAGCAGGTGCCGGGGCTGGAGCAGGAGCAGGCGCCGGAGCAGGAGCAGGGGCTGGTGCCGGAGCTGGCGCCGGAGCCGGGGCTGGAGTTTGGTTATAGAAATCGGTTAATGCCTGGAGCAAATCCTGTAAGAGCTGCTGCATTTGGAGCAGAATGGATTGGTTGCCGTAGGCTTGTCTGGGAGGTGTAAAAATGGGGGCTCTGCCATTGCCGCGCCCTCTGCGGGACTGCGAATAAACATTCTGGCCCACATCTTGTGAGGAGGCGGTTTGCCCTTGGGCGGATCCGTATTGAGAATAGGTATTTCGGCCTGCGAAGTGATTAGAACCCAGCTTCATATTCAATCCCTCATTGTCGCCTATCGAAATGGATGTCTATTAGATATAAAAATTAGAGAGAATGAATATTGCTTATAAATAGTATATATGTAAAATATATTTACAAATCTCCTGGAGGCTGCGGAAAGTCGTCGAAGCCACGAAAAAATGGCCGCATTGCGGCCATGCAGGTAACCGGCAGAGAACCTGAGTGAGGTCTATGCCTGGCTCAAGCCTGATGCCGACGGCAGTCGGTGGGATGTAATTTCAAGTTCTGAAAAATTACTGTTTAGTCGGGCAGCGGCCATGTTGACAGCCAGTTCCGACCGGTCGATTCCAATCCATCCCCGGCTTAGAAGCTGAGCGGCATGCAGGGTGGTCCCGCTGCCGCAAAAAGGGTCCAGTACCGTGTCGTCCTCGCTGGTTGTGGCCAGGATCAGGCGTTCCAGCAGTGCCAGTGGCTTTTGGGTCGGGTAGCCGAGAGACTCCTTGGCGGAGTTGTTGATTTTGGGAATGTCCCACACATCATCCACTGGCTTGCCGTAGCGCATGGCTTCATCCAGAAAGCGCTTTACCCGCTTGCCGTTGCCGGCATCGGACAGCACATAGTGCCGCCCGCCTTCATCGGTTCTGATTTTCTGCTTGCGAACCCGCACGTATTCTTCCGCTGATTCCCAGGGCGTCGCATAGCCGTTGAATTGCTGGGTTTCAGCGTTTTTGGCGTAAAACAGGATGACATCATGGCGGCTGTTAAAGGCGTTTTTCAGCCGCGCATTCCAGCCGGAGTAGCGCCAGATGATTTCATTGCGAAAGTTCTCTTCGCCAAAAATAGCGTCCAGCAGAATTTTGAGATAGTGGCTGGCCGCCGGATCGCAGTGCAGCGCCAAACTGCCCGTGGGTTTCAACACCCGATGCAGCTCCAGCAGCCGGTTGGCCATCATCACCAGATATGCAGCCAAATCGTTCTCCCCCAGCGCCTCTCTGAAAGCCGAAAGCAAGTGGACCAACGTCGGGTTACCGGAGTTCAAAATCTCTCCAAATTCCCGCTCCGCCTGCCCGTCCCAGCGCCAGGTATCTTCAAAGGCAACGGTTTTTTCGGATGGCTGGACGGAAGCAGTTTCACTCGGGCGGGCACGTAGCGCATAATCCCGCCGGGAGTTGAACGGCGGATCGAGATAGATTAAATCCACGCTTTCATCCGCTCCGCGCTCGCGCAGCATGACCAGATTGTCGCCACAATAAAGCTGATTCATAGTTTGATTCTACAGGAGGGTCCTTGGTTGAGAGCGTTTTGTTTGATATGAAACGCGAACAGTGTAAAGTTTTTTTAAACTTTCCATATTTGGGCAGCGATACATTGGGGAAACCACTCTCTTTTCATGGAGAATAAATTATTCATGTAGTAACAAGACGGGGACAACATGAACCAATTGCAATTCTCAGGGATGATCGCAGGCCGGATGCCAAGACTTTCCCAAGCAGAAAGGATCAATCTGCAAACAGGATTGAAGACACTTGGAAACGTCGAGCTTTTCAGTCCAGATTACTTTACGTTGAGTACAGGCCCTGGGTTTAATGCTAACGATGTAACTGCACTCATGATGATCCATAACAAATCCGCATCTTGTAACCAGCCAATTGTGGTTGACTACTCAACCGATTGTGGAGGGGAAATGTCCAACAAGTTGCCCGCAAGTATGGAAGAAAACCCGTTTACAAAAGCTTTTGCAGAGAAAAACCCCTCAAGACTGAACAGGAAAGAGTACAGAATTTATGTGGGGTAGTGAAGTTATTTTTTATTACAACTTCTCGCCTCCAAGCGTAAAGAGCGAAAATAGTTTGTTAAACAGCTTTTCTGGAACAGCGTGACCATTTTCCGCAATCAAGCAGAGACTTTTGCCGCAGCCTGATTGTCCAGGATGGTGCGCATGAAGGCTTCGAAGATGTAATTCGCGTCGTGGGGGCCGGGGCTGGCTTCCGGGTGGAATTGGACGCTCATCACCGGGGCGTTTTTATGGCGGAAGCCCTCGATGGAGCCGTCGTTCAGGTTGATGTGCGTCACCCGCAAGCGGTCTTCGGGGAAGGCGTCAAAATCCACCTGGTAGCCGTGGTTCTGGCTGGTGATGAAAATCTTGTCCACTTCCAGGTCTTTCACCGGGTGATTGCCGCCGTGATGCCCGAAGCGCATTTTGGAAACCTTCGCGCCGGAGGCGAGGCCCAGAATCTGGTGCCCCAGGCAGATGCCGAAGGTCGGCATGCCGGATTCTACCAACGCGCGGGCGGTCGAAACCGCATCATGCAGAACGGCCGGGTCGCCGGGACCATTGGAGAGCAGAACGCCCTGCGGATTGTGGGCCAGAATATCCGCTACGGTGCTGCTGGCGGGCAGCACGGTGATTTCCTCCACGTACTCTTTTAGGTACGTGAGAATGCTGGACTTGATGCCGAAATCCACCACCACCATGCGTTGCAGCCGGAAGCCGTCATGGATGGGCGTTCCTTGCAGCTTGTAGGGCTGGGGTGTCGTCACTAGGCTGATCATGTCCAGTTCTTCAAAGCCGGGCTGGGCTTGCACTTGCTTGAGAAAGTCCTCGGTGGCGATATCTTCGGTGGTAATCCCGGCTTTCATGGCGCCTTTCATGCGGATTTTACGGGTCAGCATGCGGGTATCCACGCCCTCGATGCCCACCACGTTGTTCTTCACCAGGAACTCCCGCAGGGTGTACTGCGCCCGCCAGGAACTCATCGTCGGGCTCATCCGGGTGACGACAAAGCCCACCGCGTGAATCTGCGAGGACTCGAAATCATCGGCATTGATGCCGTAGTTGCCGATTTCCGGGTGGGTCATCAGCACCATCTGCCCCTTGTAGCTGGGATCGGTGAGGATTTCCTGGTAGCCGGTGGCGCTGGTGTTGAAAACAATCTCCCCCAAGGTGCTGCCCGGCGCCCCAATCGCCCAGCCCTCGCAGACCGTTCCATCTTCCAGGACCAGGCGTGCGCGTTGGCGCATATCAGCAGAACTCATGGGGATCTCCTTGCGATTCGGTGAGGCTTCGCCAGAATTGTATCGCTAACCCGGCTTTGCCAGCAAGGGAAAGGTTAAACCCATGTTGCCGGGATGGGCTTACTACTCTTTATAAGTTTCTATCTGATCGTACGGAAATGCTGTGTTGTACTGAAAAAAGTCTACAATTTCCTGATCAATCTGGTTGTTATTACCTGTCCTTAAAGTGTTTCCGTACTCAAAGACATCGTCTGGATATTTATACTTAAAATAGCTTGCCGTCGTGTTGAATTGACCAATGGCATGTCCACTAAACCAACTATCACCTCCTCCATCTAACAAATCTGTGTTTATTCTAACGCCTGAGAATTTCACATTCATCATGCATTTCCTTCTCTTTGCACTGAACTGTCCCTAGGGGAACGAGTGTGAATTTTAGTACTATTGCTCACGATAGAGAACACTACTGAAAAATCTGGCGTGTCTTTCGAACTTCATACTTTTACAAAACGTAATGAGCTTTCGACGCGGTGGTGGAAGACCGGGCACTATCTCCGCTTGCTTACCGGAGGCGCTAAGTGTTGTTTGGGGATAGTTGCCTAAAAAATTATTGAATCGTCTTCTCAATTCGCCAATCTGGTTGCAGATTAACGTTCTTCAACAGACTCTACAGAGGGCTTTTCTATAACATCTTTTTCACTAAAGAGAGTTACCTGAGGGCAACCAAAAATAATGGATTGATGCTGATTTGGAAAGCGATAACCAGGAGCATATTTGGCTATATCTTCGCAGATTGCTTGTTCAACTTTCTCATTATTACGGGTTAAGATAATTAAATCTTTCGCACCGGGTTTGTCACTGTTTCGGAGTTTCTCGTCTCGGAGTTCCACCTCGACATGATACTTTTCTTTGAGCACTTCTACAAGCAAGTCTGTTTGCCCTGTGTAGTAACCTCTTGTGTACTGGGTTGAGTAATCTGGATGTGGATAGGCATTAAGGATCTTAATGCCTGAGAATTGTAAATTCATCACTTATTCTCCTTTTCCATGATTAATTCGTCCTGTATGGGGGCAGAATAATCTCATACCGTCGTCTAACCACTTGAATGTCATGCAATTATATACATTTGAAGCGGTCTGCTTGGCGATAACCATCCTTTGTTTTACAAAACGTAATGAGACTGAAGAACGGTGGTGGATGGTTGGTCGTTTCTCAACTAGAATAGGGCAAGAACACTCCGAATTTATAGCACACCCCTCAGTCACCTAGAGAAAAGCAGATACGCATGCCCAAAAGAACTGACCTGAAAAAGATCCTGATTATCGGCGCGGGGCCTATTGTCATCGGCCAGGCGTGCGAGTTTGACTACTCCGGCTCCCAGGCCTGCCGCGCCCTGAAGACCGAAGGCTACGAAGTGGTGCTGATCAACTCCAACCCGGCCACCATCATGACCGATCCCAACATGGCGGATCAGACCTACATCGAGCCCATCACACCGGAAATCGTGGCCAAAATCATTGAAAAAGAGCGCCCGGATGCCATCTTGCCGACCATGGGCGGCCAGACCGCGCTGAACACTACCTACGAGCTTTACAACAACGGTACGCTGGAAAAATACGGCGTGGAACTCATTGGAGCAGACTTTAAAGCCATCCACACCGCCGAAGATCGCGAGGCGTTCAAGCAACTGGTGGAAAAAATCGGGCTGGGCGTACTGGCTTCCCGCACGGTGCATTCGCTGGACGAAGCCTTGCAGGCGGGCAAAGAACTGGGTTACCCGCTGATTCTACGCACGGGCTTTACGCTGGGCGGGTCCGGCGGCGCAGTGGTGTTCAGTGAAGGCGAGATGAAGAGCGCCGCTTTGTACGCGTTGCAGGAATCCCCGGTTCATCAGGTGCTGCTGGAAGAAAGCGCCCTGGGCTGGAAAGAGTACGAGTTTGAAGTGATGCGGGACAGCCGCGACAACGTGGTGATTGTGTGCAGCGTGGAAAACGTGGACCCCATGGGCGTCCACACCGGCGACAGCATCACAGTGGCCCCTGCGCAAACGCTTTCCGACAAGGAATACCATACGCTCCGCAATGCGAGTATCGCCATTATTCGGGCCGTTGGGGTGGATGCGGGCGGTTGCAACATCCAGTTCGCGGTTCATCCCAAGACCGGGCGCGTGGTGATCATCGAGATGAACCCGCGCGTTTCGCGCAGCTCCGCGCTGGTCAGCAAGGCCACCGGCATCCCGATTGCCAAAATTTCCGCAAAACTAGCCGTCGGCCTGACCTTGGACGAAATCACCAACGACATCACCCAGACCACTCCGGCCAGCTTCGAGCCGGCGATTGATTACGTGGTTACTAAAATCCCCCGCTTTTCGTTCGAAAAATTCCCCGGCGCGGAATCCCAACTTTCCCCGCAGATGAAATCCGTCGGTGAAGTGATGGCCATTGGCCGCACCTTCCAGGAATCCTTCCAGAAGGCCGTTCGCAGCCTGGAAATCGGGTTGGAGGGCTTTGTTTTTCCGCCGGAGGAAGGCTTGGATTTGAACGAACTGCGCCGCCGCCTGAAAAAGCCCGAGGAAAAGCGCGTCCGCTGGATTTACCATGCCCTGCACAAGGGCATGTCGATTTCCGAAATCGCCGAACTCACCGGCTGGGATCCGTGGTTCCTGGACAACTTCCGGGAGATGGTCAAAACCGAGAAAGCGCTTGTGGCCACCCCCATCACCGACTGGAGCGATGCGCTGCTGGATCATGCGGTGCGGCAAGGTTTTAATGCGGCGGCCATTCGGCGCGTGATGAAAGCCCAACCGCTGAATGTGAACGAGGAAGCCGCCTTGGAAGCCCGTCTGGAGCCGATTCGGCACCGCCCGGTTTTCAACGCGGTGGATACTTGCGCGGGCGAGTTTGAAGCCTACACGCCGTATTACTACTCCACCGCCCACGGCGTGGAGAACGAGGTCGTCATCCCCAAAAATCCGGACGGTCCCGACAAGCAACGGGTGGTGATTATCGGCGGCGGTCCCAACCGGATTGGCCAAGGCATTGAATTCGATTACTGCTGCGTACATGCCGCCTTTGCCCTGCAAGAGCTGGGCTATGAGGCTATCATGCTGAACTCTAATCCGGAGACGGTTTCCACCGACTACGACATCAGCGATCGCCTCTACTTCGAGCCGCTCACGCCCGAAAATGTCCTGCGCATCCTGGAATTGGAGCAACCGCAGGGGATCATCGTACAGTTCGGCGGGCAGACACCACTGAAACTCTCGCATCCGATTGAGCAGGCCGGTTATCCCATCCTGGGCACCAGCGTGGACAGTATCGATCTGGCCGAGGACCGCAAGCGGTTCGGGCAAGTCCTGAAGAACCTGAGCCTGCGCTCGCCGGAATCCGGCACTGCGCACACCGTGGAAGAGGCGCTGGAAATTTGCCGCCGTATCGGCTTTCCGCTGATTGCCCGCCCCAGCTACATCCTGGGCGGACGCGCCATGCAAATCTTTTACGGCGAGCAAAGCGTGCTGAAGTATCTGTCGGAAGTGGTGCAGGTGGAACCGGACTATCCGGTGCTCATCGAGCGCTTTTTAGAGGAAGCCATGGAAGTGGACGTGGATGCGGTTTCCGATGGTGATGAAACGTTCGTGGCCGCCATCATGGAGCACATCGAACATGCCGGTGTCCACAGCGGAGACAGCGCCTGCGTGTGGCCTTCGCAGCACATCAGCAAAGAAATGCTGGCCGAGATTGAAGAAACCACCCGCCGCCTGGCCAAAGAGCTGAAAATTCGTGGCCTGCTGAATATTCAGTACGCCATTCAGGGCAATGACCTGTACGTGCTGGAAGTCAACCCGCGCGGCAGCCGGACGGTGCCTTACGTCTGCAAGGCAACCGGCATTCCGCTGGTCAAAATCGCCACCCGTCTCATGCTGGGAGAATCCTTGCCGGATGTGCGCAGCCTGATTCCTGTCTTGCCGACCCGGCACGTGGCGGTGAAAGCGCCGGTTTTCCCGTTCAACAAGTTCAAGGGCGCCGATCCCAAACTGGGCCCCGAGATGAAGAGTACCGGCGAAGTGATGGGCATTGATGAAGACTTCCCCCGTGCCTTCGCGAAAGCCCAAAGCGCGGCCAACAACAAGCTGCCGTTGTCGGGCAATGTCTTTATCAGCGTGAATAACTTCGATAAGCCTCGCGCATTGGAAGTCGCCCGCCGGTATGCCGCGCTCGGCTTCAAGCTGCTGGCCACCGAAGGTTCCGCCGACTACTTCCGCAAGGCGGGGCTGGCCGTGGAAGCCATCCGCAAAAAGCATGAAGGCTCACCCCACGTGGAAGAACTAATCCGGCAGGGAGCCATTCACCTGGTCATCAACACGCCCATTGGGGAAGAAGCCCTGATTGATGACTCTTACATTCGTAAGGCCGCCGTGGAGTGTCAGGTGCCTCTGGTCACCACCATGGACGGCGCCCAGGCTATGGCGGACGCAGTGGCCTCCCTGGAACAACAGGACTTCAAAGTGCGCAGCCTGCAATCTTTCCTGGGAGCCGACTCGATTCTGGAGTTGACCTGACCCCCAGTTCGGCCCGGTTTCAGACTGCCCAGCTTCTCCGCCGTAAGCAGGAGCATAAAGGTCATCCTTGACCACTTTCAGTTTGATCAGTTGTCTGATTCTTCTTGCTGAGCAGTTGTACTGTCCAGACTAGCGGTTGTACTGCTCAGACTGAAGCAATAACTGCCGTTATCCGTGGTATTTGTTCCTGCACTACAGATATTTGATGCGCTCTGGCTCGCCAGCGTGCTGGAACTCAATCCTAAAATCGAGGCGAGCGTGGTAGAGCCACCTTTTTCATCGATGAAAGTGGTTTCATACAGCAACGTTCTCAGTCGACTAACCGTTTGTTCAAGGCTTTCAACCTGCGCGTTAATATAGTCATTCACTACCGGATCGGAAGTTGCCCCGCCTTTTTGCAGCTTGGTCAGCAAGTCTTCAAAGGTGGTCCATTCCTGCCCACCTTGGGCAATGATATAGCTCAACTGCCAGGCATCTCCATAAGTCTTTCCGTCAAAGGCAATCGAGGTATTCATGAAGGTCTTGGAGCTGCCGTTGGCTTCCACGACCGCTTTTTCCACGATTGCGAGAATGGATGCCATCTTATGAGCCTGGTTGGACAGCGTGATGAGATCTTTGGCCTGCTCCTCGGTGAGTCCCATTTCCTTCAGGGTCTCCACCGAAAGCACTTTGGCTTCCGAGGTGCTTTCCGTGCTTCCATTGGCACCGGTCGTGACAGCTGCGTCACCGGCAGCCAGGTTGGTCTGGACCTCGAAAGTTTTAACCGCCACGCTACCATCCTTCTGAGGTATTTTCAGCGTGACCATGTAAGAACTTTTCGGGGTCAGGGATTCTATCAAGGCCGAGGCGTTGATAGATTTGCGCATATCTCTTTGTGTGTAGACCATTGATCTTGAAAAATTTTGTCCCACCAGCATAAAGACCGCGATGGAGACGACCGCAACTAATGAGCCGATCAATGCATACTCGCCTAAGGATTGCCCGGTTCTCGCGCTGCGGTGAAATCGCAGCTTATTCAATTTCGGTTCTGCTATGCTCTCCATTGAACCTTCCAATCTCTTCTATTCGTCAAACGAAACGGGTGACTGCTACCCGGTTCGGTATGTATTTCGATGTTATCGATCGACCATTAGTAATACTTAAGGTTTTGTTACGGCATGTTAAATTCAATTTGCATCAATTCTTTTGGGCTGGTATTACAGGGGTAAAAGCCTTTAATAGTGATAAAATTTGAAAAATTCCAGCAAAATTCCAATCGTTTGGAAGGACTGCGGCACAAAAACCGGGTTAAATTGAGCGCTTCGCGCACTCCTTTAGCTGCTTTTTGACTGGGCAAAAAAGCAGCTAAAGATTACCGGACTTGGACTCTGGTTTGAATTAACCTGGATTGCGAAAATTATTGCGCGTTCGCACCGCTGAGAATGCTGATAACCAGCCGCTTCTCACTCGGTTTGTAGGCGGGATGGGAGAGCGCCGGGTAAACGGCTCCGCCGGAAGCGCCTTCCACCTGCTGGCCGATGTCCTTCTTGACCAGACGAACCCCTTCGGCCATGTGTTCATCGTCCATGGTTCGGAACGGAACACCTAGCATATTCAGCATACTTTGGTTGGCATGGGCGACTTGTGCTACCCGGATGGCATCTCCGAGTTCGGCATCCAAGTCCTCAAGGCGCATGCCCAAAAAGTTGAGATTGATTCCCCGATAGGCCCGCTCCCAGACGGAAGCCATGCGCATGGCAGTCGCAGTCCCGGTCAATAGGCCGCCGCCGCCCACCGGAGCAATGACCGCCACTTCCTCATAATCCGACTGCTCCAGCAGCCGGGCGGATTGTGTCACCAGTTCCAGGCCCAGCGTGCCTTGACCGGCCACCACCCAAGGGTCGCTGTAAGGATCCAGGTAATAGGCCTGGTTGTCAGTCTCCTGCTGATGGATAGCCCAGTTGCGGGCCTCGTCGAAAGTGTTGCCGACAGGGAGGAGCTCCACTTGCACGCCTTGGCGCTGCACATTGGCAACGGCGGATTTGATTTTCAGCAGCTTCCGGCTGGCCGTGTTCCGGGGTACCACGATCCGCACCGAGGCCGGACGCAGCAATTCGGCTGCTTTCAGGACGGCCAGGGCATGGTTGCCGGTGGAAACCGTGAGAAAACGATCCGAGCGCCCGCTTTCCAGCGCTTTGGCCATGCCGACCACGGCGCCGCGTACTTTGTAGGCACGGGTGACGGTCTGATCCTCGCGCTTGTAATACAAATGCGGCACCAACCGGGAGGGCTCCAGCTGGGTCAGCTGCGCCTGCTCGGGCGCAGAACGGGAAACCAGCGCGATCTCATGATCCGGCATCAGCCGTAACGCATGGCTGTGTTGCTCAATGACGCGGGCAGCTTCCAGGATCCGGCTATATAGCTGGGCCAGTTTAAGATAAGAGCCATGCGGCAACCCTGACAGTCTAATTCGCCCTTCGCCGTCCGTAATCGAGGGCTGGCTTCCGCCAAATCCCTGATCCCGACGAAATAAGCGATGTACTGTCCGATTTTCCGACATGTCTCTATGCATTCTCCTTGGTACTTAACTGAGGTTTTTAGTGCCAGGCCCGCCGGAAAAGCGGACCTGGCAGGTGATATCTTCTAGTTGGTATCGCGGTTGACCAGTCTGCTGCCAGCCAGCCAGCTCATCATGCCACGCAGTTTGCGGCCAACCACTTCCAGCGGATGCTGGCGATCGGCTTCCACCAGTTTTTTCAGGTTGGGCATGCCGGCATGCACTTCGTCCAGCCATTCCTGGGCAAATTTGCCGCTCTGAATCTCCGTCAGCACTTCTTTCATGGCCGCTTTTACCTCGGGACCAACCACGCGCGGTCCGCGGGTCACGTCGCCGTAGCGGGCGGTATCGCTGATGGAATAGCGCATGTCTTCCAGGCCGCCTTCATACATCAGGTCCACGATCAGTTTCAGCTCATGCAGGCATTCAAAGTAGGCCAGTTCCGGCGGGTATCCGGCTTCGGTCAGGGTTTCGAAACCGGCCTTCACCAAGGCGGCGGCGCCACCACACAGCACGGCTTGCTCACCGAACAGGTCGGTTTCGGTTTCATCTTTAAAATTGGTTTCAATCACGCCCGCGCGACCGGAGCCGATACAAGCGGCATAACCCAACGCCAGATCACGGGCCTCGCCGGTGGCGTCTTGGTAAACCGCAAACAGGGCCGGAACGCCGCGCTCGCGCTGGTACTCGGAACGCACCAGGTGGCCGGGGCTTTTGGGGGCGATAAGGAACACATCCACGTCTTTGGGGGGCTTCACTTCGCCGTAATGCACACTGAACCCATGGCTGAACACCAAGGCCTGCCCGGGACGCAGCTTGCCTTCAAAATACTGCTTGTAAACCGGACCGTGCTGCACGTCTGGAATCAGGAACATGATGATATCGGCCCATTCGGCGGCCTCTTCCAGGGTCAGGGCTTCCAGTCCGGCGGCTTTCACTTTCGCTTCGGTGGCGCTTCCTTTGCGGAGGGCAATTTTTACATTGGCGCCGGATTCCTTCAGGTTGACGCTCTGGCCGTAGCCTTGGCTGCCAAAGCCCAATACGGCGACTTTCTTGCCCAGCAGTTTGCTGCGGTCAATGTCTTTATCATAAAAAATATTGAGCTTTTTTTCGGTGGTGAGGGTGGTCATTCGATGTTTTCTCCTTGAAACGTGAGCTTTAACAATCAATAACGGGAAAAGATTAACTCCGGGCCGTTTGCTTCCGGTACGCCGGCAAAAACAGGGCGGCCACTTTGGCGGGAACCTTCACGGTCTCGGTTTCGGCCTGCTCAAAGCTGGCGCTATCCTCTTCCGCGTAAGCATCCATTACGTACACCTGCTTTTGCAGGCATTTCACCAGCTTGTCCAGCGCTCTGCGGTCTTCGATGTCGCAGGACACCATGATCTGCAGGGTGCCCGCCCGCTCATCCCGAGTGGACAGGATTTGCTGAGGGATAATGCCCCGGTGCGTCCATGCGTGCAGGACGCGGTCCAAGGCGCCCAGGCGATTTTGCACCAGGCAGTATACCGTCGCGGAAACCTTACAGGCTGCCTGCTGGGTAGTCGTTTGTTGAATGGCTGTTGCTGTCGTCATAGCTACTGGACCTCGCTTGGTAATTCTTCAGTTAACATCTCTTCATTGGCGCCACCGGCCGGAACCCAGGGATAGACATCCGATTTCTCGCGGACCCGGAAATCGATGATGACCGGTCGATCGTTGATGGCAAAGGCTTTCTGGATGGCCTCATCCACTTCGGCAGGGCTCGTCACCAGGAACCCGACGCAGTCGTAGGCATCCGCCAGCTTGACGTAATCGGGCGACGTCACGCGGGATT
The DNA here is from genome assembly GCA_036703295.1 of Coleofasciculaceae cyanobacterium. GTDB lineage: Bacteria > Cyanobacteriota > Vampirovibrionia > Vampirovibrionales > Vampirovibrionaceae > DATNPJ01. The sequence continues at coordinate 44,008 of DATNPJ010000035.1, read as the reverse complement.
CCGGCGCGCGGTTCCAGGTTTTGTCCTGCCACTGGCGAACCATTCCCAGGTGACTGTTGTTGATGATGGCCACTTTGACCGGCAAATTGTAGTCGCGGGCGCAGGCCAGTTCTTGCAGCGTCATCTGGAAGCTGCCGTCCCCGGCGATATCCACGACGGTCTTGCCGGGGTGGGCTGCCTGCACACCGATGGCCGCCGGGAAGCCAAAGCCCATGGTGCCCAATCCGCCGGAAGTAATGAAGCTGCGCGGGCGATTCAGATTAAAGCGCTGGGCGGACCACATCTGGTGCTGGCCGACCTCGGTGGTGATGAAACCGTCTTCCGGCATATTCGCAAAAATGCGTTCAATGACATACTGCGGAGTCAGCAGGTCCTCCGGAGTTTCTTCAGGCTGGCGACGGCCTTTCCACTCATCAATGGATTGGTACCACTCGGCGCGTCTAGCCAGAGTGTCTTGATAAGCTGTCATATCTTCGGTCATGGCTAGCAATTTGCCAAAAACGTTGCGGATATCGCCCTGCACCGGCACCAAGGCTTCCACATTGCGTTGCAGCGTCACCGGATCCAGATCGATATGCACGATTCGGGCATTGCGGGCGAAGCGATCCGGGTTGCCGGTCTGGCGCTCTCCCAGTCGATTGCCGACCACCAGCAGCACATCGGCGTTGGCGATGGCGATGTTGGCCCAATAGTGGCCGTGCATCCCGGTAAAGCCCATATATTGCGGGTGGTTGGCCGGGAAGCCACCCAATCCCATCAGGGAGCAGGCCACCGGCAACTTGAAGCGCTCGGCGAACGCGAGTACTTCCTTGTGAGCACCACCGCTGACCACGCCGCCACCGGCTAATAATACCGGACGACGGGCGTTCTTCAACAGTTCCAGCGTCGCTTCCAGGTCATTGTCCGTGAAAGTCTCTTGCACCCGATAGCCGGGCAGATCAATTTTGGCCGCGCCGTAATCAAAGGTCGCGGTCGCTAGTAGGACATCTTTGGGAATATCCACCAGCACCGGGCCGGGGCGGCCGGTCGTGGCGATATGAAACGCTTCCTTGATGGCCTGGGCGAGATCTTCTACCCGGCGGACGATGATGTTGTGCTTGGTCACGGGGCGGGTAATACCCACGATGTCCGCCTCCTGGAAGGCATCGTTGGCCAGCAGGGTGGTGGGCACGTTGCCGGTGAAAGCCACCAGCGGAATGGAATCGTAATAGGCATCCGCCAGGCCGGTGACAATGTTGGTCGCGCCGGGACCGGAAGTTGCCAGGCACACGCCCGGCTTGCCGGTGGAGCGGGCGTAGCCTTCGGCCATGTGGGCCGCGCCTTGCTCGTGGCGCACTAATATGTGTTTCAGGTTCGGATATTCGGGCAGGGCCTCGTAGACGGAGAGAATGACGCCTCCCGGCAATCCGAAGACGGTATCCACCCCTTCTGCAATCAGCGAACGCAGAAAGATATGCGCGCCGTTCAAGGTTTCCGTTGGGTTACATTGTGCGGGATCCGCCTGACATTCAGTTTGCGAAGTCATGAATGCATCCTCCTTTGCAGGAAGAGGATGCGGATTGCGCCCGTACGGCCGGTACGAGCGCGGGCGGTAGGCCTACCAGAAGAAGCGCGACCCGGCTGAACGCGGTGTGGGCGTTGTTCTGGCCGAAGTGGGTGATGATTCTGAATTTCATGGGTCTCGCTTCCTTATGATCGGATGACTTGAGGGTATATGCTAAAAAACCGCCGGCCCTTTGTGTGTGCCGGCGGTTTTTGAATCAGTTCTTGTTATCTGAACAGGACTCAAATCCCACCGGCAGGGCCAATGAGAATAATAAGTACGAGTACGAGGTTCAGATAAATGTTCATCAAGGTGATCAAACTTTCAATAACAGCTCTACTTTGAGAAGCTTTGTGTCATTTTAACACGTTCAAATGTCATTGCAATCCTTTATATCAATTGAAGCCGGAAACATTAAAAAATGTGATCCCCTCGATTAAACGGTTTTTTTACAGGATTTGCTCCGGCACCAGCGCGGAGCTTCCGCCGGGATGGGTGACTGCCCCCAGGCAGGCCGGGCCGACTTCCTGGGCGTACTTCCACAGGATGCCGCGCTCGTAGCGTGGCTGGGGCTGCACCCATTCGGCGCGACGCCGGGCCAGTTCCAGTTCGTCTAACTCAACCGTCAGCTCCCCTTGCTCGGCATCCACCCGGATCATATCGCCATCTCTCAGTAAGCCAATGGGGCCGCCCACATAAGCTTCCGGTCCGACATGGCCTACGCACAGGCCGCGAGTGCCGCCACTGAAGCGGCCGTCGGTAATCAAGGCCACATCCTGACCCAAGTCTTGCCCGTACAGCGCCGCCGTGACCGAGAGCATCTCCCGCATGCCGGGGCCGCCCTTGGGGCCTTCGTAGCGGATGACCAGCGTATCACCGGCCACGATTTCGCGGCGTTCGATGGCGGCAAAGGCTTCCTCTTCGCTGTCGAATACTTTGGCCGGACCTTCATGCACCCGCCGTGAAAGCCCGGCGACTTTCACCACCGCACCTTCGGGCGCTAAATTTCCGTAGAGAATCTTCAGGCCGCCAGTTGCGCTGATGGCGTTCTCCGAACGATACACCACATCCTGCCCATCCGGGATTTGAACATCCGCCAGGTTCTCGGCCAGGGTTTTGCCGCTGACCGTCATGCAATCGCCGTGCAGCAAACCGGCATCCAGCAAGGATTTTAAAATGACCGGCACGCCGCCGATGCGGAACAGATCGTTCATCACGTACTTGCCGCCCGGCTTGAGGTCCGCCAAGGTCGGGGTTTCGTTGAAGAGCTTGTCGATGAGCGACAACTCCAGCTTGATCCCCAGCTCATGCGCGATGGCGGGCAGGTGCAGACAGGCGTTGGTGGATCCGCCAGTGGCCGCCACCACCCGGATGGCGTTTTCGAAGGCTTTTTTGGTCAGGATGTCGCTGGGGCGGAGATTATCCCGCAGCAGGCGCATCACGGCCTCGCCCGCCTGATAATCGACCGCTTTGCGATCCGGGTGCAACGCCGGGTAGGCGCTGCTGCCGGGGAGGGCCATCCCGATGGCTTCGGCGACACAGGCCATGGTGTTGGCGGTAAACTGGCCGCCGCAGGAACCGGCGCCGGGGCAGGCCTGGCATTCAATCTGGTAAAGCTCGTCCTTGCTGATGCGCCCGGCGGTAAAGGCGCCTACCGCCTCGTACACATCCACGATGGTCAGATCGACGCCGTTCAGATTCCCGGGCATGATGGTGCCGCCATATAAAAACAGCGAGGGCACGTTCAACCGGGCCATGATCATCATCATGCCGGGGAGCGACTTGTCGCAGCCGGCCACACCGACCAGCGCGTCGTACTGGTGCGCGTGCATCACCAGTTCGACTGAATCGGCAATCACGTCGCGGCTGATAAGGGAGGCTTTCATGCCTTCATGGCCCATGGCAATTCCGTCGCTGACTGAAATGGTGGTAAATTCTCGCGGCACGCCGCCATTTTCCACCACGGCCCGCTTGATGTGCTGGGCCTGCTCCTGCAAGGTCATGTTGCAGGGTGTCACTTCATTCCAGGTGGTTGCCACGCCGACCAGCGGCTTGCCGAAATCCTCGTCTTTCAGGCCCATGGCGCGATAAAACGCCCGGTGCGGCGCGCGGGCCACCCCATCCATAACATGGCGGCTTTTATGACGAAGATCATTTTGTGGCATGGGCGGGAAACTCCTATTCGGCTTTAAAGCAACGGGGTTCAGGCGGGGCATGCTTTGCCTGGATATCACGTGAGGGATCGGGACCCATTATAACGATTACACCCGCCAATCCCAAATGATTTCCCCTGAATTCATCGGAAGACTACGCGGGAAGCACCGCTCGTTTCGGAAATCAATTTCCGGGAATAAATCCTCTGAACAGCCCTATCAAGCCTTGGAACGCAGCGATAGGATCAGTGCATCCGTCTGCCCGAACAATGACCACATCGGAAGATGAATTGATGTCATCAGTAACCGCGACACAACCTGCCCCCTGGATCCGAAGCGCCTCTTCCGATATGGCGCTGCTGCTGGGCACCACCCTGCTGGCCTTCGTCTGTGCGGGCCTGCTTTCCAGCCAACCCTCGTTGTTTCCCATGGTGTATCTGCTCGATTTGTGGGGGCTCGGCTATCCGCATGTCATTTCCACCTTTACCCGCTTCCCCTTCCGGACCGACGAAGCGGAAACCGATCGCTTCCTGCTGCGCACTTTGCCCCTGCTCTGTCTGGCTGGAATTCTGGGTCTTTACCTCATGGCCGGAACCTGGCTGATCGTCACGGTTTACTTCTATTGGCAGTGGTTCCACACCATGCGGCAAGGCTACGGCATCGCCCGCATTTACCAGCGAAAATGCCCGGAAGTCTCGCCTTATTATGATCGGCTCTGCATGGCGCTGGTGTATGCCATCCCTACCTGGGGCATCCTGCGCTGGTCCCACCTGAACCCCACCAAATTCCTGTACCTGGATCTGCGCTGTATTCCGGTTCCCGAGTGGCTGGTGCAAGTGGCTGCCGTCGTTTCATGCACGCTGTTTGCCTTGTGGATCATCCATCAAATCCTCCTGCTCCAGCGGGGAAAACTGATCTGGACCCATTCCCTGCTTATCCTCACCCATAGTGTGGTTTTTTGGCTGGGTTACCTGTGGCTGGGCGACATCAACACCGGCTTCGTCATCACGAACGTCTGGCACAACAGCCAGTACCTGCTGATGGTCTGGATGGCCAACAGCAAAGATCTCCCCCGCGCGGACATCCCCGCACTTCCTGCTGTGGTGTCCGCCATCAGTCAGGGCAAAAACGCGCCGCTATTCTATCTTTTCTGCTTCGGGATTGCCGTGGTGGTTTATGCCAGCATTCACCAGGCAAACGCCTGGCTGGTCGCGCTGCTTCCTGTTTCCGTGATCGCGGCGCAAACCATCAACTTCCACCACTTCATCGTGGATACCTACATCTGGAAGCGGCGCACCGGTTTTCTGAAGCAGAGAGCATCAAACTAGCGATACGCTCATGCCTGCGACCACCCAATGCCTCGCAAAGCATCGCTATTGTGCTACTTTTGAACCTGCCCGTTTATCACCTTGGGAGCAGACCCACTGTTATGAGAAGTAAATCCATACAGAATCATTGTGGGAATTCTCCCAAAGTTTTCCAGAAATATCTTCCTGAAGCGTGAAAATCCATCAGCCATCGGTGTACAGGCATAGACATCATAAGGGAGTCGTTTCCCTGTTTTGTCATCTGTAATGGTTTCGGGGCCATTCAACTGCCCGCCAAGAATGGCGCATTCATCAATAATCTCCGGTAATAGGGATGGAGGCTTCATATCTGCCGAACCCGGCACCGCAATGACTGGGTCCGGCTGATTGATATATTTGACGGCCATTGGAACGGCCAGCAATGTCCCCGTAATTGCAATGGCCTTGCTGGATGGTATTTTTATTGCAAATTTTGGACTGGTGTTGGCATAACTGGATGGTACTGGAAAATTCATTTCTGCCCCTCATCTTCAATAAAGATGTTGAACCTGCCACTTGAAAACCTCTGGCAATATAGCGCACAAACCTGAGCCAGGCAACATGGCCGGTTATTGTCCACCCGCACGGACATGGCGGTAGGAACTCGCATCAATCCAGTCGGGTTATGGCTGACGTTTGATTTCGCTGTTGATGATTACGGGTGCAGACTTTTTTTCTGCGTCTTTCGGATACTTAAAGGTATAAAGAGTTTTTATCAGCTTGCCACCGACTGAACCCAGGAAAGTTTTATTTTGGAAATCTTTATTGATGTTTTCCGGAAGCCCAAATGCGCGGAAATCCAGCTCACCGCCATCCTCACGCTTGCATTCATAAACATCTAACGGTAGTATTTGGCCAGTTTTTTGATCGGCAACTGTTTTGGGACCATTCAACTGACCACCGGAGGCTTTGCATTCCTTGATGACAGCGAATAAATTAGAGTTCAAAGCTGCCGGGCTTTGGATGTGAACGAAGAGTTTGCCAGCTTCTGGTCTATTGGTATAGTCGGATCCGATAGAGGGATTGGTTGCGCAGCCAATAGGTGCGGCTAGCAAGGCTGTCAAGACTGCAACATTCCGGGGTGGTATTTTTATTCCAAATTTTGGATTGGTGTAGGAGTGACCGGTAGGTGCTGAAAAATTCATTTTATTCCCCTCTTAATGTTGAAATTGCTTTTAAAAAATTCAGTCAAGTATCGCACAAACATGGGTTAGGTAATATGGCCGGTTACTTTCCTCCCGCCCGGACATGGCGGCTCCAGTAGATGATCGCGTGGGCGAATTCCTCGGCGGTGTAGGGCACTTGTGGCCGGGTGCCGCCGGTCAGGCCTAATAGGTTGCGGGCCATGGTCATGGGGTTCATGGGCTCATCGTCCAGGGTGGCATAGGCGTTGACGGAAACGATATACCACTCCGCCTCGCGTGTGGGCGGCGCGTTGCCGTCCTGGGCCAGGGTGTCATGGCTATACAGGATAATCTCAACCCGCCTGGCCGGTGCCTTGGGAACACCGGGCGCGCTGACCTGGATAAACGCATCTTCCCCCGGCACCCGAGGCGCAAACTCCGCCTGCAAGGGCATGCCGGGCGCGACTTCCACGATGCTGCAATAAAACCGCTGCGCCAGGCTCTCCGGCATGGGCACCAGCACCACCCCGGCATTGTGCGGGGTGGCTTTCCGCTTTTCCCAATGATTCTCCACCAGACGAGCCAACTCGTCCCAGCCGCCCTCAAAGTGATTATACTTGCTCTCCGGCGTCTGCCGCCGTACAAAATCCGTAATGCCAATCAATGTCACTGCATGCACTCCTTCCCAGTTATCTGCCCGAGAGCTATTCAATCTTATCGTTATTCATTCACAAGGCTGCTTTTTGCCATTTGGGGAAAAAGCAGTCTGCCTCCATTCATAAATTCAGCCGCAATTGCTGAACCGGCATCGCGGCATCCGCATCGCCCAGGTTGGAAACCGAAACGCCCAGCAGGCGGACGGGGCGCGATCCGGCTTCGGTCAGGTTCAACAGTTCTCCCAGCAAGGCGATCATGGCCTCCAGCGAGCGCAGCGGCATGGCCACCGTGCGGCTGCGGGTGATTTGCCGGAAGTCGGCGTATTTAACCTTCAGGGTGAGCGTCCGCCCGTAGGTTTCATGCCGGTGCATCCAGCCCAGCACGTCCTCGGCCAAGGGTTCCAGTTCCCGGAGCATCGCTGCCCGGTCGTCCAAGTCGTGTTCAAAGGTGTTCTCCGCCCCGACGGACTTGCGAACCCACTCGGTTTCCACCGGGCGCTCATCCCGACCCCGCGCCAAATGATAATAAAACGCGGCGCTGCGCCCAAAGAGCCGCTCCATCTCCTCTTCGGGCAAATTGCGCAAATCCGCCCCGGTCTGGATACCCATCGCCTGGAGTTTCGGCGCGGTTTTTTGCCCAATGCCGTAGAATTGGCCAATCGGCAGCCCCGCGATGAAGGCCTCTGCCTGTGCGGGGGTAATCACGCAAAGACCGTCCGGCTTTTGATAGTCGGAAGCCACCTTGGCCAGGAACTTGTTGTAAGAAACACCCGCTGAGGCCGTGAGCCCGGTTTCCTCCCGGATTCGCCGCTTGATCTCGCGGGCAATCAAGGTGGCGGAAGGGATGTTCGGTTTGTTTTCAGTCACGTCCAGGTAAGCTTCATCCAGGGAGAGCGGCTCGATGAGATCCGTGTAATCTGAAAAGACGCCGTGAATCTGCCGGGAAACCCGTTTGTATTCCTCAAAGCGCGGCGGCAGGAAAATGACTTCCGGGCAAAGCCTGAGCGCTTTATAAGAGGACATGGCCGAGCGGATGCCGTATTTGCGCGCCTCGTAACTGGCGGCGGCCACCACCCCACGCTTGCCGGGTTCGCCGCCCACCACGACCGGACGCCCCCGGAACTCGGGATGATCCCGCTGCTCGACCGAGGCGAAAAAGGCATCCATATCAATGTGTATAATCTTGCGTATCATCGAATGAAATTTCGATATTTGTACCTCTAGCATAGCGGAGAGCCCATTTCAGAACAAGCCCGGTTTAATGCCGAAAAATTTTGTGGATTTGGAGCGCAACTTTTTCCATGCAGGGGTTTTACATAGCTACCGGTGACATGCTCAAGGGATACGATCGGGTTTCATCGCGAGCATAGATTTTCAAGTCGCATTCATATTGATTAAGGAGACATTTAATGGGTTCCATCGCACCAATCACATTTCCCCAGGGGGGTAATCTAGTCCAGCAGCCGGCCTTATCAGGTGGCGCCCGCCAAGCGCTCACTGCCCCCATCGGTGATAATACCCAAGCCTTCACCCCTACTTCTTTAGGCGGCGGTGCCCAGGTCGAGCAAACGTCCCCCCCTCCAGACTTTAGCGCTATGCTGAAAGAACTGACGGCAGCAGGCGCGGGAGCTACCCAATCTACGCAAGGGGGGCAGGGTCAATTCCAGCAGCCCATCACGCCAAGCCCAAGTCCTGCGTACCTGACTTTTGGTTGCGGGCAAAAGCTTAACCAGCTCGCCTAGACATACAAACATCCTGTAAAAGCCTCTGTCCTACGATGGGGGCTTTTTTCATGCCTTTAAAAATGAGTTTTTCGAGGGGCTGGGGGGATGCCGGAGACCATTCCGAAGCATGACAGCGTAGTTTTCAGGCCGTATTTATGACTTTAAAATGCTTGACGGGCCTCATTTCAGTGAGGCTGCCTAACCACGATCACATTTCGATATCCAGTGTCGATGGTTTGACTTGGGTGGCGCCGGGCATAATAGAGAGTCAGCTTTTTCCCTCCCGAAAAAGCAACCGCGTATTATAATAAGCCTGTACCATCAGCGAGAGGACGTGGAACCGTGAGCGAATATGTTTTTAAACTGAAAAAAGGCGACCTGGAGCTGGAACTCAAGAGCGACGACGCCAAGTTCATTGAGACCCAGATGGACAACTGGCGCAACATGCTGGTCACCCAAGAAGAAAGATAAGACGCCCCGCCCTGAATCCCCGTGTCCGGTGGCATACGGCCCCAAAAAGCGTCAGGGCCTTGGATCCGGTTCGGACTTCCTGGGCCATCCGGTATCGGTGGACAGTTTTCACCTCCCCAGGACAACCCTCCCGGCAAAGTTACGATTATCTCGGCAAGGAGCACACAATGGACGGTCAACATCAATATGAGATCAACCTGAAAAAAGATGGCCTGTTCATCAATCTCTCGTCCGATGATGTCTATTTTATTTCCAAGCAGATGGACAAGTGGTTCCGTATCCTGCTGGACGACAGCTATATCCCGGTTAGCCTGGCCAAGCCGCAACCGGCCCCGCAAGCCGCACCTGAACCGGCCTTCATTCCGACCCACGAGGCAACCTTAATGCCGACGACGGCGCCCCAGCCCGCACCCGGGGCCCCCATGCCTCTGGCAGAGCCCTCCCAGCCGGTGCCCGCTCAAACCGTCCCGGTTTACGAGCAACCGCCCATGCCGGCTCAACCCCAGCCTCAGCCGGTGGCGTACCCGCAACCGCAGTACCAGATGCCCCCGCAAGCGGCTCCGCAGCCTCAAGAGTATCAGCAGGCATATCAACAGCCTCAGCCTCAGCCCGTTCCGCAACCGGCTTTCGTTCAGGCTGCTCCGCAACCTACCGTGCAGCAGCCGACGCCGCAACCCATGGTCGCCCAGGTTGCCCAAGCTCCCATAGCACCCGTGCCCGCATACGCCGAAGCCCAGGCCCCTGCGGCACCGCAATATCAGCAGCCTTATCCTCCGCAGCCCCAGGCGCCTATGCCCCCGGTGATGCCAATGCCACAGCTTGAACCGGTCGCCATCCAGCAACCGCAACAGATGGCGACCCAGCCGGCTCCCGCTGTTTATCCGCAGGCGCCCGCAGAGGCCGCTCAATATCCTGAGGTTCCGTCTGCCGCTCCCGCACCGCTGGATCCGGCCGTCAAGGATGACTTCGAGGCGATGATGGATTCTCTGATGAAGGATTTCGAAACCGAGGATTCTGCCGCTCCAACGGCCACTGCCGTGATGGTACCCAACGGGAACGGGAATGGCCGGACTGAGAATCATGCAGAGCCCGCGCCGATTTATTCCCTGGCGGACCTGTGCGATCGCTCCCATGCGGGTAGTTCTGAAGATTATTTGCTGCTTTCTGCTTATTACCTGACCCGGTTTGAGCAGTTGGAGAAGTTTTCATTGAAGCGGATCAATTCCATGCTGGTGAAATCCGGCTTGACCCCGGTGAATCACAGTGTTCTGGAAACCACGCTGACTCGCGGTTACCTCTCCATGGTGTCCGATCTGACCGGCATGGCCGACGTCAGCGAGTACATGCTCACCTCCGATGGCGAGCAGGCTGCCTCCCGGCTATTGTAATGGCTTAATTCCAGCTGAACCAACTGGGATCTTTGGCAGGAGTTGGGTTATAGGGGGAACCGCCTGCATTATTCTGGGTGTTCGGCAGGGCTGTTCCCCACGTGGTAACCCGGCCATTGAAATACAGGAAGAAGAGCACACTTTTGCTGGGGCCCGTGGTGGAGCCGCCATATTTACCGTCCGGATCCACATAAAACCACAAGGCGTTATTGTTTGCAGTCCCGTTGAATTTCAGTCCCTTCATGCTTTCAAGCATTGCACCATTATGTAGCTGCAGACACAGAAGGCTCGCACTGCTGCAACTGAAGTTGGTGCTCCCTGGGATTTCATCAACCACGGTGGCCGTATCCACCTTTACATAGTTCAAATACGGGGTCAAATCGTCGATGGTGGTGTTTGCGGTGGGGGTGTTATCTTCCCGATAAGCTTGATAGGCCGCTGATAACGTCCCTGCGGCTTCTTTAGCAATAGCGTTGCTGCGGGTATCCTGCTGGTTTTGCAGGACCTTGGGGATTGTGAACGTTGCCACCAGGCCCAGAATGGCCAAGGCAATGAGCAATTCGGCTAGTGTAAAGCCCTGTTTACTTCTGAAACTCATCTTCATCCTTCGGGATTTCATCCTGTACCTTGATCCATATCGGCATGAGGGCTTCATTCTTTAAGTTTTTTCAGGAACCTACCATTTTCATGAGCCTATCCCAGGGTCGCACTTGTATAGTTTCCTAAATCAGAAAGTTTTATACAATTTCTTCATTATCGCCCTTCAAAAGGCTGTGCCCCGGATTTTTTTCTGCTACTCTGAGTGAGCGTGACGGCTCACTTTGACCGGACCCGCAAGCATGAGCACAACCCAACCTCAACCGGCACCCGTTCAATCCTGCAAGCACTTCAGAAAATTTTTTACGAGAAAAAAAGCACAAACCGTGGAAGTTTCGTCTTAGAACAGTTGGATTTCCCTCGCTCAAAGGCTCACAATGGAGGAACAAGATTTGGCTATCGAGATGCGCCTGCCCGATCTGGAGATCGAAAGCGGCATTCATGACACCAGCAAGGTGAAGATCTTTACTGGCCGTGCTAATCCCAAGCTGGCCCAGGAAATCACCCGTTATCTCGGTACCGAGTTGGGCCGGATCGAGATCAAGAATTTCAGTGACGGCGAAACCTATGTTCAGATTAAGGAAAACGTCCGGGGCTGCGATGCCTTCATCATCCAGCCGACCTGTAACCCGGTCAACGACAATATCATCGAACTGCTGATGATTATCGACGCCCTGAAACGGGCCAGCGCCAATACCATCACCGCCGTGATTCCCTATTACGGCTACGCGCGCCAAGATCGCAAATCCGCCGGACGCGAGCCCATTTCGGCCAAGTTGATGGCTGATCTCATCAGCGGCGCGGGCGCCACCCGCGTGGTGGCCATGGATCTGCACACCGGCCAGCTCCAGGGCTTCTTTAATATCCTGGTGGACCACTTGTACGCCACCCCGGTGCTGTTTCGCTACATCCAGCAGAAGAACCTGGAAAACCCGGTGGTGGTCAGTCCCGATGCGGGTGGTGTGGAGCGCGCCCGCGTTTACGCAAAAAAGCTCAACGCGCCGATTGCCATTATCGACAAACGTCGCAGCGCCCACAATGTGGCGGAAGTGTTCAATATCATTGGTGATGTGCGCGACAAAACCGCTATCATTGTGGATGACATGATTGATACCGCAGGCACCATCTGCTCGGCTGCCAAGTTGTTGATTGATGTGGGTGGCGCGAAAGCTGTCTACGCCGTGGCTGCGCACCCGGTCTTCTCCGGCCCGGCCCTGGAACGCATCGCGGAATCCGTTTTCACCGAGGTCGTGGTCACCAACTCCGTCCCGCTGAACCCGGCGGCCCTGGAACTGGAAGAAAAGGGCAAAATCGTCCAGCTTTCCGTGGCTCCCATCCTGGGTGAAGCCATTGGGCGGATCCACGATCACCAGTCCGTCAGCGAGATGTTCGAATAGCCCTGCGGCGACATTCGCTTCAACATTTGCAAAAGCCCTCGTTTTTCCGAGGGCTTTTGGTTTTTGGGGCGCTTATTCCCTTAACAGAGGAAGCAATTCCTCAAGAATTGCTGTTTTAATATATATAAGCGCATTGAGAGAGTCTGAATTTGCTACCGTTTTTGCGACCCAGTGAGCAGTATTTCAAGGCGAAACCAGTAGCAGGTATGTCCTTTCCGCATTGATTCCAATTGTGAGAGCATCCTCCACGCCAAAGTGTAGGGTGAGCAGGTGAGAGGAGCTTCTATTATGGTCAATCCCGTTGGGCCAAAATCTCAATCACAGCCGACCAAGGCAGTGCCACCACGACAGACGAAGGCAGACACAGCCGATAGTTCAAAAGCTGACAATTGCAAATCCCAATCCTCGGAATCAGCGGCTTCCAAGGATAAAACTCAGACCCAGCAGGTCAGCCAGGATAAGTCTGTCGGCAAAGATAAGTCTGTCGACAAAGATAAGTCTGTCGGCGAAGCAAGTCAGGGCACTCAAGCCAATGGTGTCGGCTCTACCAAATCAGGTTCAGAACCCAAAGGGAATAAGGACGTTCAGTCATCCAATACAAAATCTGCTGGATCCAACGATCAACCCAATAACTATCAGCAGATGACGGGTGCCAATCAGTTGGCTCAAGAATATAAAAGCCAGATCCGGCAGGTTGATGCCCAAGGCTCCCCCTCAGCTAAGACCGTTCGTAGTGCCGATATCGGTAGTGCTCCAGCATCTCCGGGCACCCAGGCCGCAGGCACGAACAGCCAACCCGCCAAAGGCAACCTGCTGTTTGGGACCGACTTCGAAAATGCCGCTCTCGGTCAAAAACAAGGCGAAAACCGTGCAGTCAATGGCACCCAGGGAAGCCTGAAAGCAACCATTCAGGAACTGGGGAACCCCGGTGAGATCAATAACGAGATTGTGACGATGACGGGAGCCGATGGCCAGCCGACCAAGGCGTTGCATCTGAAGGTGACGGGTAAGTCGGATGAGCATAACCAGAGCCCGCTACTGCTTGAGCCGCCAGGAGATGTCCCTAATATGTACATCAAAGAAAGAATATTCATTCCAACCGAAGTCCTGCAAAACATGAAAGCAGGAGATTGGATGACAACTTTCCCTGAGTACAAGACTGGTGGTCAGGGCGCTAATTATGGCGGAGATTACCGGAATGTTCATAGTATTGTCAACAATGGTCAAGGACTATCCATAACTGACAAGCATGACACCAACGCCAACGGAAACGTATCGCCTCAAACCTTTGCCAGCGAGGAAAATAAAAACGTTCCTATAACAGGCGGGCAATGGATGGATGTCGAGTATTACAACCACCGTGGCAGCACGGATGGCCGTTCGGTCATGAAGCTTAATGGCCAAATGGTCTTTGATCGTACCGGCAATAACATTGGGCAGAATAACGACCCCATCAACCGGATCATGTTGGCCAGCCCCTACAGCAACAAGCCGGCAGATCTGTATGTCGACGACGTTGTCGTTACGGATACTCCGCCCGATGGATTTCTGAATTAATCAGTCGATCACTCGGTCCAGCATTTGCAAAAGCCCTCGTCCACTCGGGGGCTTTTGCTGGTTAGGGGGCTTCGGGGCTCTGGAGCGGTGATTCCTGAGCATCTTCTACCCGTACATCATCCTGGGCAATGATTCTACCGGGAATGCCAACCACGGTACAATTGGGAGGCACCGTTTTTACCACCACTGAGCCGGATCCGATCTGGGAGTTCCTGCCGATAATCACATTGCCCAACACTTTGGCCCCGCAGCCGACGACTACCCCGTCTTCCAGGGTCGGGTGCCGCTTGCCCCGTTTCTTGCCGGTGCCGCCCAGTGTGACCCCCTGGTATAGGGTGACATCATCCCCAACCACAGAGGTTTCTCCAATGACCACACCCATCCCGTGGTCGATAAAGCACCGTCTGCCAATCTGCGCACCCGGATGGATTTCAATCCCAGTGAGAAACCGCGCGATATTGGATAAAAAACGCGCCAATGTCTTCAACCCCGCCTGCCACAGCGCATGATTCATCCGATGCAGCCAAAGGGCATGCAGGCCCGGATAACACAGCGCCACTTCCAGTACGGTCCGGGCAGCCGGATCGCGTTCCAGAACGGCATGGATGTCTTCTTTCAAGCACATGGGAAACCTCGGGTGACGAACAGGGCCTAGACCGGCGCGGCCTCCATTTGCTGGGCTTCCTGGCGGTAGGTGTCAAACAGCGCGGAGGAAATATAGCGCTCGCCAAAGCTGGGAATGATGACGACAATGAGCTTATCCCGGTTCTCCGGACGTTTGGCCGTTTCCACTGCCGCATAGACGGCCGCTCCCGAGGAAATGCCCACCAGCAAGCCCTCTTCGCAGGCTAGGCGACGGGCCATGACCATGGCCTGCTCACTGGTCACCTGGAAAATTTCATCCAGGTATTCCGTTTTCAATATCGGCGGCACAAAGCCCGCGCCAATGCCCTGGATCTTGTGCGGGCCGGGCTGCCCACCGGAGAGCACCGGACTTTCAGCGGGCTCGACGGCGACAATTTTGAATGCAGGCTTTTTGGGCTTGATGTAATCCCCCACTCCGGTCACGGTGCCGCCGGTTCCAACACCTGCCACCAAAATGTCCACCTGACCGTCGGTATCTTCCCAAATTTCTGGGCCGGTGCTTTCCTCGTGAACGCGCGGGTTGTCGGGGTTCATGAACTGTTGCAGCATGACGGCATCCGGCGTTTTTTGGACGATTTCCTCCGCCTTCTCGATGGCGCCTTTCATGCCTTTCGCGCCTGGCGTCAGCACCAGATCCGCGCCAAAGGCCCGTAGCAGCACCCGGCGTTCCATGCTCATAGTGTCCGGCATGGTCAGGACCAATCGGTAACCTTTCACGGCGGCGACAAAGGCCAGCGCAATCCCGGTATTGCCGCTGGTGGGCTCCACCAGGACGGTTTTTCCGGGCGTGATGTCACCGCGAGACTCGGCGGCTTCAATCATGCGCTTGCCGATGCGGTCTTTCACGCTGCTGCAAGGTTCCATACTCTCCAGTTTCACCACCACCCGCGCCCCACAACCTTCCGTGACTCGATTCAATTGAACCAGCGGGGTTTTTCCGATGAGTTCGGTGACGTCTTTCGCAATTTTCATGCCGCTCTCTCCTGGCCGATTGCTACCTGGCTACTGTATTTATAGGGCCGCCAAGAGTCGGCGTCAAACGGCAATTCCATTTTTTGGGAAAAAAGAGGTGATGAGGGGTTGTCGTGTGGTGTATGGTCTTCCGGAAGCTGGTTATTTCGACCAGAAAGGGACTTGAATTGAAGAGCTTGTTGTGAATCCGGAGAGAGCATCGCTTTGATTGTACCTCTGCAATATAAATTGAGGGTGTTATTGCCTGTAAAGGCTTTCTATTGCAGGCGTTTAGGCAAGGTTGTATTATCATTGCTTCGGGACATTAATTCAGAAATTTTTCTGGAGGATTTGTAAGCGTGAGTATTGAATCGCTGGGTAAAGTGGAAGCTCCGTTGAATTTTCAGACGCTCCGAGAGCAGGCGCCGGTGGAGGACAAAGGGTTGATTCTGGTGCAGACCAACCGGGAAAACCTGAATATGGTTGAATTGTACGAAAAGGAACTGGGCAGCCTGATCATGGACTCCCTGCGGTCCCTGGTTCAGGGGCTGGCCAACACGCGTGTATGCCATATCAACGCCACGTCTTTCGGGGGCGGTGTGGCCGAATTGTTGCAGCGGCAGATTCCGCTGATGAACCAGCTGGGAGAGGCGGTCAATTTCCAGTCCGACTGGTTTATCCTGAACGTTGAGGAGCTGGGATTCTACGACGTCACCAAGAAGTTCCACAACACCCTGCAAGGCAGTGCCGGGCAGCTTTCAGGCGAGGAGAAAAACCAGTATTACCGCACGCTGCTGGCCAACTTCCATCAGGGCAGGCTGGACGAATACGACGTGGTCATTATCCACGACCCGCAGCCGGCCGCCCTCATCGAGATGTATCCCGAGCGTGAAAACAAGTGGGTCTGGCGCTGTCACATCGATACCACCCACCCCAACCCGGAAATCTGGGATTTTATCGGCACTTTCGCCAAGCAATACGACGTGGCTATCTGGACCCGAGAGTCCTTTGTGCATGATCACGGCGATTTCAAGGAAATTCGCATCGTGCCCCCGTCGATTGATCCGATCAGTCCCAAAAACTGCAAACTGTCCGATGATGAAATCGATGAGGTCTTCACGCGCTACGGTGTCGACCGCAATCGCCCGGTCATGTTGCAGGTTTCCCGCTTCGATCCGTGGAAGCAGCCGCTGGAAGTAATCCAGGTCTACAAGGATCTCAAGGCGGAATTTCCGGATCTGCAACTGGTGCTGGCCGGATCCATGGCCACCGATGACCCGGAAGGCATGCAGTACTGGGAAAAATCCCTCCGGAAGGCCGGTGATGACCCGGATATCTTCATCCTCAACAACTACCACGGAGTCGGTAACACGGAGATTAACGCTTTCCAGCGTGGCGCAACCGTCGTCATGCAGTACTCCAGCAAGGAGGGCTTCGGGCTGACCGTTTCCGAGGGTATGTGGAAAGATCAGCCGATGATTGGCGGCAGGGTCGGCGGCATCCAGGATCAGATCGTCGATGGCGATTCCGGTTACCTGGTTTCCACCAATGAGGAAGTGAAAAATGCCGTCCGGGAACTGCTGGGCAATCCGGAAAAACGTCGGCAAATGGGCGAGGCCGCGCACCTGCGCGTAGCGGAACACTTCCTGATTACCCGCGAGGTGGCCGACTACCTGAAGCTGATCCGAGACCTGCGCCCAGTGGCATCCTGAGCCGTTGAATCTCATGCCGCATCTACTGAAAAGCAGCGCTTAATGGGCTTTTCTCGGTGTGATGGGAGTTGAAGGAATGTAACATTTCGTGTACTCCCCACACCAAGGACGCTTCCATTTTGCACGCGCCGGTTTATGATCACGTAGATACCAAGCACTCGCATTACAAGACGGTTCATTTATGACTGTATTGGAATCAGACATTCCTACCTTGCCAAAGCTGCTTCTGCCCCTTGAACGGGAGAGGGATGGCGCTTGGCATTCCGGTGCCGACAGGCTGTTCTGCCCGAACATTACAGACCTGGAACCCGTGCATTTCCAAAAAGCCGAGCAGCTTATTCATCGCATGGCTGACGCGTTGCAGGGTGGAGCACCGGGGGCCTTCAACGAAGCCCGCCGCTTGCTTCTCCAGATGCTGCGCAAGCATGGCGAACCCATTGCCCAGTGGAATCCGCTGGTGCTGGAGTTTGTCGATCCGGCATTCCTGCGGGGCGCCAACCTGCCCGGTATCGACCTCACCATGACCAGGCTGCGTTCGGTGCTGGGTTCTGTTTCCCTGGAAGGCGCATGCCTGCAAGGGGCCGGTTTCCTGTGTGCGGATTTGCGGGAAGTGAATCTGGCCGAGGCTGATTTGACCGGCGCGGATCTGCGATTTGCCGATTTGGCCGAGGTGAACCTGTCCGGCGCGGTGCTGATCGAGGCCAAGCTGGGCAGCGCCAGACTGGGCTCCTCGTGTTTGGAGAAAGCCAACCTGTACTGCGCCAATCTCAATGGTGCCAACCTGCGCCACGCTATTTTACAGGACGCCAATCTCCGCAAGGCGGATTTGCGCAACACCGATTGCTGCCGGGCCAATCTGCGGTATGCACGCTTACAGCACGCCGATCTGCGGGAGGCCAACTTCCTGATGGCCGAACTCACCGGCGCAAAGCTGCGCCACTCCGATCTGCGCAAAACCTACCTGGGCTTTAGCTGCCTGCGCGAGGCCCGCTTCCAGGATGCCCACCTGCATGAGACCGATTTTAGCGGTGCAGACTTGACCTTGGCGAATTTTCAGAAATGCCGCATTGCCAACGCAGTATTCTCACGGGCGATGATGACCGGGGTCACGATGAGAGGCGCGGAATTCCAGGAAGTCAGCTTTCTGGAGTGTTGCGAACTGGAAACGGCCAACTTGCAAGAGGCCCGTTTTGACGATGCCACCTGTTTCCCCCCGGCGTTTTTCCCGGATCGGTATGCCATGCAGAGCAAGCCATCCGGCGTCCTGACCCGTCTGATCAAGCTGATGGACGGCTTTCGCAAAGACCAGCCCCTACTGCCGCAGCGTTAAGGACAAGAACGCTCTTTTTGCGTGATCCTCTTTTAACTTCTGGCGCTGATGCGGCGAAAAAGGTACCCGGTTTGGGGGAAGATGGTGTCTTCTTCCATCAATCAGGGCATTGGGCGGGATAGAATAGAAAGACTATGAAAAAACGCTGGCTCCTAATTGGAGGGATTGTACTGGCCGGGCTGGTTATCCTGGGCGTATTTTTGATGGCCACTCAGCCGGAGCCGGTGCCCGCCGTCCAATTGAAGCGGGAGAATGTGGTGGCGACCCTGACCGTCACCGGGGAGGTGCGTGCCGATACCTCCGTGGGCTTCAGTCCGCCGGTTAGTGCGCAAATCACCAGCATTACCGTGGATGAAGGCGATCTGATCACGCCGGGGCAACTACTGGCGACACTGGAAACGGAACAGGTCCGCGCCCAGATTGCCCAGGCCGAGGAGCAGGCTGTTCAAGCGCAGGAACAATATCGGGATGTCGCCCAGGGCACTCGCCCCGAGCAGATTCGGTTGGCGGAAGAACGTTACCGGGAGGCAGAACACCGGATTAGCCAGGCCCAGGCTGCCCTGTCTGCTGCCAAAGCCCGGGCGGCGAATGAGGCGCGCAATGCCCAACGACTGCGGACTGTGTTTCAGGAAGGGTATGCCAGCGAGCAGGAATATCTCAATGCCCAAACCCAGGCGGACGCCGCCCGACAGGAGGTGAGTCGTCTGGAAGCCGATTTGTCGGCCGTGCGCAGACTGCGGGCCGCCGCTGCCGCCCAGCTGGAAGAGGCGAGAACCGGTCCGACCGCTCCGGAAATACGGGAAGCTGCTGCCGCAGCGAGAGCAGCCCGCGCTAATGTGAGCAATGTGCAAGCTCGTCTGAAAGACTATCGGATTTACAGCACTATTCATGGGTTGGTCGTGGAACGTTTACGAGATCCGGGAGATTTAGCCACGCCCGGCCAGCCCATTCTGCGGGCGGTGAGACCGGAGAGCCTGGAGATTGTGGCTTCTCTGGAAGAGGCGGATATTGCCAAGGTGCATGTGGACGATCGGGCCTATGTGATTCTGGATGCCTTGCCGGGAACCGCGTTGGATGCGTATATTCGGCGTGTTGGCAGCCAGGTGAACCCGCTGAACGGGACGGTGGATGTGCGGGTGGTCCTGCGCTCCGAAGCCTGGAACCAATTGCAGGGCGTTCGTCTGATGCCCGGTATGACGGCCGATGTGAATATTGTGACCGGACGCTTGCGGGATGTGATGGTGCTGCCCGCCACCGCCGTGCGGAACGAAGGGGGGCGCCTGATCGTATACGAATTCCGGAATCATCGCGTGGCGCGGGTGCCGATTCGGGCCGAGCGTGTCTCCGTGGAGAACTTCCGGGTGCTTTCGGGATTGCAGCCGGGTGATTGGGTGGCGGCAGTAGCCAGCGAGAAGCTGCTGGACAAGCGGCGGGTCCGACCGGTGTCGGAGGAATCACAGCCTAAGCCGGTGCGGCCGCCGGGCGGCATGTCCGGCCCGTAGGAGGGAACCATGTTCAAGCGGCTTATCAATATTCTGCCTATCGAGTTTTATCTCGCCAGCCGGTATGTCACCGCCAATGTCCGGCAGTCGCTCATTATCATGCTGGCGGTCGGTATTGGCGTGGCGCTGATTATATTCATTCCCTCCATCAACCTTAGTTTTTTCCAGTACTTTCTCAGTGAAACCGTGGAGAATTCGGCGCATATCAACCTGACCCGTGAGCTGGAGACCATGGAGCGCAACAAACAGGTGGTTGGCCCCATTCTCAGGCTCAGTAACCCCAATGAGCGCGTGCTGTTTTCCGATCAGACGGAAACCCGGCGTCGCAATATCACCGCCTACCGGCGGCTGATGCAGGAAGTGGAGCATTTTCCGGGAGTAACGGCCGTTTCGCCTTTTGTGCGGGAGCAGGTGATTGTGGTGCATGGCGCGCAGAACCGTTCCGCCAGCCTCCGGGGTTTCATCCCCGAGCGGGAGGAGCCGGTGACACACATCTCCGATGATGTGGTGGAAGGCGAACTCCAGTCCATGGGGCCCAGCGATGTTTTCCTGGGCACCGCGCTGGCCGAGGAGCTGGGCGTCGGGGTGGGAGACAGGGTACAGTTACTCACGGCCTTCGGGGAGCGTAGCTACAAGGTGGCCGGGCTGGTGAAAACGGGCATCTACCAACAAGACCTCACCACGGTGATTATGAACCTGCAAGCCGCCCAGCGATTGTTGCAGATGAACAACGAGGTGACCGGGCTGGGCGTCAAGATTCGGGATATTTATGACGCCGAGCGGATTGCCCGTATTATGGCGGATACCTACAACCTGAAAGCCCGCAGCTGGATGGAGGAGAACAAAATTTTCCTGGACCAGATCGGCAACTTCCGGGTGATTATCGCGGTGATTAACTTCCTGATTGTTTTTGCGGCGGCCACCAGTATCACCAGTATCCTCATTATGGTGGTGGCATCCAAGTCCAAGGAAATCGGGATTCTCAAAGCCATGGGCACCCGGCCTTCCGCCATCATGCGGCTGTTCATCAGTCAGGGGATATTTCTCAGTCTGTTCGGCATGTTGGCCGGATTCTTCGGGGCGCTGGCGCTGATTGCAATCTATAACGCTTCGCCTGCGGGCCGGGGAGAAACCATTATCGGCATTGAACGCCAGCCCACCACTTTAAACATGGAATACACCATCCTGGCCTTCATCTACGCCTTCATCACCAGCATCCTGGCCAGTACCGTCCCCGCCTGGCAAGCCAGCCGATTAGATCCTGTAAAGGCCATCAATCAATAGCGTTGTGGCTCAAGCATTGATGCTTTCAGGCCGCCTACAAAAATTACCCACCAACAGGCCTAGGCATTAAAAAGCTGAACCAGGAGATCTTTCACTCTTTTCTTTTCTGGTGGTGTGTAAGGGTCTTCCCAAAGCATGTCGGCTAACTGACGTGCATCTAATGAGAGCTTGTCTTTCAAATTTCCGGTTGTAACGTAGGCATCTTCTAGAGTATGCGCCTGAACCGACTGCACCTTCACATTACCCTTTAAAGCTTGTAAAGCATCCTGTACGGCCGCACAGCAACCACCTCTAATGTGAACGTTCAAACCGAACTTGGGACCATTGGAAATATTCATGCATTCTCCTTTCGTCTTTCATCAAAAAGGTGCAAATGATGTGATCTCTCTTCTAAAATAGAGTGAAAGCGCTTTTGTGCTAGCAGGTTCAACGTTTTTTATTTAGAGACGAATGCTTTGCTCCTTCAAACCCAAGACCTCACCAAAATATACGGCGATGTGCAGCCCGTTTACGCGCTGTGGGGGATTAACCTGCAAATTGCCCAGGGGGAGTTCCTGAGCGTCATCGGTCCCAGCGGGTCGGGTAAAAGTACCCTGATGAACGTGTTAGGCCTGCTGGATAAGCCCACATCGGGCTCACTCAAATACTTGGGCGAAGAAACATCGCTATGGGACGAGGGGCGGAAATCCAGCTTCCGCAACCGGGAGATGGGTTTTATCTTCCAGGCGCACATGCTGCTGCCGGAGTTTACCGCGCTGGAGAACGTGCTGATTCCGCTGCGCATAGGCGGCAATTACAACACTCAAACCATCGCGCATGCCAGGGATCTGCTGAATCGTATCGGACTCGGTGATCGTATGGATCACAGGCCCGGACAACTTTCCGGCGGGCAGAACCAGCGGGTGGCCATCGCACGCTCGCTGGTGAATAATCCCAAGATTGTGTTTGCCGATGAGCCCACCGGTGCGCTCGATTACCAGACCAGTCTTTCAGTTTACGAACTGATGAGGGAGATTCACCGGGAGCAGCAAGTAACGTTCGTGATTGTCACCCACGAGCGTGATTTGGCCCGAAAGACCGATCGCATCATCAGCCTGCTGGACGGGCAGATTCAATCCGACGAGACCCGCAGCGTGGAGGCGGTTCCCGGTTAGGCCATCGGGCCGGAGCGCTTGCGATTGACCTGCATGGCGGCCCGTTCCAGGGAAGTGTCGTTGCTTTTAAGATCCAGGTTGTAGTCGTTGATGCGGGATTTATCCGGCGGGAGGCTCCGGTTGTAATCCTCTCGCAGCTTCCGAATGTTGGAGGTGCTGGATGAGTCGCGGGTGGCGGCGGATTTGATTTCTTTTGGTTCAAGTGGCATTTCGTTCCCCTTTTCTTTCCAGCGCCCAATATGCCGGTTTAATGGCGATTCCGCAATTGGTAGCCCTGGCAATTTTTGGCGTATGCGTGCTGGCTCGACTTCAGCTATAATGCATGGACACACGATGGAGGCGGATCCATGTTCGGGATTTTTTCTTTAATGACTTTCGGAGCGTTGAGCGGCCACAAAGGCCTGCGACAATCGCAGCTGGACGGCTTTCGGACGTTTAACCATGGTGACTCCTCCGGCAACAGTTTGGGAAGTCCCACCAGCACATTGGGTGGACCGCCGCAGGATGTTTTCGAGCGTTCCAGTTATTAGTAGTTTCAAAATGGGGTGAGTGTTCAGAGGGCAAAGACGAACAGCTTTCGCTTCTTTGTCTGATGGGTTTTATGGGCTTGGCCAGGGAGAATTGTCATCCAGCAGTTTGCGCGCCGTGTCAAAAATGGCGTCGAACATGGGTTCGGTGAGCTTGCCGGTAAATGTATTTTGCTGGCTGGGATGATAAGAGCCAATCAAGGTGATATCACCCGGAAGTTCCGCTACCGAGCCATGCCCGAACTTGGGTTTGCTCACTCCCTTGGGCAGGGCGAAGCGGGCCTCCCGCAGGATGGTGTCCCAGCCGATCTTGCCCAGGGCGACAATCACTCGAATGTTTTGCATCAGGGCCAGCTCGGTGGTGAGATAAGGTCGGCAGTTGGCAAATTCCTCGGGGAGGGGTTTGTTGTCCGGCGGGGCGCAACGCACCGAGGCGGTAATATAAGCGTCCTTCAGCAATAAACCATCGGACAAACATTGGGAAGTGGACTGATTCGCAAAACCCGCTTTGTGCAAGGCACGATACAGCCAGTCCCCGCTGCGATCTCCGGTGAACATGCGGGCGGTCCGGTTGGCACCGTGCGCGGCGGGAGC
Organism: Coleofasciculaceae cyanobacterium; assembly: GCA_036703295.1. GTDB lineage: Bacteria > Cyanobacteriota > Vampirovibrionia > Vampirovibrionales > Vampirovibrionaceae > DATNPJ01. The sequence continues at coordinate 20,353 of DATNPJ010000035.1, read as the reverse complement.
CAGCCCGATAATCAGCAGCCGCGCTTCCGGATCTCCGAAGCTGGGCACGGGGCGGCCCCAATAAAGCTCGTCGGCGTGGCGTTTGACCTTAGCCTCGGCAACGGCTTCCCGCCAGGCTACCAGCCGGGGGCAGCGACGGCATTCGGTCAATGCCTCCAACATGGGGCGGATGGCGGTATAGGCCAGATCAGGTGGCGGGGCGAAATCGGGTCTGCGCTTCATGGATTCTATTTAAAACGTAAATCATCAAAACGACAATCAACCATCGCATCAAGAGAACCTCCCTCGTTCCGGTTTTTTGTTTGGGACAAAACGAATGGCAAGGCAGGGGTGGGTATTAACCGCTCTGGCCGCCAAAGAAAAAGATAGGGCAAAGCCCTATCCGGAGAGACGATTCAGTTTGTGGCAAGTTCTTAATGAGGAATGCAGGAGAGACAAAGTAGAATAGCGGAAAACGGCACAATCAAATTTCCACCGGGCAGGCATGCCCAGGGCTGCGTGGCTGGAGGCGTTTCAAATCGATTCAGCCAACCTCTCAAGATCAGATCAAGATCAGACGTAAAACCCGAGAAGGCATAAAGCCCGGTCAGAGTGGCGCTGGAGCCTGTCATCCAGGCTCCGGCCACTGATTCTGACCACTGATGGGGTTAACGGTTATCGATGTATTGGCGGATGTAGTGATAGCCCGCGCCGGCGCCCGCACCGATCAGCGCGCCTTTCAGCTTGTCGTTGTCGGTGGCGTAGCTGACGCCGGTACCGACCACGGCACCTTGCAGCGCACGCCGGGCCAGCGGTTTGCCTTGGAAATACCGGGACTGGCTCAGCAGCCCGGTGCCACCACCCACCACCGCGCCGGTAAGAGCACCCTTGCCGGTGCTGACGCGATCGCTCAGCATGCCGCCCGCAGCGCCCGCGGCAGCACCGATGGCCGCCTGCTTGACGATGGGCTGACGGAAGAGACGGTCGACGTTCCAGCCCTCATCATGGTTGGCAAACGCGGTTGGCGTTATGGCCAGCAGGGAAAACGCCAATAACGATGAAAAAGCGGTCCTTGGGTTGAAAAGCATGGTTTTACTCCTCCTTGTTTCAGGATTCTTTCAGGAATTCCGGATTAGACCCGGTTAGAAAAGATGAACCCGACTGTTTATGAGCCTATGGACGATCGGGACGGCAGTATTGTTCCGCTTGTTTTTCAAAACAGCCCAAAATGCGCGCGTTGCGTATCTCCACAAAACCCGCAGCCGATGTTTTGGTGGATGACTCTTGCCTTGTCGGGAAGGTCCGTCGCAGAATGGCGTCATGCGATTTTTGAAGGCGTTATTGGCCCGCATCGGGCAGAATGATTTTCCCGGCCTCTCTGCCGAGATGGCCTATAACTGGATGATGGCCCTGTTACCGTTGCTCGTTTTCCTGTTCACTCTGTTCGGACTGTTTGCAGGGCAGGGCGATGAGTTCCACCAGATCATGGAGAATCTGCGGCGATTGGTTCCGCAGGATGCCTACGCCCTGGTCGCGGACACGCTGGAGGATTTGACCAGCAACAGTTCGACGGAGCTGGCGATTATCGGTTTTCTGGGCACGCTATGGGCCAGTTCCAACGGGGCAATGGTGGTGATCAAGGGTCTGGACCGCGCTTATCGCTGTACGGAAGAGAATCGCAATGTTATTCTGCAACGCACCATTGCTCTGGGCATTGTGGTGGGTATGGGCCTGATTCTGCTGGTCGGCTCAAACTTGCTGGTGTTCGGCGGCATGATCATCAGCGTGATTGAGGCCCGTTTTTCGCCGGATGGCCTGGTCGTATTCCTGTTGGAGGTGGTCCGCTGGGTGCTGCCGCTGGCTGGGTTGATTCCGGTCAGCATGTTCATCTACATTATTACTCCAAACCGACCGAAACGCGGTGCCTGGAAAGAAGTCTGGCCCGGTGCGCTGACCTTTGTGGGCTTGTGGGTAATCATTTCATGGCTTTTCAGCCTGTATGTTTCTAATATGGCGAATTACAGTAAGGTCTACGGCTCCATGGGGGCGATTGTCATCCTGTTGTTCTGGTTGTACCTGTCTTCGTTTGCACTGCTCATTGGTGGACAGGTAAACGCCATGCGTAGCGGCTGCGACGAAGGCGAATTGAACGCCCCACCATCCCCCAACGCGTCTTGAGGCATACTTTCTGGCCTGGAGGGATGGCCTTCTGTAACATTGCAACTGGAAAAATGTAAACTTTTTATCACCTTCGGAAACCAATCGCGCTTCAGTTCGTCATGGGGGCCATATGATGGATTGGTGACAAATTGCAGCTCAGGTTTATTTGTGTTAAGATAACCGCGAAATTAAATTGAGTGAAATCAAGCTGAGTTCTGATTTTACACTTGTAGCTGCACAGTTATCATTTGCTCAAGTTACTCGGTTTGTATCATTGGTTTACGAGGTTTTTAGAGGGCATTACAGGTTCTATCATAAGTGCCGGTTGGGTTCGGGTTGGATTGGTGGAACTGTGCCTGGTGAGAGTTCGTTGAATACGATTAGGTATATTTTAGGACAGGCAGCCAATTATCCCGTCACTCACGAAAAAGTATTGAGAAAATATTGAAATTATAAATAGCAGGAAGGAGATTGCCATGTTAACCCAGCAAGCCGTCCCTATTAATATCGGAATTTCCGAACAGGATCGTCGTCATATTGTGGAAGGATTGGAGCGCCTGATGGCGGATTCCTTTCTGCTGTACCTGAAGACGCTGTATTTTCATTGGAACGTGACCGGGCCGATGTTCCAGCCCCTGCATCAGGTCTTCGAGGAACAGTACCAGCAATTGCTGATCGCGGTGGATGATACCGCGGAGCGCATCCGCGCCCTGGGCTCCCCGGCGCCCGGCACCTTTCAGCAATTCAACCGGCTGGCGTCCATCACGGAAACCACCAGCGTTCCGGATTCGGATACGATGCTGAAACTGCTGGTGGAAGGTCATGAGGCCGTCATCCGCATCATTCGCCAGGTGATTAGCGCCGCCAAGCAGGCGGATGACGAGGCAACCCTGGATATGCTGACTTCACGGATCGATGCGCACGAGAAAACCGCATGGATGCTTCGCAGTTTTTTGAAACCTGAATAAAGATCGGGGCGTATTCTGATGGGGGAATCCCCCGCCTGCCAGACTTCAGTCGACGCCTGACGGTGGAGATTCCGAATCGCCCTGACACCCCCCCCTGCGCTCATATTGTTTGAACAAGGAGAAAATAAATCGATGAAAACCACGAAAATGGCCCTGCTGGCGCTTGCTTTGAGCGTCCAGGTGGCCGGTGCTCCCCTGATTGCGTCCGCCGCATTCTTTGCCGACACTCAAGGTAACTGGGCAGGCCAGGCGATTTCCACGCTGTCCGATCAAGGTATCCTGACCGGCTATCCGGATAATACCTTTCGTCCCCAAGGTATGATCACCCGCGCCGAGTTTTCGGCCATGATGGTGAAAGCGCTGGGTATGGCCCCGCAAGCCACCGGTGCGCAGACCTTCCGCGATGTCCCCACCACTTCCTGGGCGTATCCGGCCATTGAGACCGTTCGGGCCACCGGCCTGGTGAGCGGTTATCCGAACGGCATATTCATGCCGGAGCGGAGCATCAGCCGGGCCGAGGCTATGGCGATTCTGGCCAATGCCGCCCGCCTGCCGATGCCGGATACCGCAACCACCGAACAGATTCTCAGCCGGTATCGCGACGGTGCCGCTGTGCCTGCCTGGGCACGTCCGGGTGTGGCTGCCGCCATTCAGGCGGGTATTTTTGCCAACGAACCCAGCGCTGGCAATGCCATTGATCCGTTGCAATCTGCGGCTCGCGGCGAAGTGGCGGTGATGGTTGCAAACTTCCGCGAGCGTGCCAACCTGGCAGGAGCTCCCGGACAAGGCGCGATGCAGCCGGGCACCACCACCGGGCAGGGATCTATGACAACCATGCCGGGCGGACAAACCGTACTGCAAGGCCGTATTGCCACTGTTCCAGCCAACACCACGTTTACCGGCACGTTACAGAGCGGTGTGCTCAGTTCCGAGCTGAACAAAGTGGGCGATCAGGTGACCTTGCAAGTGGATCAGCCGCTGGTGAGTTCTGATGGCCGCGTGATTGTCCCTGCGGGCAGCCGGATTGTCGGAACCGTTTCCAAGTTGGAATCTGCGGGCCGTACCGGCAAAAACGCCGCGATGGACATCGATTTCAATGAGATCGTGACGCCCGATGGCCAGCATTACACCATCCAGGGTTCCGTGGCGACCGAAGACGGCATGTTGCACGGTGGAACGACCAAGGGCCGCGTTCTGCGGGCGCTGGGTACGACTGCGGTGGGTGCAGGCCTTGGGGCTGCGTTGGGGACCGCGATGGGTCCGTTGTCCGGCGGTGAAGTCGGTCGCGGCGCCATCTACGGAACCGCTGTCGGTGCCGGTGTCGGTGCTGTCGGGGCTGCCCTGCAAAAAGGCAAGGATGTGGCCATCTCTTCCGGCGACAAGCTCGAAATTCGTTTGGAACAGCCGATCACCGTTCAGGTGAATCAGCAGTAAAAGGTTTGCGGGCCGGCCCATCAAGCCGGCCCGCATTATTCAGGTGACTATCGCCTGAATCGTTATTGTCTGTTTGTTATCGTTGTGAGTGAGTATTAATAAGGAGAGTACGGAATGAAAAAATTATTAGGGTTGGCCTTGGTGCCGGCTATGTTGGCAGTGAGCCCCATGTTGGCGTTGGCCGAGCAAACCGCTCATCCCGCGCATCCGGCTGCTCAGGGCGCGCAGTCCTGGTCCTCTAAAACCAGCCAGAGCCAAATGCAATCTCAGTATACCGGTGTGCAGAAAGGTCAGCAGCAGCAGGCCTGGCAGCAGTCCGCGACCAAGGGCGGTTCCCAGTGGGCAGCCATGAATCCGCAGATTGCCCGTCAACTGCTCATGGGCCAAGAGCAACTGGTTGGCCGTCACTTCCCGGAAGCGATCACCGCTTTCCAGGCCGTGGTTAGCGCCGATCAGAACAATGTGCGTGCCCTGGAAGGCCTGTCCATTGCGCTGTATTCCCAAGGTCGTTTCGATGAAGCGCTGCAAACCGTGAACCGGGCGATCGCCCTGGATCCGGTGAACGGCCGCCTGTTCTTCACCAAGGCCCAGATTCTGGACACCCAGGATCAGGCCATGGAAGCGGTTGAGTCCTACCTGACCTTCACTGCCCTGAACCCGGAAGACACTTCCGCGTACGCGGCGCTGCGCCGGGTGGATGAACTCCAGAAATGGATTCAGCCTCAGCTGACCACCGCCTGGCAGAGCTACTTCCAGGGGCTTCGCTTCCTGAGTCTGCGGCAAGCGGATCAGGCCATTCCGATGTTCGAGAAGTTCCAGACCATGGAACCGAACAACGAGAAAGCCGCCTTGTTCATCGGTCGTTCTTACCTCTCGATGGGCATGCCGGAGAAAGCGATTCCTTTCTTCAAAACTAGCCTCAAGTTGCAGTCTGACAACCCGGTGGCATACTACCAACTGGGTTCCAGCTACGACCTGAGTGGTGAGACCCAACAGGCACGTGACGCTTGGCGCAAATTCCTGCAATTTGCCCCGCAGTCCGAATCGGCCATGTTGATCAACCGCCGTTTCGAAGTCGGCCATCAGTAATCTCGACTGAGTGACACGAAACCCCTTCCGGTGGACGCATCGGAAGGGGTTTCTTTTTGGCTTTTTGGCAATGTTTTAGCGGTTCTGGGCCGTGGCGGGGAAAGGGACGATGTTGTCCACAGGGCAGGCCAATTCGCGGTGTCTGTTCGGGTTGAGCTGGATGACCCGCGGGAAAAGCTCCAGGAAATTTTCAACCAACTGATTGCGGTGGAATTTCCGGCTGACGTAATGCTGCCCCCGGACGCCCATTTTCTGCCCTTCCGACTGGTTATGGTAGAACCACAGGATTTTTTCGGCCATCGCCTGGACGTTTTCCGGTTCTACGCAAAGACCGGCGCCGCTCTCTTCAAGGACCCGGCTGACTTCCCCTTCCGGTACGCCTGCCAGGATTGGGCGGCCCGCAGCGAGGTAGTCAAACAGCTTGTTGGGCAGTACCTGCCCGAAAATGCCCAGCTTGCGGTAATTGATGATAGACAGATCGCCTTCCATAATGAACTTGCTGACGCGGTTTTTGGGCAGGGCACCCCAGAAGCGCACGTTCCGCAGTTTCAACTCTTCGGCCAGGCCGCGCAGTTTCTCAAACTGGTACCCGCCGCCAACCAAATTGAAGCGAATCTCCGGTGTCTGCTCCTGAAGCATGGCCGCCGCCTTTAACAGGGTTTCCAGTTTCGTGTAGTCGCTGAAAACGCCCGCATAATTCACCTGGAACAGCTGGCGTTCCTCCTCGGTGTTGCGCAGGAAGCTTCCACGCCAGAGGCGGGGATATTGATAAAATTCCATATCGGCCCCGTTGGGGATGTATTCGGTTTTCGCCTGCGAACCGGGGACCTGGGCTTCAATCTCGCCTTCAAAAGAGGGGGAAACGACAATGATTTTCTTGCTGACCTTGTAGAGAAAGCTTTCCAGCCAGCGATTTGCCCGAATGGCCAAGGGATTGTTAATGAAGCCGTTGGCAGCCATGGTCTGGCTCCACAGGTCGCGCACTTCCAGGTAAAAGTCGGCTCGTGCCAGTACGGAAATCATCCAGGCGACCAGTGCAATCAGCAGTGGTGGCGAGGATCCCAGCACGAAATGGAACTTGCGCCGATCGATAAACAGCAGTTTCAGACCCATGAACAGCGCCTTGGTGCTGAATGCGAGATAGCGTTGTGCACGGCTGATGACGCTGCGCTTGTCCAGCGGCGCCACCGGGAGCTTGATGATGCTCAGGTTGGGGTGAAGCCAGATGTTGGCGGGATGTTCCCCCGCCTCGCCTTCATGCATGCTGAGTTGCATGGTGGTACATCCGCTGGTAATTACGGTGACGGCATGTCCGTCTTCGGCCAGCGCGCTGGCATGCTTGAAATGTCTTTGCCCTTGACCGCCAGGCTCCGATTCCGTGCTGAAAAATTGGGCAATATAAAGAATACTTGCCATGTCTTCCTCTGAATTGGAATTTCTGTCTACAGCTCTTCTTCCTCACTCGGAAGAATGACGGAAAACTTTAATGGAAAGTAAAAATTGTTAAGGGTTTGGAGCGGTTCAATGAAACGATATTCACACTATATATTCAGTTTTGCCATGCCCTCATCATTCGAATGGCGGTTTTTGGGATCTGTAAACCGTCCAGATCAATGAGTTTCCGTGGTAGTCGCGTGCCGGGTCCGGAATGGTTTTACTGCGGATGCCTATCCGCCTTGGTATGCTTCGTAAGCCGTTTTGGCAAACTGCGATAACCGGGCAAGATCCGGCGATTGGGACAGATTCGATTCCGGTTGGCTAATGGGGGTTGCAACTTCCACCAATTGCCAGGCGGGTAATTTTCTCTCGATGCGCAGTTTGATGATTTCCGCGTACCATTGCCAGCGGTTCTCCGCATTGCCGCCCGGCCACTGGTACCACAGAAGCAGGTAGTACGGCTTTCCCTGGGTATTGATGGCCCGGATGAGCGATGCCCGCAAAGGCCCCCTGGCCGTCGGGATTGTTTGGGATTTCAGAATGCTGGGCCGGCTGCCGGAGGCAACCAATGAATCGTAGAAATTATGGAGCTTGCCAATGCTGCGACTCTCGATGACATTCAACCAGATGACCTGGTTGGTATCGGCAGTGCCAGACTCGCCACTTCCCTCGATAGGATGGTAAGCCCGACTGATGAAACGGGCCGGGGCGAGTATGGTTGCCTCGTTGTGGTTCAGTGGGAGATCCTGCCCCCGCCAGTGATCCAGAAGAATCGGGACATGCAAGGGGTTATCCGGAGTGGTGGCCTGCTCGGGGGGCTCCTGAACCAGCCGGACACTGATGTTCAGCAGCAGGAGCACAACCAGCGCAGCGAAAAAAAGATGCCGGGAGGGGGTCATCAGTGACTCTCCTTGTGCACATCCTCGGCGGCTGAGGGCCTGAACGCCCGGACGTAATGGCCAATCCGCCACATCAGCACCAGTCCCAGGGGAAATAGAATGTATTCCAGGTTGGTATGGACGGCAACCCCCATGTCCGGTGAATCCCAGTAGGCCACCAGTGCCGTGATGAAAAGCCGGATGGTGTTGGTCCCGATCGCGAGCAGTGGAGCGCCAATCAGGACCGCCAGCAAAACCCGCAGTGAAAACGGTTCGAACAGCATCCACATCAACCCGGCAAACAGGAAGCCGATCCAGGTATGCAGGCCGCTACAAGCCACCGTTACCTCAAAGGCTTCGTTATGAATGTAGAAAATGTTTCCGCGCGCGGTGATCGGAATCAGGAGTCCGGCCAGCGTGGTGGTTAGTTGGGTCGAGAGGTGTTGCAGGGGCAGGCTGATACTGTTTCGGAGATCAGCGGGCAACTCCGGCAGCAGAAAGAGCGAGAAAAGAAAGCCGGCCAGCCGGTTGTAAAAGAAACGGAAGCCGTAAAGCGTCCAGCACAGGCTAGCCAGAAGGACGATATAACTGCCCCAGAACAGGGTTTTGATTGAGAGCATGGCCCCGGCAAGATATGCCAGTCCGCTAAGCAACAGCAGCGCAAAGCCTGACATGCTGGGATGAGCCGGAAAGCCTTGCCTCCACGGCTGACGGCTGAGGGCGAGTATCAGCAGGCCGATGGCCAGCAACTGGATGAGGTTTTCCTGGAAGCTGCGCTGAAACAGCACCGCGACCCAACTGGTCACGGGCGGGATGCCCAGCCCCACCACCAGCCCGGCCAGCAAGATCAGGCCGGACATGGGCCATGGTCGTTGTCCGGTTTCTGCATGGGGGGCTATGGAAGGTTTCTGGTCGGCCACTGGGGTCTGAATTTCCGGTTGGTACCCGGTCGGAACCCGGTTGGTACAAAAGGGCATCCCAACCATTTTACCGTTGCTTTGAAGGATTGGGGAAACCTGGCGAACGGGTTTCAATTATGGAAAATAGTGCCATAATCACAACAGAGAAATTCCATAAAAAACAGGAATCATGATGATCTTTTCTGCTCGCTTTTTATTGATGGCGCTGGTCATTTGCTGCGTCCTGGGATTGTCTGCCGATGCCCAACCGGATCCCGGTCCCGGAGGCGGTGGCCCCGGCGACCCGCCCCGTGCGACGCCTGGATTGGATCCGGCAACGTTGGCGGGCATAGCCGTGGCAGGCTATGTGGGCGTTCAGATCTTCCGGCATCGTCGCGGCCGATAATACGGAAGCATTTGTTGGTCCCATTGTGGCAAGGTCTTTGTCTTGCGCGTCAAAGGAGCGTGACGATTCAGGGATGTGGCGTGGCGCGTGGAGCTACAGTCCCAGAAGTCGTGCCAGTTTCTTCAAAGGACTGGCGCTCACCTTGAATTTGAGCAGGGAATTCTCCTGTGACGTCTGGGCCAGTCGGTTACTGAGCGTTTTCATGATGGACATCACAATCGGGGGGGCTGCTTGAAGCTGGCGTTCCATTTCTTCCTTGGGAAGCACCTCCACGGTGACGGCGGTTTGGGCAATGACCGACGCGCTCCGGAAGCCGGTATCGTCGAACAGATACATTTCGCCGAAGACTTCTCCCTCGGATAAGACTGCGATGGAGATGCGTCCCTTGCCGGTTTCCTTGCAAATGAGCACCTGACCCTCCTTGATAAGGTATGTCTGCTCGCCATGCGTGCCTTCCGCAATGATAGTGTCACCAGGGGCATATTGAAAAGTTTCCATACAGTGTGCGTCCTCTTAGTGTCGCAAGCCTCCTGATTTTGGATTCGGCAAATTTTCGGATTTCTTTAAAAATTTCCAGGTTTTTGATCACAGAAGTTTATACTCCGACTAAGGATTTTTCAAAATGGGATCGTGGAGCCATTTTTCTCTAGCCTGCCAACACTGGGGTGTTGAGGTCGGAGCCCGGCAATCTTCGCTTCCGATGGGCTACGGAATCCGGATCCTGGGTTTCCCCCGTCTTTGGCGTGCGGTGCGCGCAAAAATAAAAGCCCCAGGCTGGATGCTTGGGGCTTTTATTTTTGATAAATGGTTGCGGGGGCAGGATTTGAACCTGCGACCTTTGGGTTATGAGCCCAACGAGCTACCGGGCTGCTCCACCCCGCGTCGGAGGTTTACATTGATTGCGTAGTCATTAGGATGCACTAAATGAGTTTGAAATGCAACCCCGGATTCAGGATCCCGAATGACGTCGGCATGCATGCCTGTGTTTCAAGGTTTCCGGACAATTTTTGAGAAATGTTACAGAGACAGGCTGGACGTAATCAGGAGTCGCCTGGGGTCTGCCCCGGTGTTACAATCGTTTTTTAAAGTGGAAGAGAGCGCTGAATACCATGCCGATAATCGAGGTTCTGTTGCTGATTGCCGCCCTTGCCGCCGGTTTCGGGCTGGGTGCGCTCCTGTTTAAATTGAAGGGCGACGGCGAACGGGGCCGCGCTGAGGCTGAGAATCGCCTGTTGCTCGAGCAGGTGGAGGAATTGAAATCCACTGAAGCCTTGCAGCGAATGGAATTGAATGAAATCAGCCTTTCCAATACACGGCTGGAAACCCTGCTGGATGAAGCCAAAAAGCAGACCGATCAGCAGCAAAGCCAGTTTGAGGTCTTGAGCCGGAATACCCTCAAGGCTTTGAAGGACGAACTGGAGGAAAAGACGGCCAAAGAAGCCCAGTTGAAGCAGCAGATGACGGATGAACGGATCTCCGGCATCCTGAAACCTTTGAAAGAGCTGATCGAGCAAAATGGCGAGAAGGTCAAGGCCATTGAGAAACAGCATACTGAGGATACTGCCTCTCTGAAGACGCACATCGAGCTGATTGTGGGCGAGACCGCAAAGCTGGTTAATGTAAAAAACAAGCTGGCCGAGGCGCTCAGCAACAGCAAAGGGCGCGGGGACTGGGGCGAGATGGAGCTGATTCGCCTTCTGGAAGCATCCGGGCTGATGCCTGGCATTCACTACGAAGCCCAGAGGACACAGGATGGCCCTGTTGGGCAAGCGGGCGGCGCTCTTCGCCCGGATATCACCATTCGGCTTTCCAACCAGCGGATTCTGTACGTGGATGCCAAGACGATCCTGGTGAACCTGGAAAGGCTGCTGGGCGCGGATGACTCTGAAGAGGAGGCAGCGGAGCGTAAAAAGCACGCCAACGCCCTTGAAAAAGAAGTCCTGTCCTTGAATCTCAAGTCCTATGAAACCCGCTGCAAGGAAAGTATCGACTTTGTGGTGCTGTATGTGCCTCGCGAATCTATGCTGCGGGCGGCGCTGGAAGAAAAACCCGCCCTGATGGAGATGGCTTTCCAACGGCGGATCATCCTGGCCAGCCCGCTGATTCTCATGTCCATTCTCAAGACTGTGGCCTATGGCTGGGAGCAGGCCCAGCTCTCCCAGAAGGCGCAGGAAATCCATGCGCTTGGCCGGGAGCTTCATAAGCGGGCCGCCACATTCCTGGAGCGTTTCCTCAAGGTGGGCGACCGCCTGGAGGCATTGGGAACCCAATTTGAGGATGCCCGGATTTCCCTGACCGGACGACAGGGCATGTTGCCGCAGCTTCGGAAGTTCGAAGAGTACGGATGCAAGTCGGAGAAGCTGCTGCCGAGAGCCTCGGCGGACGAGGACGATGCGGAAGTTGAAACGCTCCTGGTTGGCAAGGGCGCTGATGACGGAAAAGCCAAGCCGGTCAGGATGAAGAAGACGATGGAGTTTGAAGAAGTCTTGCCGGAAGGTGTGACGGGGCCACTCTAGTCTTTTTTTCGTATTTTTTCACGGATCTTCGGCTGACTGGTGGAAAAATTCCGCGAATCTGCCGGGCCTATTGCGCCGACTTATATTAGAATGGATTTAGCAGAGAGTTGGTTTAGCGTTCAGCAGGTCCCCGTGTATCAAAAGTTAAAAACATTTATTTTCACCGCGATTTACCTGCTCTTGTGGGTGCGTTTTTTCTTTATGGCTTTTGATCCCAGCTATGGCGGGCTGGATATCAACTCGGGGCTTTCCATTTACCGGGATTGGGCCCCTTTTCTGGCCTGGATGTATTTGATCAGCGGCTATTTGATGATGCCGGTCTACTGGCTGTATGGACTGCTGGACCCGATCATCCCTGATTTGAGCTGGTTTCCGGGGACCTACACGTCCTCGGTTTACCAGTCAGCCGGAGCGGTTCTGACTGAGCTTGCCGCTAAAGCACCGGCTTTGTCTTCGCTAGTCACGTCTTACAACTCTCCTCTGGCCCAGCAAGCGATGGTGGGGTACCTGGATTTCCTGGTGATTCCGGGTGTCATTTTCTACCGGCTGCTGCACCCGCTGCTGGATCGCTTCTACGACTTCCTGAAAAACGTGGTCTGGAACGTTCTGATCGAGTTTTCTTTCACCAAGCGGAAGGAGGCCCGCTATCAGGAGGCCCTGGAAAAACGCGCCGCAGATCTGATGAAATTGAACGTGGAGTACAAAAACCTCTCCAAGGAAGCCAGCATGCTGGCAACCTCCGTGATTACGGACGAGCTGACCAAGGTTTACAACAAGCGCTTTTTCATCAACAAGATTACCCAGGAATTCAACACGGCCAAGGACAAAAAGACGCTGCTGGCCATGGCCATGGTGGACATCGACCATTTCAAGAAGCTGAACGACAACTATGGCCACTTGCTGGGCGATAAAGTCTTGCAAGCGGTGGCTCAGGTGGCCAAGCGCGGCACACCCGGAGACTGCTTCTGCTGCCGGTTCGGCGGGGAGGAGTTTGCCATTATCATGCCGGGCAAAAATGAACACCAGGCTCTCGAAATCGTTTCCGGCATTCATCGCAATATACCGCTGCTGCGTTTTGAGGAAGATCCTGACCTGCGGACCTCCGCCAGCTTTGGGGTTTGCATCGCCGATTTCAAGACAGAGCAGGCCCAGCAGTTGAAAACTTTCGAGGATTTCATCAAGATTGCCGACGATGGGCTGTACAAAGCCAAGCTGAACGGCCGCAACCGCGTCGAGCACCAGACTTTTGAGTAGTATAGACTCAGGCGGAGAGAACGGTCTGTTCCGGGTTGAGGGCGCCGGCGCCGGAGTCGGCAACTGTGGTGCTGGAGAGTGGGGTGGCGGTGCTTTGCAGGAGGGCTTTGATTTGCTCGAAGCCCAGCATGGGGTTCTTTTGCACCATCATGCCAACTACGCCTGCGGTGTAAGGCGTGGCGTAAGAAGTGCCGTTGATGACCATGTTGTAACCGATGGCGCCGTATACGCGATTGGCGCGGACTTCCTGGCCGGGGGCGGCAATGGTCGGGTTCCAGAGCTGGCCGTCTCCCCGTGAAGAAAAGGCGGCGATTCGGTCGTCCTGCCGGTAGCCGGGGGTCTGGTTGGTGTCGGATGCGGCCACTGCTATTACGTAGGGGCTTTTGGCCAGATCGTTGAATTCCGCGCCCGGTGGAAACTGGGCCGTGCTGTCCATCATTCCATGATCGTTTCCGGCGGCCACGCAGAGGGTGATGCCACGCGCGGCCAGTTGCCGGGTGCCTTCAATGTAACGCCCGTGTGCTTGCTGCACGGCCGGGCTGTTGCACAGGTTGTCCACAAACCGGATGACGGCCTGGATTTTGTCATCCAGAGAGCCATAGCGTGCGTTCCCCAGAACCATATCGCGAATGATCGGGCGCTTATAGTTACCCTGTTCGTCTTTTTCGTTCAGCTCCGTCAGCGCATCCACGTACATCTTCACCCGGCTGCTGCCCCAGGTCAGGCTCAGCACCCGCAACGAGGGATCTGCCTGTCCCATGATGCCGTAAATCTGCCGGGTCGTGTCGTCGTAAATCCGACTATAGCTTTTCAGCTTGTTTTCCATGTAGAGTTGCGGGTTGTCCCGGTCGGTTACGGGGTCTTCAGCCATACGGAAGCCGGTATCGATGACCTGAGCGCCTGGCGCCACGCCCCAGTCAGGGTCATTGATAACCGAACCCACGGCGTAGGAATGATCATGAAGCCGCCATCCCGATGGGTTGTCAGCGGTCTCGGCCTCAGGATTCCCTTGATCTCCGGCGATGTTCTCGTAGGCGTCTAGGATGCCAATCTTGATGCCCCGCCCGTCAAGGCCGAGTCGGGTGATCTGGGCCCGAATCGACGGAACTTCGGAGCCCAGGGTCGCACGTTGCTGTTCCGTAGCCCGGAGGGCGGAGACAAAGGGATTGTCGTTATGTTGATATTGCACGCTCAGGGTATTATCCCGGAATATATTTCCGGATTGCCCGGTGACCAGTGAGAAGTTGCCCTGGGGCTCCAGTTGCCCCACCACCTCGGGCCCGGCCAGGGTTTTCTGGATGATGGCTCCGCTGTCGGCCACTTCCACCGGAACGACATAGGAGGGATCGGTGGGAATGGGTTGGATGGAGCCTTCGGTCACCCGCCGGAACGTATCCTGGGAACCGCCAGTCATGGGATTGGTGAATGATTCTGGCTGTGGCCAGCTCAAGCCAGGGCCGCCCGGCATGGGTGCAGCAGGAATGGCAGCCGAAAGCGGGTAGGCTGCGGCGGAATTCATGATGCCGATGGGGTTAAAAACTTCCTGGCCCTGCAATGAACAATCTCCGAAAGACGATAGCCCATGAATAACGAAGCGTTTCCAGAATAAAAACGGCACCCTGCGTCTTGTTGTCACCCGCCGGGTCGTTGTCCGAATGCTCCCGCAAGTGGTGGGTTGGGCGGGCACTGTGATACGATAAAGCCGTCTATCGCTTCTATGTATCCCCTCAAACGGTTCGAGGTGCCATGACTATTCAATCCGATATCGCCGAGGTCAAAGAGGTCAGATCCTCCGTCTATGGGCCGGTCCACTCCTGGCGGGTCGGTTCATCGCTGGGCATTGATCTCCTGCTGGAAACCTCAACCTGCTCTTTCAATTGCATCTATTGCCAGTTGGGAGATATTCAGCTGAAGACCGCCGAGCGCAAAATCTATGTCCCTACCGCCCAACTGGAACATGACCTGCGTCGCAGCCGCTGGGAAGAAGCGGATATCATCACCCTCAGCGGCAGCGGAGAACCGACGCTTGCCCAGAACCTGGGGGAAGCCATTCATTTAATCAAGGAATACACCCACAAGCCGGTCATGGTGCTGACCAACGCGACCCTGCTGGACGATCCGGCGGTGGTTCAGGATTTGCAGGAAGCCGATATCGTTACCTGCAAGCTGGATGCGGCCACCGAGGAAGGCTTGAAACAAATGAATCGCCCGGTGGCGGGTGTTACACTGGCCGGAATCATTTCCGGAATCAAGAACCTGCGGGCGAACTATTCAGGAAAAGTGGCGCTGCAATGCATGTTCATGCCCACCAATCGCCGGGAAGTCGAGGCATTGGCTGAAATTATCAATGCACTCCATCCGGATGAAGTGCAGTTGAACACGCCCAAGCGGCCTTACCCACTGGCCTGGAACATAGCCTCCCGCGGCAACCATCCCAAAGACCACGCGGAAGCGGAAGAAGTCCCCGCCCGGCAATTGCGGACGGTCTCACCTTTGGAAGCGGATGAAATTGAAGAAATACTGCGCCGGAAAACCGACGTGCCGATTCTTTCAATTTATAAAAAGTAGTTTCTTAAAAGGGAAAGCCGGCTTTGCTTCCGTCAGGAGGTCTGAGTACCGACATCAGGTTTTTTTGGCCTTTTCTCAAAGTGAGTGTCCCTGCTTTTGCTGCCGTCAGGATGGCTCCCGGTGCAGTGCTCGCTTATAATGAATTCAATACGGGGCGATAAAGCGGTAATACATGCACGAGATCCAGAAAACCACCAATTTTCGGTTTCAATACAACAAACTGAACCTGCGTTTCAAACGTTGGGTCGACGAGGCGATTGAGCTCATCAAGGAAAGCCCCACCGAATTTCAAGGGAAAATCACCCACCTTGCCAACAAGAAGGATGGCAGCCTATATCGATACCGCATGCCCGGTATTTACCTGCTTTACGTAGTGCCGAACCATGAGACGGGGGAGTCGGCCACGATTACCCTGACCGCTGTGAAAATGCTCCGTTAGACGGAATCAATTGCACTGAAAGGCCGATCCCCGCAAGGCCGGGTGCGGATAGAATGGGAGAGTGTCTGGTGGGGTGCCCGGTGTGATTAAAAGCGACGACAAGGTTTTCTGGCTGTATTTTACGGCGGTGCTGGCCTGGATGTTCCTGGGCCTGCTGGTCAACAATCGCGCGGATTGGGATCTGTGGGGCGTGATGTCGTTCGGGGCCCTGCTGGATCAAAATCCCGGACGCTTCCCCTACCACGACGTTTTCTCCTACACCGCCTACGGCTTGCCTTGGATCTACCATGAGTGGGGCTCCGGGGTGGTTTTTTACCAGGTTTTCAAGCATTTCGGTAGCGCGGGGCTATTCTGGCTTAAGTTTTGGCTGGTTTCGCTGCTGTTATTGCTCTCATGTCGGCGGGTCTTTTTCAGGAGCCCTCATCAACAGTCGCTAACAGGCTGGTGGCGAGGCCTATTTATTGGCCAGTTGCTGGTTGCTGCGTATTTGATTCTGCCCATCTGCTCCACGACGATTCGCTGCCAGCTTTTTACCTTTTTGGGCTATGCCCTGTTTTTGTTTCTGCTGAAAAATCATCGTCAAGGGCGGCTATCCCGGCTATCTCGGCTAATTTGGCTTTTGCCGCTGTTGATGATCGTCTGGGTCAACCTGCACGGCGGGTTTGCCATGGGGCTGATGGCAGTTGGCGTTTATTTTCTGGCCGCCTTATGGCAAGTCTGGCAGCGGGAGCATGTTGCTGGGGAGTCCGAACCCAGGACACTCGGAATCATACTGCTGCTTTGCTTGGGTACGATGCTTATGAACCCTTACGGACTGTCATTTATCGCGACCATGATCGCCGCATGGTCATTGCCTCGGGAGACCATCAGCGAGTGGGGCAACGTGTTCACACTGGATCTGCCGTTGTATGGTGTTTTGTATACTGCCCTGCTGCTATTGTGGTTGGGCTGGGGGCTGCGAGATTGGCTGAAGTCTCCGCGCCGGTTTCCGACTGTGCTGATTTTGCTGGGGCTGACCGGCCTGAACGGCTGGCTGCACTACAAGCTGTCGCCCCTGTTCCTGATTACCGCGCTGTCTCTCGGTTTTGAACTGATTCCACACCGTGAGGAACCGGCTTCTGCCAGCCAGCGAGGGTTCCTACACCCCGTTTATACTTATGGGGCACCGGTGCTGCTGGCCCTCCTGGCCATGATCCCGACGGGCATGTATCTGAAGTCGCAAGAACAGTCTTTTCAGGTACGGGTGCCGGGCGCGGAGAGCATCCGGCAAGGCACCGCTTTAAGCCGTTTTGCCTATCCCGTGGGCGTGGTGGATTTTATGCGGACTCGTCATATCCAGGCCAACCTGTGGGCGCCCTTTGCCTGGGGAGAGTTTCTCTACTGGGCGCTGTACCCGGACAGCCGGATATCAATAGACGGACGCTACGAGACGATTTTCCCGGAATCGGTATACGAGGATACGCGGGCCTTCTACAGGCCGCCCTACCCGCTGGAATTGGCCGAGAAATACCAGTCCACCCATATCCTGGTCCCGGTTGCGGAGGAGCGGTTATTAAGCAAGCTGATGGCCCAGCCGGGCTGGCACTTGCTCTACCGGGATTCGATGTCGGCCCTGTTTACCAGAAGCGATGCTTCGATAGCCAATCCGGTGGCTGGCGTGGGGCCACAGCCGGGTAGCGCCATGACCCTGGAACGCTATCCCGCCGAACCGCATCGATTCCGACTGCCTTGATGAGTGGATATTTGAGGATAGTCGCTTTAAAGCGGGAATTTTTGCAATGGGCTTCGGCAGGCAGTGAGCTTGCATATAACTGAGAAGTATTCTCAAAAAAAGCTTGACTCTCGACTTTGAAGATTAAGAATAGTTCTCAGAGATAAATGAGAACTATTCTCATAAGTTTCAGATTTGTACCGATTCGTGGATTCGGAGTGGATCATTCATTGCCTGACCTTTATTCAATTTGGACCCAAGGCGACCCTGAACCCTTCCATGTGTCATACAGCCTTCCGCACCTGACGCTTCCCACGGTGGAGACACTTTCCTGATGGGACTCAAGCCCATATACAGCTTCTTAAAATTCCTGGATCAGCCCACACTGGTTCATCGCCTGGGGCAGTCGGTCCCGGTCCTGCTTCCGTTGGGTGGCCTGGCTTACACGGCGAACGACGTGTACAAGGCGCCTGAGGGTGAAAAAGCAAAGCGCCTGGTCAAGACGGGCTCCGTGATGCTGTTTACCTTGCTGGCCGCCTGGCAGTCCTTCAGGCGTTTCGGAAAACCCAACCTGACGACCATCCGGCAGGATGCCCGGTTCGTGTTCGGCAAATTGAAGGAAGAAGGGATTCAGCTTTCCAAGTCTCTGTCCAGCTTGCTTCAGAAGGCTGAAAACGGCAAAGTCCTGAACCCTCTTGAGGTCCACACCCTGCGCAAGGAGCTGCATGCCGCAAGCCCCCATGGAAAAGCGCATTTCCTGAAGCTGATTCCGGATCCGGAAAACGAAGCGCATGAGCTGTCTTTCAAGAAGATTCTGCATGAGGTCAAACAGCTTTCCCTGATGGGACTGTATCCGGTGCTCGGTGGTATTGCGGGTGGGGTGCTGGGCAACCTCATCAACCGCGATGATTGGCGGCATGAGCTGAAAAACCAGGCCAAGGAAGGGCTTTTCCAGTACATGGCCAATATCGCCCTGTGCAACGTCGGTGCGACGATTGCGCTCCTGGGCCTCAAACAGACTCGCTACATCGGCAGCCGGGCCGCCCGGATGGGCGCGATGACCCTGGGTATCGGCCTGGTGGGAATCGTGTTTGGCAGCAGCATCGCCAATTTCCTCGGAAAGAATTTTTTCAACCCGCTGTTTGACGAAGGACCCGGTCACACGCTTCGCCGGATTCGCGATAAAGTTGCGCGAGAAGGCTGGGGGAGCTTGTTCAGGGATCTGAACTCGGAGCGGCATCCCGAGCTGATGGATGTGGCTTTGCACGTGGATGATTTTGCGACAATGGGCGTGTTGGCCGGTTTAAAGTGGGTAGAACCGGCGCTTCCGTTTTTGTACAGCCTCTCGGGTTTTCGTTCCGGCATCGGTTACCGCAATGGTCCGGCGGCATCCGGTTCAAGCAGCGCCAGCCCGGCCACGTTTCCGGTTCGCAGTATGTCTGCCCTGGCGGCGGGCAGTCGGAATTCGGAGCGTGGATTTGGAATCTACCACCGGGCCAGCGCGCCTTTTGCGGTTAACACGCTGCCCCCGCGTTTTCCCGAGCCCCAGTTCGCAAATGCCCAGGGCGAGCATGTTCCGCCTGTCCGGTATCCGAAGCCGGGAAGCGGTTTCTCGACTGCGAGCAGGATGAGCAATCCTGCTTTTCAGATGCCGCAATCCGGCTATAACCGGAACGCGCAGTTTTCCATGCCTACCGCAGAAAACCTTGTGGGAAGGCAACCGTTTTCGACCTGGCCGCCCTCAAATTCCAACTTTACCCCGAATCCATTCAGACCCGCATGGCAAGCTCAATAACAGCAAAGTTCAATAAAAGTCACCGATTCCACCCACTTCGGAGCGAGGCTGAAGATTACCCGATCAGGGGCTAGCCATCCCCATGTTCGATTGTTACCCTGAAGCGTCACGGAATTCGACTCAAAAATCGAGAGGGAGGGTGGGCATGCCTGCAAACAGAGCGGTGGTGTATAAAGGCCCCAGCATGGTGGCCGTAGAGGACATCGGGTATCCTCAAATGGTGGTCAAGGGAAAACCCGTCTCACATGGGGTTATTCTGCAGGTGTTGGCTACCAATATTTGTGGCAGCGATCTGCATATGTATCGCGGGCGAACGGACCTGCTGCACAACACCCCGGTCGGCCATGAGATTACCGGGCTGGTGATTGAAAAAGGCTCCGATGTCGAATTTCTGGATGTGGGTGATATCGTTTCCGTTCCATTCAACGTGGCCTGCGGACGCTGCCGTAACTGCAAGGAGCAGAACACCCAGATCTGTCTGACCACGAACGACCTGAAACCCGGCGGCGCGTATGGCTACGCGGAGATGGGACCCTGGCAGGGAGGACAGGCCGAATACGTGTTTGTTCCCTATGCCGATTTCAACCTGTTGCGCTTTCCCGATCGGGAAATGGCCATGGAAAAGCTGCTGGATCTGGCCATGCTGAGCGATATTTTTCCCACCGGCTTTCATAGCGCGGTGACGGCTGCCGTTGGTGCGGGCTCCACGGTGTACATCGCCGGGGCGGGGCCGGTGGGTTTGTGCGCGGCCGTGTCCAGTTACATGCTGGGGGCCGCCTGCGTCATTATCGGCGATTACAACCAGCCCCGGCTGGATCAT
>DATNPJ010000006.1:0-29440 GCA_036703295.1 Coleofasciculaceae cyanobacterium | reverse complement strand
GATCCGCCCCCAAAAGTACCCCCAGACAAATCAGGCACAAAATCAGGCCCTGGCTGAGACTGACCAGCACCGTCCGCCGGTTCAGAATGGGTTCGGAGGGATCGCGGGGTTGTCGCCGCATGATGTCGCCTTCCTCCGGTTCGGCCTCGAAAACCAGCGAGCAGGCCGGGTCAATCAGCAGTTCCTGAAAGACGATGTGCACCGGAAGCAGGATCAGCGGGAACTGCATCAGGATGGGTAGGAGGGAAAGGCCCGCAATTGGGATGTGAATCGCCAGGATATAGGCCATCGATTTGCGCAGGTTATCGAAGGTCCGCCGCCCCAGGCGGATTGCCTCCACAATGGACGTAAAATCGTCATTCAGCAGCACCAAATCCGAGGCTTCGCGGGCTACATCCGTACCGCGCTCGCCCATGGCAATTCCAATGCTGGATTTTTTCAACGCAGGCGCGTCATTCACCCCATCTCCAGTCATGGCTGCCACGTGGCCATTGGCCTTCAACAGAGTCATCAGGCGCAGCTTGTGTTCCGGCAACACCCGGCAGAAAACACCCGTCTCTTCCACCCGGCGGCTCAGCTCCTCATCGGACATTACCGACACTTCCCGTCCGGTCAAGACGGTTTCAGCCGGGGAAATACCGACCTGTCTGGCCACCGCTCGGGCCGTTGCGGGAGAATCGCCCGTCATCATGATCACCCGGATACCAGCCTGGCGGCAAGTCGCCATGGCTGCGGGCACGGTTTCCCGCACCGGATTGAGAAAGCCCAGAAAACCCAGCAGTTCGTAGTCGAAATCATGCTGAATGCCGGGCAGCCCTTCGGTGTGGAGAATAAGGGAGCGGGCCACACCGATCACCCGCAGGCCGGCATCGGCCATCTCGTTTACCTCCCGCGTCAGAAGCTCCCTGTCATCCGGGGGTAAATGGCAAAGGTCCATGATGGCTTCTGGGGCGCCTTTGGCGGCCACCAGCTTTTCATTCCGGCCCGGAATTTCCCACACCCGAGACATGGCAAGCATTTCAGGGCTCAGAGGGTACTCGTGAGCCAAATGCCAGTCCGGACCCATCACTTCCCCATTGGAGAGCAACGCCTGTGAGGTCTCCCGGATGGCCCGCTCCATGGGGTCGAACGGCTCATGTTGGCTGGCCAGCCTGGCGGCTTCCAGCAGATAGTGATAAGACGCCGACAGCGGCCCCTGCCGGTTTTCGTGGAGATTGCAAACCCCTTCCCCGGTCCAGAGAATATCCAGGGACATGCCGTTGGTAGTCAGTGTCCCGGTCTTGTCCACACACAGAACGGTGATGGCGCCCAGGGTTTCAATGGACTGGTTGTCGCGGGTGAGCACGTTCCGCTTGGAAATATGCCAGGCCCCCAAGGCCAGAAAAACGGTGAACACCACCGGAAACTCTTCGGGCATCATAGCCATGGCCAGGGCAATCCCGGCCAGCAACGCATGGAGCCAATCGCCGTGCATCCAGCCGTATAGTCCCACCATCAGCAGGCAAGTGAGGCCTCCGAAAATCAGCACCCGCTGAATCAGCGTATTCATGTGCCGCTGCAACACGGTGGGCTCGGGCTTCACATTCTCCAAGCTCTCGCCAATACGGCCCAGCTCGCTGCGGGGGCCGGTCGCGATGACTTCCGACACGCCTTCCCCCTGCACGGCCAGCGTGCCCGCATACACAAAGGGCTGGTCGTCACCGCCGGGATCTTGTTTAGCGTCTTCAGGGTTGGCATCTTCAGGCAGCCATGGCCGCTTTCGAACCGGCACGGATTCCCCGGTCAGCAGGGCTTCATCCACGGACAGGCTCATCCCGGACAGCAGTTTGCCGTCTGCCGGAATGCGATCGCCCTCTTTCAAAATCATGAGATCGCCCACAACCAACTCGCGCGCCCAGATTTGCAGCCGTTTCCCTTCCCGAAAAACCCAGGCCTTCGGGCTGGAAAGTTCGCGCAGGGCATCGAGCGCACGCTCGGTCTTGCGCTCCTGGAAAAAAGTAATGCCGATAATCACAAAGACAAAAGCCATCAGCATCATGGCTTCGCGAAAATCCCCCAGCAGCAGGTAAATTGTACCCGCGCCAATCAGCAGCAGGAACATCGGCTCTTTCAGTACGTTAAACGCAATTTGCAGCCCCGTCCGGGGCTTGGATTTTCGAAGCTCGTTATAACCATCCCGCGCCAGCCGCTCGCGGACCTCCTCACGGGAGAGCCCCTTCAGCACCGCCTGATCCGGCGGCTTCGCAGTCGGCTTGCTTGCCATCATCTCGTCCTTGTGATCAAATCCTTCCCAGTTTACCCCATTGGCCAGCCCTCCGAGAATCCGCCCAATTCAGGAGCCTTTCTCGGAAGGTCGTTACTCGGCAGACATCTTGAGCGAATTGGCCTTTAGCGCAGAAAGATGCGCATGGCCTGCTCGGCATTGTCGACCGGTGAGCCGAAAGAGAGCACGTTGGCATCGCGCCGCGTCAGTTTCCAACTGACAATCCCGACCACCTCGCCGTTGGCATTCAGCAGCGGGCCGCCGCTGTTGCCGGGTACCAGGTTCGCGTCGGTCTGAATGTAGACCGGTCCGCCGCCCGCCCCGAGATACCCTTTAACCTTGGCCCTCGCCACCATAAAGGCCAGGTTGTTCGCGAGTTGCACCCCAATGCCATAGACTTCGCTGCCGATGACAGGCTCCTTGCGTTGCAGGGGCAGGCAGTGGTATTGACCGCCCGCTATTTTCACTAGGGCGACGTCCTGATCCGGATCAATCCGCATCACTTGCCCCGGTACGGTCTCGCCGGTACTGAGGTAAACGGCGACCGATTGGGCCCCGGATACCACGTGCGCGGCGGTGAGAATATACCCTTCCTCAGAGACCAGCACCCCGCTCCCGATGTTGCTGCCGTTCTGCACAATGACCACACTGTCCATGACCTTGTCCAGATCACTGGGCAGAGAGACTGACTGGACATCGGCGCATCCTTGAATGGTCAGGGGTTGCGCCGCCAGAGGGCTCTTCGGCTGCCCGGTCCAGTCGGCAGCGGGGGCCAGGGGAGCCATTGAAAGTCCCAGAACCAGCATCAGGGCACCGAGCATTCTTCCGGTTTTTCGCGCGGTTTTTTCCGTAATTTTTCCTGTGCCGATGATTGCCATGATGGACCGTCCCTTCCGGTTAGGTGGTTGGGAATTTGCATCTTTATTGTAGGTTATCGATCTTTTCGGCAAATCCGCTATTGGGCTATTGGACAGAGTGGGGAGAGGATTGCTTTGCTTTCACCTGAAATCACTCCGCGTCGGCAGGATCGAGCTTTTCCACAAGCAGCCGGAACACCTGAAGCTGCCAGCTCCATAAAAAAGAAAGCATCCGGTCCGGTGGCAATCGGTTCGGATGCGTCAGCAGGTAATCAGGTAGTATGGAGTATCAGGAGAGACAGGGGGAACAGTTATTCGAGATAAGCCTTGAGGTGGGCGCCTCGCTCGTTGGCGCGAAGTTTTTCCAACGCCCGCGTTTCCAGTTGGCGGACCCGCTCGCGGGTGCAACCCAGTTGCCGCCCGATATCTTCCAGCGTGAGCGATTTTCTGTGGGTACTATCCAGCCCGAAGCGCTTGGTGAGAATAAATCGCTCCCGCGATGTCAGAATGGACAGAGCGTCATCGATATCACGACTGAGCGAGCGCGTGACGGTTTCTTCCTCCGGCGCGACTGAGGCGATATCCGGGAGGAGTTCCTTCAGCGTGGCGGATTCGCCCTCGCCCACCGCGACGTCAAAGCTGACGGCTTCGGTCCGGATGGCACGCAGTACCCCGTCGAGCTGGACTCGGCTGATCTTCAGGATTTTAGCCAGTTCGTCCGCGTCGGGCGATTGGCCTTGTTCCAGCGCCAGCTTGCGTTGTGCGGCTTTCAGTTGCCGGATTCTATCCATCATGTGGGAGGGCAGCCGGATGGTGCGGCTGGTGTTATCCACCGCGCGGGAGATCGCCTGACGGATCCACCAGGTGGCATAGGTGCTGAATTTGTAGCCCCTGCGGTAATCGTACTTCTGCGCCGCCCGAATCAAGCCGATGCAGCCTTCTTGAATCAGATCCAGAAACGGCACCTCGCTGTGCAGGTATTTCTTGGCGTTGCTGATGACCAGGCGAATATTGCCGCGAACCAAGGTCTCGATGCCTTTTTTGGCATCATCGCCACCGCGCAGGACCGCTTTGCCCGCTTCAATCTCTTCTTCGCGGGTCAGCAAGTTTTCCCGGCCCAAATCCCGAAGAAACATTTTATAAATATCATCGGCCAGAATCGCTTCCATATCCGCTTTTTTGCGCTCCGGCTCATCCAGGAGGGTGTCCGGCGCAAGCGATTTTTCCACCGGGTCAGCCTGCGGGCTCCCGGTTAATTCCCCGGTCATGGTCGTCATGGGTTCCGTGATCCTTTTGTTAGGGGCAATTCAGACTTTTAGCCTATCTGGGTTGTTTGCTAATCGTATTCAAATTTTTGCGCTCATTGCTTATTCCTGAGTTAATGGACGATGAGCACAGCGATTGTTCCGGCTGAATCATTAAGGGAATATTAATTTGCCGAAGCCGTCCCCAATATCGACAGTTTTACAGAAGGGAGCGCCAAGCCCATGAGAGATTTGGAAACCACTCGCAAAACCGACTATAAAACCGAGGTTTGCGAAAGTCTGATCCGGGAGCATCGGCAAATGGAAACGCTGCTGGGGGAGCTGAATGGCGCACTGGATCATTTAAAACCGGATTCACCGGAAAGCCTGGATGCATTGCGGCAGGCCATGGCGCGAATCATCCCGGAGATGAACACCCATTTTGCATGTGAAGAACAAGCCCTGTTTCCGGCAGTGTCGCCCTATCATCCGATGGTCCTGATGGAGGCGGAACACGAGGAACTCATCGCGCTTCGGAATGCCTTGATGACCCTGCCGCCGCAATGTGCGGGATCAGCGGAGCATGTGCTCCAGACCCGCGAAATCGGCAACCGGTTCATCAGCGAGATGCTGGATCATATTGGCCGGGAAGATAGCGGCATTTTCCCCACCTGCGAGCGTTCCCTTTCCGAAGCCGAGAAACAGGCGGTTATCGCCGGAATGAAACAAATCCGGGCCCAAGCGGAACAGACGCCCACCTCGGACATCAGCAGGCCGTCGCTGACCTTGGATGTTTTTCAGCCGGATTTCACCCCGACGGATCGCCCTATTTTCGCCCGCAATCTGTTACGAACCCCGGATGTCGAACTGAAGCACCTGACCATGAAAGCCGGCGAGGAGTTGGCCGCCCACTGGTCGCCGAAACAAATCACGCTGGTTTGCCTGCAAGGAGAAGGCACGCTGATTGCCAACCAGCAAGAAGCTCCGCTCTCACCAGGAACCAGCGCCGTGATGAGCCCGCGTCTGCAACATGCCGTTCAGGCCCGGCGGGATCTCCATCTCCTCCTTGTGCTTCATTAGGGAGTGCTCACAACTGCGTCTAATGCGTGGTTTCCGCAACTGGGGACAATCCTTACACTGCAATACCCGCGGGAAGAACTTTCAGGTCGCATCGGGAGAGCAGGATGATGTTGACCTCCTGGAAACCCAGGCAGCGGGTATTGCTATTTTAAACTTAAAATATCTTTCGCCTGGACAAATTAACTGAACAGCTATTAGCCAAACGGCTAACAGAGACAGAGCATTCGCTGCCGGTTAGCAAGTCCTTGGCAGGTGGCCTGTAAAGACAACCCATTCGGCTATGGCCAACGGCACGCCGCTGTCTCTCCAAGAGAAAACCCTTTGCCAGGGTCCCTGGCAAAGGGAAAATGTGGGTAAAAGCGTTGTGGTTTCGGTTTAAGCCTAAAACAAACTCGTTACATCCATTATCATAGCGATACTTACAACCCTTCTCCATTCTCCGAATGTTGATAATCCGGAATATCCACCCTGGTAACCATGGAAGAGCCTCCGGGTAAGAAGTTTTCCCTCTACCTGCTATTCCGAGAGCGAGCTTGTTGGCCAGGCAGGTAATTTTGTTTTTTCCAGGGAACTATTTTGCTATGTTCCCAAGCACATCGGCAGCCTGGCAATCTGAGTCCGACATTCCAAAAAGCCCGTGCCCCGACAGTATTTTAACGGCAGAGTTCGCCTCTCGACACCCGGATCAATTCTGCCGTTCGCCAGGAGTGTTAAGACCATTGATGGATAGACCGGAGACCTTGGCGTCCTACAATGGCTCTCAACTTTCAGAGGAAAATTTCCAGACACACATTAGCAGAATGATTAACGGAGGGTTCCATGAAAAAGTATTTTGCAATTGCATTCGTCATCGCCTTAATGGGCAGCGCGGCCGGTAATGCGGCGGATCTGCCGGATGCCGCGTCGCAGGCCAACCCGATGGCATCGCCGGTCACTGCACCTGCCGATAGCCAGCCTATGCCCGGAATGGGCCAGCCTATACCCGGAATGGCCCAACCTGCCGACGGAAGCGCTACACCTGTCGCTACCCCAATGGACCCTGCGGGACAGCCCAGCGCCAGCAGTAGCACCAAGAGCGGCGGGCCCAACGTCGCAAGATTTTTCAAGAAATTTCAATCGAACAAACAGGAGGCCTCCGATGGGTCCCCGTCCGGGACCGGAGCCGAGCGCAACGATTCTCCCGAAAAAACGCAAACCCGGCAATAACATTATCTACGGTCATCTTCCGGGAACCCCAGGTTCCCGGAATTTCCCTTTTCCACGGGTCAGCGGGTCTCATTAAGCACCGGGACGCCTTCTCATGATCACCACTCCCATTTTGCTTTTTTTCTTCATCGCGACAGTCACACTCATGTGCTTGCTGGTCCTGTTCTTTCTCAGTCCGGCGCATTCCCGCATCTGGTACGCAGTGATTCTGGCGGGCCAGCTGGTGTGGACCACCCTGCTTTATCGCCCGTCATCGTTTAATGCACCGCTATTGTTCTACTTGCTGCCCCTGACTGAAATTGCGCTACTGCTGCGCTATGGACTATCCGGCATCTCTATGCGGCGGTTTCCCACCATGCGGGGCGAGCCCCGTGTCACCCAGGAGCAGTTGCGCGGACCCGCCGGCACCCGCGAGGCCCTGACATTGTACTTCACACTGGCGGCCATCGGCCTCATCGGGATGCTGCTCGTCCTGTTCCGGTCGTTCCATCCTTGAACCCAGGGAAAATTTGTCCGGGAATCCGAAAAACTTGTGGTTTTTCAGGCTTTAAAACGGCCAAAAGCGTGGCATACATATATTGCATACGGTTGAATCGCGAGACTTCCTCCCCGGCAACCGTATCGGGTCTCCCGTTTATGAGTTTGACGGCCTAACACGGAACATTTTTCTCCCAGTCAACATGTCATCAGTCACTTCCCGCCTCATCCGGCAACCTGGACAGGGCAGGGCATAAGCCCTGCCCTCTTTCTGTCTCCACTACGCGTTTGTCACAATTTGTTAAACATTCGCCGGGATCGCGTTTGAAGAAACGGCTCTCGCGGTATTTAACCAGTGAGTGTGGCGTAATTATTGGCAAGCGCTTTTCCCTTCAATGAACGAGTGAAAAAACTCCTGTGTTTTTCTCGCATTTTTGAGTGTGGTGCATCGTATTGCGAGAGAGCCGCGGGAATTGCCCAAGGAGTGTTTAATGATAACCATCCTGGAAGAGCATCATGTGGCTCTGATGTGCCGGTACCTGCAACAAATGCTTTCCGTCACCTTTGAACAGTACGGCGGCAAGGCCGGTACGCAGATTGAAGTCGTCTGGCAACTTGAAACCAGTGACAACTGACAACCCGGAATCGGAAATAAATCGGATTCAACTGCCCGGAGAAGGCATTCTTCGGGCAGTTTTCATTTTCTTCACCCCATAAAACGGCGAGCCCAAGCTGATCCGTTGACTTTTCGGCCCGTTTTTTGAAAGATAATTGAAATCAGTGAGGGGACTTGGCATTTTTGATATGAAAACCACCGCTTCCAACCGAAATTTCTCGACTGCCTCGGCAATCGCCTGTAATAGTGCCCGTGTCAACGGGGCAACCAGCCGGGCAATCCCGCAGCTTCGCTTCAGCCGCACCGATAACATCCCTTCCCCCATCAAGACCCGCCGGGAAGGGCCTGTCCAATATATCACCATGGCCAAGGCGGAAAAGGGAAATTCCTACGACATGACGCTGATGACGGCGCTGGATCGGGCTATCCAGCAAGCAGAAAGAGACCGCACCGTCACCACCATCGTACTGGAAAGCGACCTGGAGAAAACCTTCGCCACCGGCGCCGATTTGACGATGATGAAAGAGGCACCCGCGCTGAAAGCCGCGATTAAACGCTATGATCCGCTTCTGCCCGCAAGTGCCCAGCAGTTGATTTTTGACGTGATCCAGTCTGCGAAGGTGGACACACTGGCCCGACAAGGACTGGTCCTGCACCAGCGTTTGGCCAACTGCAGCAAGGTAACGATTGCCAAAGTGAACGGGTTGGCGGTGGGCGGCGGAACGGAAACCCTGCTGGCCTGCGATTATATCCTGGCGGGGAATGGCGCCCGCTTTGTCATGCCCGAGCATAAGTACGGCTTCTTTCCGGATTGGGGCGGAACAGAGCGGATTCCCCAGCGGATTGGCCCGACGATGGCCAAGTTCTTCATTCTGGAAGGTGGCCTAATGGGCAAAGGCGCCAGTGGTCCCGCAACCTTGGACGCGCAGGAAGCGCTCATGCTGGGTATGGTGAACATGGTGGTTCCGCCGGAGCATCTGGACGACACACTCCAGGTCTTTTTGTCCCAAAAGCCGCCGCTTCAAAAGCGAAAAAAGCCGCAAACACGCGAGGAACTGGAAAAACTGGATGCCGATGTTCTGGCACGGTTGCAGTATCCCAACGTTCCTGCCCACTTGCAGAAGTCCCAGACACGCCTGCTGGAAAAGTACAACCGCTACAAATCCGCCACGCTGGATGACTTATGCCAGAACGAGCTGAAGGATCTCTATCGGCCCTCGCTGGAATTGAGCTGGCGCCGGATGCAAACCGCCCCCCGATTCAACTGGTTCGTCCATCAGCGCGATCTGCTGCAAATGTACTTCCACTTTGTCCATGTCATCACCGAGAACGAGCGCAAGGCAGAAGCTGCGAAGTCGTAAAACCCAGCCCAACGGGAGTACGCTGGTTCGTTGTGTAGGCTGGCAGGTTGCTTAAACCACTTGGATCTCGGAATGATCCGCCAGCAGGAATTTGTGGCTTTCCTGGCCGTGTTCGGGGTTGCGTTCGCTTTTGGCCACCCGGCAGCCTTTGCCGAACAGGCTGTCCTCGATCTTCCCGCGCACGGCCTCAATCTGGCACTCTTCCAGAATCACACTGTTCTCGATGTGGCAATCCCGGATGACGCAATCATCCCCGATGCTGACATACGGCCCGATGAAAGCATTCTCAATCACGCAGCGCTGGCCAATTATGACCGGGCCGGTGATTTTGGCATTGCGCACAATGGCACCCTCGTCCACATGCACGTTACCGATGAGACGTGAGGCCTCATCCACGTTGCCTTCAATTTCATAGCGGGTAAAGTCGCCTAATACCACTTTGTTGGCGGAAAGCAAGTCGTCTTTCTTTCCGGTGTCCAGCCACCAACCTTCATGCACACGGGAATGCACCGCCGCACCGTCTTCAATCAGTTGCTGAATGGCATCCGTAATCTCCAACTCGCCACGCCAGCTGGGCTGGATCTTGGCAATCGCATCGAAAATCCGGGTGGTAAACAGGTAAACTCCCACCAGCGCCAGATCTGATTTGGGCTCTTTCGGTTTTTCCACCAGACGCAAGACTTTGCCATTGGCGTCCAGCTCAGCCACCCCGAAGGAAGACGGATTCTCGACCTGCTTCAGCAGGATGGACGCTTCGAAACGGGCTTTTTTGAACTCGGCAATGTGGCTGCCCAGGTCCGCGTTGATGAGATTGTCGCCCAGGTACATGATGAAATCGCTATCGCCCAGGTAGGGTTTGGCAATTTTTACCGCGTGTGCCAGTCCGGAAGGCTCATCTTGCAGGATAAACGTTGCTTTTGCATCCGGCAACTGCCATTGAGCAACGGATTGCTTGATGGATTCCCCCGTCTCCGGGCTGATGATAATACCGAAATCCCGAAGCCCGGCGTGGTATAGGCTATCCAGCGCGTAATGCAGGATGGGCTTGTTGGCCACCGGCACCAGTTGCTTGGCCATGGCGTAGGTCAGCGGGCGCAGGCGCGTGCCCTTGCCGCCTGCCAGGATCAGGGCTTTCATCGTTTCCCTTTCATCGTTTTTGGACTGGAGGCGCTCATCGCAGACTTTCCAGGTTGTGGGGGCAGGGACCTCGGACGCCCCGGTAATAGTCCCGCAGCGCAATCCATTGCACTTTGGCTGAAAGTTTGCGCTCCGGCTCGGGATCCAACAGCGATTTTACACCAGTCCGCAGCATGCGGAAAGCCGTATACGCTTGGATGGAAAGCCATTGCAGCGGGTTGGCATACTGCTGCAGCAGAATCATCCGGTTGCGATGGTAATAGTATTGGGTATTCAGGCTCTTGCGCCCAGTGGTCGCCCCTTCCTTATGGAAAACCTTGGATTTCAGGGCGATAGTCAGCGGAAAGCCCTGTCGAGCGCATCGCAGTGAGTACTCGCCATCTTCAAAGTACAGAAAAAATTGCTCCTCCAGCAGCCCCACAGCCCGGAGAGACTTGAACGGAATCAGCAAGCTGGCCCCGGTGAGGGTTTCCACCGGCATGCCGTCATCAATTTCACTGTCCCGATAGCCTTTGGTGCCGCCGGTCCACCACCGGATGTGGGTGCCTACCTGCTGATAGCCGCCATCCGGGTACAGCAGCAGGGAGCCGACCAGGCCGCCGGTTTTTTGGGATTCTTGTACCAGGTGGGTCAGGGCGTCCGGGGCGATGGTGGTGTCGTTGTTCAACAGCCAGATATAGGCGTCCGCCTCGACACCGGCTTCTTCCAGTGCGTAACGGATACCCAAGTTGTTTCCGCCGCTAAAGCCCAGATTTTGGGAGGATTGAATGAAATGAAACTCCCCTGGGAATTGTGATAACCGGGCTTGCAGGCGCTCCACGGCATTATCCGGTGAAGCGTTGTCGATCACCACGATCCGCCGGTCGGGATAATCCAACGCCCGAAGCGAATCCAGGCAGGCCAGCGTGTCATCCGTCCCCCGGTAGTTGAGGAGCAGGATGTAAACGAGTGGAGAATGCAGGGTTTCGTGCATATCGAATGCCGGGCCGTTCCCGTACCGGACCCCTCCTTACGCCGAAACGGTCTTATTCAGCTCATTCAGGATTTTTTGCAAATCGATCTGGTGAACCCGGCTGGTGGCAAACAGGTTTTCGTGCTGCAAAGCCTTGTATCCTGCCGGGTTGAGGCCGTAGCGGACGAAAATTTCGCGGGTCTGCGGGTATTGCTCCACGATTTCCGGGATGGTCATTTCTGCAGTGATGGGGGCGTGGGAAGGCACAGCTCAATACCTCGGTTCACTCTAATTGAGTAAATTTTATATCAGGGATATTACAGAGAGCTATGATACCAAATTTAGTTCAGGAATGGTTCCATCAGACTGTAGTGTTTTTATCCATCTCGTTTTCTCGCCGTCGCTGAATCCCCATAAGTAGACTTGTCCGTCTTCCCCTGGATACGTTGCTTTATGTGCTTCTGTTACATCCAAACGCTTGCCATTACCATCTTCAACAATGATTTGCTGCTTCAGAGTTTTTTCATGATCTCCATCCACCCCAAAAGCCGAGAAATTCATCTGGCCGAAGTTTATGTTTCTTTTGGTGTGTTTAGAGGTGCCGCTAAAAGTGGGTGCGAACTGGTTAGTAATCATTTTTTCTCATTCCTTAGATGTATTACCGTTTAATCTTGTTGATTATGAAAAGTGTGTGAATGGGAAAAGTTGCCAACTGAAAAGCATCAAGTTCTATTTAGAGTCGGTCCCCAAATTTTCCCTTGAAATCAAAAATTATAGAAACACGAGGCTTGTCACAGACTGTGGACCTGCATCTCCCAATCTTCTGAGCTAATCTGAGAAGATGGTAAGGCTGAGCCGGATTTTCCCGGTGCAAAGCATGATCGAATTGTATCAGCAATGGTGGAAACTTTGATCGTCTGGAAGGTGTTGCGGTCGGGGAGCGCGGAGGGTGGAATGTCCACGTTGGGAATCAGCATGCGCTCAAAGCCGATGCGGGCGGCCTCTTGCAACCGGTTCTGGCATTGGCGGACGGTGCGAATTTCGCCGGTCAAGCCAATCTCCCCGGTCACCACCGTGCCGGGGATGACGGGCAGGTTCCGGTGGCTGCTGATAATGGCCACGGCGATGGCAAGGTCAGCGGCGGGTTCATCGATGCGCAAGCCGCCCACCACATTCACGTACACGTCCTGCTTGGAGAAATCCAGCCCCAGCCGGCGTTCCAGCACGGCCACAATCTGGTGCAGGCGGTTGGCGTCAATCCCGTTGCCGATGCGGCGCGGGGTGGAGTAGGCCGACTGCCCCACCAACGCCTGAATTTCCACCAAAATCGGGCGACTCCCCTCAATGGTCGCGGCAATGACGCTTCCCGGCTGCCCGGAGGTCCGGCTCTCGGACAAAAACAGCTCGCTGGGGTTGCTGACTTCCCTCAGGCCACCCTCGGCCATCTCGAACACCCCGATTTCCTGAGTGCTGCCGAAGCGGTTTTTCACGGTCCGCAGGATTCTGAGGTTCTGGTATTTGTCGCCTTCAAAGTACAGCACGGCGTCTACGGTGTGCTCCAGCAGCTTGGGGCCGGAAACATTGCCTTCTTTGGTCACGTGCCCAATCAGGAAGACGGTGATATTCAGAGTCTTAGCGGCTTCCATCAGGATGGCCGCGCATTCTTTAATCTGGCCCACGCTGCCCGGCGTGCCGCTGACATCCCCGCAGTACATAGATTGAATACTGTCCACGATGACCAGAGTGGGCATCGTGTTTCGGATGGTGTCCATGACCTGCTGAATGTTAGTCTGGGCCAGCACGGAAATGGCTTCGGTATCCAGCCCCAGGCGCTCGGCCCGCATCTTGATCTGGTACGGCGACTCCTCGCCGGCCACATACAGCACGTCTTTGCTTTGGCCACCAATGCGGGACGCGGCTTGCAACATTAAAGTCGACTTGCCGATACCCGGATCGCCGCCGATGAGAATGTAAGCCCCCGGCAAAATGCCTCCGCCCAGCACCCGGTCCAGCTCCGGAAAACCGGAGGGATAGCGTTGGGCGCGCTCCATGGTGACTTCGGACAGTTTAATCGGACTGGCGCCGCTTTCCGGAAGCGCCAGAATACTGCGGGTCCGCATGGTGTCTGTCTTGGGCTTGATATTGATGCTGACCTGCTCCTCAAAGGAGTTCCAGCTCTGGCACTCCGGGCAACGCCCCAGATAAGAGGGCGCGTTATAGCCACACTCCCGGCACAGATAGGTTGTTTTGCTCTTGGCCATCACTCAATCCTAACCTGAACAACATCCCGCAGTCTATGGAAACAGACGCCGGATACGATTGGATGTATCTGTAATATTTATGCGAAAACCTGGAAGCTTCCGTTCCTTTCTTGTTGCCTCATTGCTTGCCGGCCAGCCTGATGAATCGCCTCCAAATAGTGCTGGATGGGCTGAAAGGCTGCTTGCTCTTGTTTTTCCAATAGTTTTGGGGGGAAGAGGAAGCTTTGTTTTGTGGTTACTGTGGCCACAATACCCTTTTCCCAGTTTGGATTGTGATAGAAAGATACAGGCCTCGCAAAATGTACGACCTGATGCTGGCCTGGAATACTCATCTCTTGAAAGACGGGCGTTTCCCGCACGTAACGATCGACCATATCGGTTAAAGGTTGTGTATGGGCATCCGGCTCTTGTTGCTCATGATTCATAGCGTGAGCGGGCGGCCTGAGGTCATAGGTGACTTTGGCCTTGGATAGGTTTTGATCCACCAATGTTCCCGTCCCGGCAGGGGCCATGTTCATTTTGACAGTCTCCTGTGGATTTTAATATCGAGAGTTATATCCAAAGAACAGCTAAACAAGAAATAACAATGCTCAGCCTTCGTAGTTGTCGTCGTAGTCTTCCAGCAGGACGACATCGTGGGAGTTGTAGGTGGAGATATAAGGGCCGGGTTCCAGGAAGTTCTCGATGGTCCGGTTGATCTCGCGCTTTTGGTGGCGGACGCGTTGCAACTCGGAAACCGCTTCCTCAGGGTCCAGGTATTTCAGGTAGATCTGATCCAGCGGATCGGACGCTTCCGGTTCCGCCGGGGGTGGTTCCTCGTGAACGCGAGGCACTGAACGAAGATCTGGAAGATCTGAAGGCATAGACGCATAAGGCTTGGCGCTTGTTTCCCGATGAGCGGCGTGATTTCTTTCCAAATAAGCCGGGGACGGCTCTTCCGGTTGATACGCAGACTGGTAACTCCGCATTTTGTCCAGCCGGGGGTTGTAATAGTCGTCCGTTTCGATGTCCTCACCCATGGGAGGGGCACTGTCTGAGGCGTTCGAGGTCAGCAAGCCGGAAACCGCCGGCTCGATACCGGCGGGACCGGAATCCGGCTCTTGATCGCTCAGGTCTTTAATCAGGCTGACGGTGTAGGGGGTGGTGGCAACCACCAACTGGCGTCCCCGGATTTCAACCAGGTGCAGCTCCTTGCCCTTGCCCAGCGAGGTCGAGGTAATCACATTGAAGCGCTCGTCACCCACACCGATCCGCTCCAGGTAATGCTTCTTGGCGGATGGTTGCACAGGTTCCGGGTGGAACACTTCGGGGCGTGGGGAGGTTTTCCGCGCCTTTGGCCGCGCCATCCGGGGAAGCCCCAGGATGGATTCCTGATCATCATCCGGCGGAATATCCCCAAACCGGTTTTGGCGTTTCAAATTTTCGAAAAATCCGGGATAGCGTTCCATCATCCTGGGCAAGATTCGCTTCATAAAGCCAATCAGCAACAACAACACAACAACGAGACTGATGGTAACACGAAGCATCATGCCCGTGGAGGTCTGCATGGCCGCCTGGTGTTCGCGACCGCTCAAATCCAGCGGTAGTGATTCCGGATCTGTTTTCGAACCTGCGAAAGTGCTATCCGAGAGGG
Organism: Coleofasciculaceae cyanobacterium; assembly: GCA_036703295.1. Classification (GTDB taxonomy): domain Bacteria; phylum Cyanobacteriota; class Vampirovibrionia; order Vampirovibrionales; family Vampirovibrionaceae; genus DATNPJ01. Next base: position 14,353 of record DATNPJ010000006.1, on the reverse strand, counting down.
CTTCAGGCTTGGACTTTTCGGCAGCGCCGGATGAGGATGTCAGGGATTTCGGTTTGCCGGACATCGACAGCGGCGCTTCCCCTTCCGGCCTGGGTGATACTGATTTTATAGCCTTTAATGCCTTTCCGGGTTCCGGCGGCCTGGGTGGGTTCGTCGGTTTTAATTGCCGAATGGCTGCCGAAGTCGCGGGTAAGACCTGCAAATCAGTCTTGACCGGCAAAGGCTTATAGACATTCTCCAATTTAGACAGGTTAGACAGTTTAGATTCTTGCGCAGAACCCTTTTGCTTGTCAGCGGAGGTTTTTACCGCCACCTGCTTTTGAGTCAGATTCAGGCTGGGCGGCATCTCGCTGGGGACGGACTTGGTGGGGACAGAAGACTTTCCATCGGCTTTTGGGGCGGACTGCATCGCCTTTTTGGAAGGATCTACCCCTTTTTTGCCGGATGACGGAGCGGGCTTGTCCTTCTCCAGGGTGACTTCGCCCAGGTCCTCCTGGGAAATCATGTACACCTGCTCGGAATTGATGGTGATCACCTTGCCGCGGGGCGTTTCGGTCTCCTGGACCGTGCTGTCCTTCTTTAAGCGCGGGTCGACCAGCAGCTTGAAGGCTTCGCCATCCGCATGATTGGAGGCACGAATGACGGTTTTGGCGTCGCCTTTCCGGTAAATATCGAAGTAGGGCAAGGCCGAAGGGTCGTAGGTTACGTTGACCTTTTCCCCGTTCCGGGAGATGACGATGCCCGTTCCGGATTCCGCCCGGACCGGCTGGCTGAAGAGAGTCAGCGTTCCCGCCAGGACAATCAGAGACAGTAGCCCGGCAGGCGAACTTCTCCAAATGACACTATACTCACGTTTCAAATCAGAACCCATAGCGCTAATGGCCTTGTCTGGTGCTCAAAGCTGATTCCGGTACCTCTACCCCACGGTGGCAGATCCACTCCCATTATATCTGGAACGGATGAGGAGAATCATCCACCCCGAGATCAATCCGGATTTCATTACCGGCATCCGAAACTCCCTGGGCGCTGGTGATGGGTTACATCAGGTACTCGCTGCCGCCGATGGGCTGGACGTAGACTTGGCCGGTGGCCAGGATGAAGCGGAGTGATTTGCCTTTGTTGCCGCCAGTGTCAGCTTTCTCGATCACCAACCCCTGTTTGGACATGGCGGCCCGGACCGCTGTGGCGTTGCGGGCGCCAATATTCAACAAATTACCGGCGCCTCCGCCGAAATTAAACAGCTGCGCGCCTCCCACCATGCGAACCACGCTGTTTCGCTTCTGTCCGCCCATCTCTGAAAACTGCTCCAACAGCCTGGGAATGGCCACATCGGCATATTTTCCGGGAATTTGCTCCCCGAACGGCGTGTTGGACAGAGAGCTTTCCGGCAGAACAATATGGGCAAGCCCGCCAATCTTGTTCTGCTGGTCATAGATCGTCACGGCGATGCTGGTCCCGATGTTCGGGATTATAAATACGGTCGCCTTTCTGTCAGTGACCTGGATCTCGCCGAGATCCACATGTTCTGTTTGCTGCATTGCCATGTGAAGAATCAGTTTTCCTCTTTGGCGGTCAGGGAATCTGCCAGGCTCTTGATGACCGGATTCAGGTCCACCAGTTCGCCGAGCGTTCGTTCCAGGTAGTTATCCATTACATTGATGCCCGATTTTGAAAGGGCTTCCATATCCAGGCTGTACATCAGGCCATCGCTGCCGGCACCCTGGCCGATCATGCTGGTGAAAACATCGGCCAGGTGCACGATGGTAATCAGCTTGGCTTCCACCGGCGCAATATTTGGCGGCAGCTTGATGGGCTTGTGGTGATGCCGGATGACGTTGGTCAGGATGGGAGGCAGGTTCCATTTCTCGGCCACACGGGTGCCCACCAGCGAGTGGTTGAAGCCGATAACCCGCTCTTCAGCTTCCACAAAATCAATGCGTTCCCGGACGGTGAGCTGCTCAATTTCCGCGTAGTTGGCCCCCACGTACTCGCCCAGCACGATCTTGCCGATATCGCGCAGCAGCCCGCAGGTAAAAGCCAATTCAGCATCCGGCAGACGCTCTTTTTGGGCAATGTGTTTGGAATAAACAGCGCAGGTCAGCGCGTTGTGCCAGAGCTCCCCGTCCTGCAGCGAGTAGCCGGGGACCGGACGATCCAGGGCCACCTTGGCGATAATGGTATAAACCATGCTTTTCAGCGATTTGAAGCCCAGGATGGCGACGGCTTCTTTCACGGTGGTAATTTTGCGGGAAAGACCAAAAGCGGCGGAATTGCAGAGCCGTAGTACCTGGCTGGTAAAGCTGGCATCAAGCCGAATGACATCGGCCAGTTTTTCCGCATTGGCGTTGGGGTCTTCCAGCATCTGGCTGACACGCATCGCCACCTGCGGAAGTTCGGGCAAACGTTCCACCTTGGCCACGATTTCGGCAAGAGAGATTTTAGACATGGACAAACCTTTAATTCGCTTGATGAGCTCAAACACACTTCCGTACCTTATAGCTTAACTTTGAAAACGCTTTAGAAGGAGGGGAGTTTCAAAAACTCATCGACTTGCTGGAGCGACTTTTGTTGCCGAATGTATATCATTTTTTATCGAAGCATGATTTCACCATGGTTTTCCGGAAATACTTCCGACGGAAGCGTTTTTGCAAAGAGGGTTTCGGAAGATGCGTGCCGCAAGGGCAGGCTGATATGTCCTGATGAGCATTTCGTCTGCTCTAGAGCCAGGCCGGTATAAGGGACCGGGATCTTCTCCCGCCTGCCAGCAAATCGTCAAGCCTTTACTTTACTTGTGAAGCGCAAACCGGTACATTATAGGCAGAGATGCTGGTATGATCCCCCGTGAACGGCGCTCATGCTTTTTTGTTGAGGAATCTTGATTACATTTCTCAAAGTTCCTTTTCAAATCTCAAGGCTTCAGAAATAATAAGTTGAGCAACTTGCAGGGTAAGGCCCCCCAGCTGAACCGGCGTCAAGTCATCAACTGTTCTGAGAGACCTTTTTTAGGCAGCCATCTCAGTGAAACAGAGTTAGGTTTTGTATTGAACAACTTAGGGGACAGGCTTTTATGGACTTCAACGAACATGGCTACCAGGAGAACACCCTCTTCTCTACCGGAGGTGGATCCTCGCCGCCCCGGATGAAAGCAAGCATCAAGGTAGTGGGTGTCGGCGGAGGCGGCAGCAACGCGGTCAACCGCATGATTAACAGCGGCATGAGCGGTGTCGAGTTCATCGTGATGAACACCGACGCTCAGGTGCTGGACATGGCCGGAACCGACAAACGTTTCCAACTGGGCCAGAAGATTACCCGTGGCCTTGGCGCCGGCGGAAACCCCGCAATCGGGATGAAAGCCGCCGAGGAAAGCCGGGATGACATCATTGCCGCCCTGGATGGCGCGGATATGGTCTTTATTACCGCCGGTATGGGCGGTGGCACCGGAACGGGCGCCGCAGCCGTTGTAGCCGGTATCGCCCGCGAAATCGGCGCACTGACCGTCGGCGTCGTGACCAGGCCTTTCACCTTCGAGGGCCGTCGCCGCATGCAGCAGGCCGCTCAAGGTTTGGAAAGCCTGAAAGAAAACGTCGATACGCTGATTGTCATTCCCAACGACAAGCTGTTGGAAGTGGTCGAGCGTCGGACCTCCATGCAGGAAGCCTTCCGCATTGCCGATGAAGTGCTCCTCCGTGGTGTTCAAGGGATCTCCGACATTATCACGGTCCCTGGCCTCATCAACGTCGACTTTGCCGACGTGAAGGCCATCATGAGCCTCTCCGGTTCCGCCATCATGGGTATCGGCAAAGGTGCCGGCGAAGGCCGCGCGCTGGAAGCTGCCCGCATGGCCGTCAACTCCCCCTTGCTGGAAACCTCCATCGAGGGCGCGAGCGGCGTGATCTTCAACGTGACCGGCGGCCCCGACATGACGTTGCACGAAGTCAACGAAGCGGCGGAGATTATCTACCAATCCGTGGACAAAGATGCCAATATCATCTTCGGTTCCGTCATCGACGAGCGGATCCAGGGAGAAATCCAGATTACGGTGATTGCCACCGGCTTCGAACTGAAAGCGCAGCAATTGCGCGGCGAACAGTTCGGCGACGCCATCCGCAGCCCCTTCGAGGCCACGGCGGGTACAAAAGCGCCGGGCAGCAGCGTGCCCTCGTTGACTCAGGGTGCGGGCAAACAACCCCAGCCGGGTGCCCTGCCCACGGGCCAAATGCCGCCCAAGCTGGAAGAATCCCCGCTGTGGAAAAGCCAGCCGCGCCCCAGCGGCTCCGTTTCCGAAGCGGCCCGAAAATTGCTGGATCTGCCGGATTTCCTGAAACCGAAAGGAAAATAGGGAATAATGGCTGAATCCGGACTCAAACCGGCAACCCTGTTAAGCTCCAGAGTGAAAGCTCTGGAGCTTACTACTGAGGGTGTGCAGTTGCTGGACCAAAACGCCCTCCCTCACCAGGTGCAATATCTCCTGATTCGCTCCGCGCAGGAGATGGCGGATGCCATCGTCACCATGAAGGTGCGTGGCGCGCCGGCCATCGGCATTGCCGGGGCTTATGGCGCCGTGCTTAGCGCGCGGGATGCCTTCGCTTCGGATATGACGCAGGCTGTCATGCTTGAGACCATCCGCCAGGATGTCGCCATGCTGAACGAAACCCGGCCGACCGCCGTGAACCTGTCATGGGCGCTGGGTGAGATCACGAAAATACTGGATGCACCGGTCGCCAATGCGGCCGAGCTGCTGGATAAGCTGACCAGCCGGGCGCTTGAAATTCACCGGGAGGACATTGCCTCCTGCCAGCAGATGGGCGAATACGGCGCGGCCCTGATTCCGGAGCATGGCAGGATTCTGACCCATTGTAACGCCGGGGCGCTGGCCACAGGCGGATATGGCACGGCGCTGGGTGTGGTCCGCACCGCGTTTGCCAAAGATCCGCAGATTCAAGTGTTTGCCGATGAAACCCGGCCCCGCTTTCAGGGCGCGCGCCTGACCACTTGGGAGCTTCTGGAAGACGGCATCCCTGTCACACTGGTGGCGGATAACATGTCCGGCAGCCTGATGCGGGCCGGTAAAATCGATGTGGTAATTGTCGGGGCGGATCGCATTACGGCCAACGGGGATACAGCTAACAAAATCGGCACCTACAATCTGGCCGTGCTGGCGCGTGAGCATGGCATCCCGTTTTACGTGGCGGCGCCGCTGTCCACGATTGATCGGTCGCTGGAAACCGGCGCGTCAATTCCGATTGAAGAGCGGGACGCCGAAGAAATCGCAACCATCAACGGCGAGCGCATCTGTCCGCAGGGTACCCGCTTCTACAATCCCGCCTTCGATGTCACCCCCGCCGAGTACATCACCGCCATCATCACCGAACGCGGCATCGCCCGCCCGGATTACCAAGCCAGCCTGGCTGCGCTGTTTGCGGGATAGCTAATCCCAAGAGGTTTCAGCCCCGCTGAGCCTTGGCCTTAAAAACGCGGATTACTTGCGCGCGCAGCGAGCAATAACGAATTTTTCAAGGGGGACTCCCGGTAGAGGCAATTCTTCACCAGTATATGTTTTTATATACTTAGAGAGAGAAATCTTCCCTTTCCTTGTAAACCCGTTTTTTCCCATTGGTAGCGAAGTTACTAAAGTGTTTCAGGTAGGTGTTCAGCCATGCAAACATCCCGTCTGCAATCTTTTCAGCAGTCGATTGGCGGCGTGAGCGGACAACGCTCGCAGAAAGCCAATCCTTTCAACCTGAATTCCTCACGGACCGGCTCTGTCGACGACAACGCCCTGACCCAGGATCGCCAGGACCGGAACAGCAACAATGGTGTGAGGAATAACGCCTCGGATCAGGCCAAGCAGGAGCGGATCAAGCAACTGCAAACGCGCATTGATACCGAGGGCCGCGAACTGGCTAAGCTCCAGGCGATGCTTTCGGAGCAGTCCCGGAGCGCGTCCGGTCAGCGTTCGGACCAAATCCAGGGCTTCCAGTTGTCGATGGGGGCCAAGACCGCCCAGATCGGCAACCTGCAACAGAGTCTCTCCCAGGAGATGACCAGCGGCAGCATCGGCGGCTTTGTCGGCCAGCAGGGCGACGGCTCCGGGCTGAGACTGAGCGTCCAGGCCTAGAAGAAGCCTGTTGTTACAGAATCAGCCGCTCCCTCCCACCAGAGGGAGCGGTTCTGTTTTGGCAGATCTCCTCCGGATACCGTATTTTTAGCGGCATGGACGCCCGGAACGCCCTCAAACAGGACTAGAATGCCAGTGAGAGAAAGCGAGGGCGCATCGGGATTCGCATGAAAATTCCAGTCAGCCGCAACGGGCGCCAGCCGTTCCGGCCCCTATTCTGGGCCGGTCTTTGTGCGCTGCTTTTCTTTCCGGCAGAAACGCCCGTCATGGCCCAGAGCATCACCGGAGTGGGAGCGGACAACCGGCTAGAACCAAGCGTTTTACAGCCGCGCGGCCTACCAACCCCACCGGAACAGGCCCAGCCGCTAAAGCCAACAGAAAGCAAGTCTCAGCCTGAAGTCGATGCGCAAGGGGTTTCCGGGGAAGATACCGACGAAACCGAGGAGCAGAGCCCCCATTTTGTCCTTCGAGAAATCCAGATCAGCGGGGTGACGGTCTTTCCGGCTAAGGTTCTGGAGGAGAAATTCACGCCCTGGATTGATCGAGAGATCGGCTACAAGGAACTACTGCTGATTGCGGCCAATATCACCAAGCTGTACAAAGAAAACGGCTACATTACCTCGCGGGCCGTCCTGCCGCCCCAGGAAATCGAGAACGGGATCGTCATCATCCAGGTGGCGGAAGGCAAAGTTGGGGATATCAAGATTGAGGGCAACCGGTACGTCCCGGATGCCTATATTGCGGAAAGAATCCACCAGAAGCCGGGGGACATCTTCCGCCTTCAGACCTTGCAAAAGGACATGCTGAGCCTGAGCGAGGATTACCTGCTGAACAAAGCCCATGCCACGCTCAAAACCGGTGAACGCCCCGGCTCCAGCGACCTAGTCCTGGATATCATGGATCATCGCCCCATTCATTTGATGGTGGGGACGGACAACGGGGGACGGAACGGTATCGGGCTTTGGCGGACCTCTTATACGCTGACCGATGAGAATGTTTCCGGGGTTGGAGACAGCGCCCTGCTCAACGCCTCGATTTCAACCCAGACCGTGGCCGCCTTCGGTCAGTATCGCTATCCGCTGACCACCAATGGCTGGGGAGTCGGCGGCAACTACAGTTTTACCCATGTGCGGGCCGGAGAAACGCCCAACCCGGTACTAATGGATGGTGTGTCCGATTATCGCAGCATCACCGGAAAGTCCCACCGTGTCTCGCTCTTTACCGATTTCCCGATCTACCGCTCCTTGCTGAACCGGCGCTGGAATGTGGCCGGCAATCTTTCGCTGAATTTTATCGATTCCATGACCTACCTGGATGGGGAGTCGCTGAAGGACGTGGAATACGAGCTGAAAAAAGTGAACCCGCTGAACACGGTCGAGCATTTTCCGATTCTGCGCACGGTAAGCGGACAGGTACAGGCGCTGGAGCAGGACCGAACCGGACGATGGATGCTGGGAGCCGGCATGACCGGCGGGATAGTGGCCTTGGGTGGCAACGACGCCTACACGAAGTTCAATGCCAGCGTGACACGGGTACAAGCCCTGCCCTACGGCTTGATTGGCTTTTTTCGCGGCGAAACCCAACTGACCCCCAACCGGCTGCCGTTTGCCGAGAAGATGCAAATCGGGGGGGCCAACTCCGTGCGGGGCTATTCGGAGGGGCTTTTGATTGCGGATTCGGGTTACTTGCTCAGCGCCGAACTGCGGTATCCGATGTCTTTTTTGCCGAAAAAAATTCGGAACGACTGGCAAGGTCTGGTTTTTGCGGATTACGGCCAAGTGTTTGCCTGCGGCAGCATTGACGAGGGAACTCCCGCCGGGAACACAGGCACATTGCTCGGATATGGCATCGGTTTCCGGGGCCGCGTGACCCGGTACCTGGATGCCCGGCTGGATTTGGGTGTCGCCTCCGGCCACAAGCAAAATCAACCCGATTTCCGTGCCCATTTTTCCCTCTCTTCAACTCTTTTTTAACGAGCGTTCATGCGATTACTAATAGGTGACATCCGATTCGAAGCTGAATCCTGAAACCACAGGCAGCATCAGGCAATTGGGTGTTGATAGCGCCCATATTGTTAAGAAATATTATGAATTCTGCCCTCTTGTCGAACAATCGCTAGCACAAAAATCCTAATGTTTGTTTTTATGCAATCACAAGGCTGAAACACTATCACTAACGGGGTGATGGTGGTCAGGGGGGACATAGGCTGGGTTAGGCTGGGTCGTCGGGACACGATCCTACAATTTTTCAAGGCAGGGTTTAGGATCCGGGCAAAATTGCCGGATCCTGAAAACTTTGGCGGCGAAGACAGCTGCGTATTGATTCCGCAAATCGTACAATCGCTGCTGAGTGGGGCATGAACCAACCCAATTTCCGGCAAAACACCGTGAAATCTTGAGACAGGGCTAGTCAGCTCAAGCGCCATGCGGCAGCGGGATAAGACAGGTCGTGGAAGTCGTCCTTTTGGAGGAATCGGTCAGCCTCCCGGCAATTGTATGCTGGGAAACAAAGATGCCGATTTATGCCGGTCTCATCGGGGACATTGAACGAAGGATAGATGGGCCAGGGAAGTGACGGCAAGAGAGTGTTGTTGAGGTTGCTCCAGATGCTAAAGCGGGACTTATCCAGATACCTGACCAAAACAATTGGAGCCCCCCCTCCGGATTTGAAGGCGGATTTGGAGGCGGCAAGTCCGGTGGCCCTTTGCCCCAAAGGGAGTGAAGACGATCTTTCCGCCATGATGCTGCCGCCGGGAGCATCCGAATTGCTCGCAAATGGCATTTTCAACGACTGCGCGGATCAGGTCAAACCCGCCTGGATGAGCCGCATCGGCAATCGGAAACGCGCCCTGATTGGGGTGGCTTGCGCTTTCAGCGTGGCGGCCTCCGCCATCTATGCCGCATTGGGTTTCTGGTTGTATGTGAGCATCGACGATCACCCCGCGCAGCAAGCAGAGCCTATCGCACTGCTGAGCGTCCAGGATTCCGAGAACATGCATACCGATACCCGCCGGGTCCTTGAGAATATCAAGCATGTCCAGCAGGATCAGGCAGCGATGAACCAGTCCCGAATAACGGCTCAGAGCCTGCTTACCCAGACAGCGGATCGAAAACTGCTTGCGCAGGCGGCCCCTCAAACCGGCTTATCCGGAGAGCCCAAGGGTGATGAAAATTTCAGCTTGGCAGGCCTGAAAGACTTGGGAAGCGATGTGACGGGGCGCCCGGATCCGTTTGAGCCGTTGGTACAGCCCGCATCCGCCATAGGGGAGCCGATCGCGGACCCAAGCCAGGCCAGGGACGTGCTGGACTCTTTGAAATTTACCGGTTTTATCGGAGATATCAACTCCCGCGACAAGGTGGCCATCATCAAGGTACTCGATCCCACGGCAGGAACCTCGCGGACGCTCATCAAGAGAGCGGGCGATTCCTTTACGGTGGATGGGGAGCGCGTCGTTCTGAAGAGCATTTCGAAGAACTCCCTCCGGTTGGGCGTCAAGGGACAAGCTCGCCAGCTTAGCCTGTCGGCATACCAGGAACTGACCGGTTCCAGTTCTGTCACGTCTGGGTCAACAGCCCCTGCGACCTCCCCCAGTGGACAGCCCGTCTCGGGGGGCACCGGAGGAACGGGGCTGGGGAATATTGCCAGGGTTGCCAGCGAGGGTGCGGCGGGTCGCAGTCCCGAGAATGTGCAACTGCAAGAGCCCGGTCGGTAAGGGCAATTCGATAGACACAGAATGAGCGCGACAAAAGAGGCAACGGCGGAAAAAGGCATGACGAACAAAGGCCATGAAAGGATGACAAAGATGCTGCTGAGGAAGATGCAGGCTGCACTCCTGATCCTGGTGCTGACAGGGGCCACCGCCCTTGATTGTTGCCTTTCCGCGCGTCCGGCTTTGGCGCAAACGATTGCCATGCTGGACAAGGATGCCAGCCTGAACGAAAACATCAATGTAAAAGGGGGCAATAAAAAGGTGTCCCTGGATGTTTCCGGCGAGAATGTCCGCACCGTGCTACGGGACTTGGCGACACAAGCCGGTTTCAACCTGGTCATGGATGAATCCGTCAATGGGAACGTCACCCTGGAGCTGTCCAATGTGTCCATCAACCAGGCTCTGCAGTCCGTCGCGACGCTCACCGATATCCACATCATCCCGCAAAGCGGTAACATCTATCTGGCCATCAGCAGCCAGGCGGCACAGGACAAGGGAATTTCCCGCCAGCTTTCAAAGGTCATCAAGATTTACTACGGCAATGCCACCCGGATTACCGGTGTGCTGAACAGCTCCATTTTTGCGCCAAACGGCGCCTCGGCGGGCACATCTGCCGGTGGCCAGGCCGTAGAGAAGGCACGGGCCGATTCCCGCACCAACAGCGTGATTATTGTCGGTACGGCACGAGAAATCGAACTGGCGGAAGGCGCCATCCACAAGCTGGACGTTCCCCGGCAAAGCAAGACTTTCTACCTCAGCAACGCCAACGCCCTGAATGTGGCGACCATGCTGGCCAGCAGCATCTTTAACGACGGCACGGCATCCTTCGCGATGGGCGGCTCTGGCGGTGGTTCCTCCTCCTCCTCCTCTGGTGGTTCTGGCAGCGGCGGCGCAGCCTCCCGTCCCAGCACTTTGCGCGTCGAGCGGGAAGATATCCAGGAAGGCAGCGGCATCAATAACTTTGGCAGCAGCGGCGGAACCACGACATCGGGCCTTTCCTCGTCCGTAACCCTGCGCGGCAGCGTCAAGACCTCCGATACGGCACAGATTTCCGCCGATGGCCCGCTGGTCATCCCGGACACCCGCCAGAACTCGGTGACTATCATGGGCACGGCCGAGCAGATCGCCATGGCCGAATCGTTGATTCCCACCCTGGACGCCCAGTTGCCCCAGGTCGCGATTGAAGCCTCCCTGATTGAAATCACCAGCACCGGGGTGCGGGAACTTTCCAGCCGTCTGGGGATTTCGGACGGTAAAATGCAATCCGGCTTCAATAACGTGTCCCTGGCGGGTGTCACCTCAACAACCGGATTGCCGGTGGCCGTTCAGCCTGCGAGTACCGGCCTGATTGGTATGCCGACCGTTGATTCCTCCGAGCAAAATCCGTTTGCCCGTTCCGGCATCATGTTATCCACCAATCCCTTGGCCCGGAACAACGATTATCTCTTGCAGGTTCGCTCACTCGTCACCAACAACAAGGCCAAGATCCTGGCCAACCCGACCGTGGTCGCCACACATGATACGGAATCCATCATCAGCATCGTCAACGAAGTGGTCCGCCGGGTGACCACCACCCTGGATTCCAGCGGATTTGCCACCCAGACGGTTGAAATCGGCGAGGCCGGCATCGTATTGGATATCCTGCCCAAGGTGGGCGAGGACGGGACCGTCACCATGCGGTTGCGGCCCTCGGTAACCACCGTCCGGGAGACAAGGGTCGTGGCGGGGAACCTGGTGACTCTCCTCAGCAAGCGGGATATGCTGTCCCAGAACGTCCGCGTTCGGGATGGGGAAACGCTGGCCATTGGCGGCCTGATTTCGGAAACCGATACGAACCGCATCGACAAGACGCCATTCCTGGGAGATGCCCCCATTTTAGGTGCCCTGCTCCGGGCCACCCAACGCAACAGCGAACGTTCGGAACTGGTCTTGCTGGTGACACCGCACATCTTGAACAAGACGCAGGTGACACCGCCCAATACGTCAACCACCAGCCCGCCAACGGCCGGTTACCCGGTACAAAGCAGCATGACCGGAGGTGAGAAATAATGGCACAGTTTTCCTCCAAGCCGGGCAAGCTTCTCTGCCTGTCCCTGAGCCTGGTGCTGGTAGCCCAAGGTTGCCTGCCGCCGGTTTTTGCGGCAAGCCATGAGGTACTGACCGGCGATATACGGGTCACCGTTTCTCCAGCCAATATCCAGGCCATCACACCCATCAGCGGCGCGAATCGCAAAGTGACCATGAGCTTTCGGGAAGTGGAAATCCAGGATGCCTTGCGGGCGCTGGCCCGGAAGGGCGGTTTCAACGTCCTGATCGACGAGTCGGTGAAGGGTGCCGTCAGCGTGGATTTAAACGACGTGACCATCCAGGACGCCTTGGAAACCTTGAAGACATACGGGCACCTGGCCTATTCCACCCAGGGCGGCAGCCTGATGGTGGCCGATGCGGATTCCGCGAAGGGCCAGTCTTTCATGAAGACCTCAACCCGCCTTATTAACCTGCGCTATGCCAATGCAAAAATGATGGCGGATTTGCTGAACAAAACCGTATTTGCCGATCGGGCATCCGCGTCCGGCGGGCAAGGCGGCGGCAGCCAGAGCGGATTGCCGGTAACACCGGACTCTCACACCAACAGCCTGATCGTGGTCGGGACGCCCCAGGATATCCGGACCGTGCGGGAGCACGTGGAAGCGCTGGACCAGCCGCGGGAAATGAGAACCTGGCGTCTCAACCAGGCCAATGTGCTGGATGTCGCCTCGATTCTCTCTTCCAGTCTCTTTAACGAAGGCCAACCAGCGCTGATCGTCGGTTCCTCCGGCAGTGGTGGGGCAAGCGGCGGATCCGGGGGCGGGCAACCCAGCAGCATGCGGGTGACGGCCGAAAAAATACAGGAAGGAACCGGCGCTACCCAGGCGAGTCAAGCCAGCGGCAGTTCCGGCGGCAGCAGTACCTCGGTGGTTAACTCCATGACGCTTCGCGGACGGGTCAAGGAATCCCAGACCGTCCAAATCTCTCCCAACGGGGCGATTCTCATTCCCGATACGCGTCTGAATACACTCACCCTGCTGGGCACAGCCGAACAGATCAGTATGGCCGAAGCCATGATTCCAACCCTGGATCGCAAGGTGCCCCAGGTGATTCTGGAGGCCGCCCTGGTTGAAATTACCGAGGATGGCCGCAAGGAACTGGGATTCTCCTCAGCCGGCAACAATGGCCATTGGAGTTCCGGAACCAATACCGGCGGCTCTCGGCTGATTAACCAGGCTTTTTCCAATGCCATTGGTCGGACGACCAGCGCAACCACACCGCTGGAAAGCCTTTTTCGTTACAATACCAACCCCACCGCAGGAATGCGCGATTGGGTTTACCAGTTGAACGCCCTGATGCACCGCAACAAGGCCAAACTGCTGGCCCATCCCACCGTGGTGACGAGCAGCGATAGCGAAACCATCATCAGCATCGTGGATGAGATCCTGCGTTCCGTGAGCCTGACCCAGGGAACCAACGGCGGGGCTCCCACGGTAACGCACAATTTCGGCGAGGCCGGCATCGTGCTGAACATCCTGCCTAAAGTGGGCGCGAACGGGACCATTTCCCTGCGGGTCCGTCCGGTCATTTCCACGATTGCAGGCACACAGGTCAGCCTGGGAAATACGGTGACCCTGTTGGCCAAGCGGGAAGTCCTGGCGCAGAGTGCCAGCGTGCGGGACGGAGAAACCTTTATACTGGCCGGGTTGATTCATGACACCAATACGGACTCCGTGACCCGCAACCCGATGCTCGCCAATCTGCCCATCGTGGGCGCGCTGGCCCGGAACTCGACCAAGAGCCGACACAAATCCGAACTGGTGATTATGATCACCCCGCACATCATCAATGATGAATCCGAAGTGACCCGCTTTGCCAAGGTTCCGGGATCTCAGCTGGTACCGAGCAGCCTGGCCCAGGCCCGGCGGCAAGCTGGTATCGATAGCGGCTCGGAGCCCGGAATGATCCCGGTTTCCATGGGGACTCCCGCCAGGCCCAGCGCTTTGCCGCCGATGGAGCAGGTCCATGTAATCGGCAAACCAGCGGCCATGGATTCCACGCTGGAACTTAAACCCACCGCACCGAGAGGCCACATGAGCCCGTCTGCACCACAGCCCGGCTCCTTGCACGGACCGTCGCACGTCTCCTCGCACGGTTCGCTGCGCGCGGCTGATCTCGCGCCCGCACCCGACATCACTAACCGGCATGCCGGAGGCCGGGTCGTCGGAGGCGCCGCATCGGCGGAGGAGTCTGAAAGGGCAACACCGATTTTGCCGCCCGCCAGGTTAAAAGCACCAACGAAGCCCGTGGTGATCGCGAGACCGGCAATCGGCAGTGGTGTTTCCGATAGCGCCATCCAGGCCATCATGGACAAGTTCAAGTAGAAAATGCCGCGTCAGTCTGAAGAAAGGGACTCTCTTGAGTCCCTTTCGCCGTTCAATCTTGGAAATCTTTTAGCGTTTGACCCGCGTGGCAAAGTATATGAGAATAAAGAAAGT
>DATNPJ010000007.1:0-9841 GCA_036703295.1 Coleofasciculaceae cyanobacterium | reverse complement strand
CGCAGAAAGACCGGCATACGGCCCCTCCCGAAACAGGTAATCAAGCGCTTCCTTGCCATCCCGAACGACAACCAACTCATGATCAAAACCGCTCTTGCTCAGAGCGCGGCGGGTCAATGCTTCGTCGTCCAGGTTGTCTTCAACCAGCAAAATTTTTCTGTGCATGAATAAATCCCAATAAACCCCTATCCAAAGTGCAAGACTTTGCACCACCCATTGTAATAACTTCCAAATTGGAATCTCAATTGCCCTCCGGGCTATCCTGAGGCAGTATAGTAGAGTATCTGGAAAAGCGTAGTCCGATTGAGTGTAGAACCCGTTGAGCATAGGGAAACTGAGGCATGGCGAGAACCGACCTGTTCCAGTGGTTGCGAAAAACCACCCGAAAAGCGTTGAGCGAAAAAAGAATCACCCGCCGAGAATTCCTGAAAACCTCCTTCGGCGCCGCTGCCGGACTGATAGCGGCTGGAACTTTCCAGTCTTCCAACTCCTGGACGGCATTGGCCGGTCCCGCCCAGTCCGCCTCCAACTCTCCGGTTACCATTGTCGGCGGCGGACTGGGCGGCCTGGTGACCGCCTACCGGCTGATGCAAGCGGGCGTTCCCTGTGAGATCTACGAAGCCTCCCCCCGGTTGGGTGGCCGGATCTTCACCCAGGACAATTTCAACCATGAAGGCATGTTTTGCGAGCTGGGCGGCGAACTGATCGATACGGGACATACCGATATCATCGGACTTTGCCGGGAGCTGGACGTTCCGTTGGAAGCCTTTGCCGATGGTGACGCCGAATTCACCCCGGCACTCTACTTCAGCGGCGGCAAAATCCGCAGCGAGGCCGAAGTAATCGAAGCCTTCAAGCCGCTGGCCAAAACTTTAGCGAGCGATACGCTGAAAATCTTCCCGGATGGCGAGATTCAAATCCCAACCTACCGAGAGCCTTGCAACGCACAATGGCTCGATCGCCTCTCCGTGGCCGAATACCTGCGTGCGATACCCGAGTTGCCCGACTGGCTGAGCCGCCTGATAGAAGTGGCTTACGTGGGAGAGTACGGGCTGGAGGCCAGCGACCAATCCGCCCTCAATTTACTGCTTCTGATTGCGCCGGATGCCAAGGACGGCTTTTTGATGTTTGGGGAAAGTGATGAGGCTTTCCGCATCCAGGGCGGCAACAGCAGGCTCATCGATAAGCTGACCGCCAAAATTGCCACCGATGTTCCGCTGCATACCCGGCAGCAACTGGTGGATATCCGGGAGCAAGGTGATAAAATCCGGATGACCTTCAAGCATAACAATAATACCCAGACCTTAACCTCGAATCGAGTCGTTCTGGCCTTGCCGTTCAGCGTTTTGAGGACGGTGGGCGGCGTGGATCGGTTGCCGGTTTCACCGGTGAAAAAGCGTTGCATCCGGGAATTCGGCTACGGCACCAACAGCAAGCAGATGATGGGCTTCCGCTCGCGCTTCTGGCGGCAAGCCCATGATGCCTTCCCGGCCAGCACGGGTGCCCTTTTCACGGATTGGCCCAGCCAGTGCTACTGGGAGACCAGCCGCATGCAGGCGGGACGAGGCGGCATCCTGACCAATTTTTTGGGTGGTAACGCGGGCAAAAATGCACGGGCCACACAATGGAAAACCGCGCTGGAAGATTTGGGAGAATTATATAAACACGCGCCCGAGGAGTTCACTCAAAACGCGGCGTTCTTCAATTGGAGCCGCTATCCACACGCGCGCGGCAGTTACAGTTGCCCGAAACCGGGACAGTATACCACTCTCTTCGGTGCCGCGATGGAACCGGAGCTCAACGGTCGGCTATTTTTTGCAGGCGAGCATTGCAGCGTGGACTGGGCGGGCTTCATGAACGGCGCCGCCCAAAGCGGGGATGTCGCGGCGAAACAGATATTATCCACGCTTTCTGCTCGTCCCCGCGCTGCATTCCGCTAATAACCGCAAACGGTCGCGGTTGACTAACGATGAGAACATCCCTATTTTGATGATGTTCCCTATTTTTGTTTGAGCAATCGTTAGAGAGTTGTTATGTTTCAAAAATTCACGACGCGCTTTGTCGCGCTAGGACTGCTTTTGGCTGCTTCCAGCGCGGTCTCCTTTTCATATGCCGATAACGGCCTGTTGGACTCAATTCTGGATAACATCGGCGGTATCACCACCCCCCCTGCCGCTCCGCAAATCGATCCCGGGCAAGCCCCTGCCCCTTCTCCGGGCGGTGCCGCCCCGGATCGGCTGATCGTCAAATACAAATCAGGGGTTGCCGAACCGTTGCGCCAGCAAATCATGGAGAAGGTCAACGCAACGCTGATGAGCCGCCTGGGCTCCATCCAAGCGGATCTGGTGCGCGTCCCGGAAGGCCGCTCGCTCCAGGACATGATCACCCAACTGAAAGCCAATCCCAACGTGGAATATGCTGAACCTGACTACAAACTTCAAGCCGATGGCAACTTTACCAACGATCCCGCCGTGGGCAATCTCTGGGGCCTGGATAACACCGGCCAGAACGGTGGCAAAGTGGACGCCGACATTGATCTTCCGGAAGCATGGTCCATCTATAAGCCTGCCTATGGCTTGATTGTCGGTATTATCGATACCGGAATCGATTATAACCACCCGGACCTGGCGCCGGTCATATGGGTCAATTCGGCGGAAGACATCGACAAGAATGGCCAGTTTACCTCGGCTGACAACAATGGCAAGGACGAGGACGGCAACGGTTTAGTCGATGACGTGGTTGGCTGGGACTGGGCCAACAACGACAACAATCCCATGGATGACAAAGGCCACGGCACCCACGTCGCGGGAACCATCGCCGCCAGGGCCAACAACAGCATCGGGGTTGCCGGGGTTGCCGGAAAAAGCAACTGCCGGGTGATGGCGCTCAAATTCCTGGACGCCAGCGGGTCCGGTTACACCTCCAATGCCATCAAGGCACTGGACTACGCCGGCAAGAAAAAGGCCCTCATCACCAACAACAGTTGGGGAGGCGGCAGCTATAGCCAGTCGCTGTATGACGCCATTTACAAGTACCGGCAAACCAGCGGCCTGTTTATTGCTTCGGCTGGAAACAACAGCAGGAACGCCGATTCCTCGCCCTCTTATCCGGCGGCCTACAACCTGGACAACATCATCTCGGTGGCTTCCACCACCAGCACGGACGGGCTCTCCAGCTTCTCCAACTACGGACTGAAAAGCGTGGACCTGGGTGCGCCGGGCTCCAACATCTATAGTACGGTGCCCGGTAACAAGTACGCTTACATGAGCGGCACCTCCATGGCGGCTCCGCATGTCAGCGGTGTTGCCGCCCTGCTGTGGAGTCACCGACCCACTGTCGGCTTGCTGAAAATCAAGAGCGTCCTGCTGGGCAGCGCTCGTCAAATCAGCGCGCTGAACGGCAAAACCGTAAGCGGCGGCGTGGTAAACGCGCAAAGCGCACTGTCCGCCCCATAAATTAATCCCCCCAATACGTTTGCCGACCTGGATTTAACTTCAGGTCGGCATTTTTTTCATCGGTCGCAGCTCAACTGTCTTGCCATCCAGCCCGGCTTTCCACTCCCGTTACCGATAACAGGACACTCATTGGCCGGATCCCCAAGATTAATTCTAATAAAGCAGATAAGAATGGCGCAAAATCAGAATAAAATCGTCTTGGTCTTCTGGATTCCAAAGCGTTCAGGATAAAACGGAACCAGAGATGGTATATTTTAAACTAGGGGGAGCTTTAAATAGTCACCATGCTTGAGATGACCGCTCATCGAACTTATCCGCCCGCAAACGGACCCTGGATTATACGCCAATCCTGGCGAAATCTGCTGTTTGCCCATTGGCCGGTCCCGGAGGAGCTTCTGCGTCCGCTGATCCCTAACGCACTGGATGTGGATACCTTCGAAGGGCAAGCCTGGATTGGCATTGTGCCATTTCGCATGGAAATTGCACCGCGCGGACTAGAGAACAGCCTCTTCAAACGAAGCTTCAACGAACTCAACGTGCGCACCTATGTCACGCACCAGGGGCGACATCCGGGCGTGTGGTTTTTCTCGCTGGATGCTGGCGATCCGCTCTCCGTGGCCAGCGCGCGGATGTTCTACAAACTGCCGTATTTCAATGCGGAAGCGACTTGCCGAACCCATGAAGATCAGATTTTTTACCAAAGCCGCCGCACACATCCTCATGCCCCAGGTGCCGAATTTGACGCCGACTACGGACCGATTTCCGCCGCTTTCCAGGCCCGGTGGTGCAGCCTGGAATACTGGCTGACCGAGCGCTATTGTCTCTACACAGCCGATCAGCAGGGGCAGATCTACTCGGGAGAAATTCACCATGCTCCCTGGCATTTGCAACCGGCTCAGGCTGAGTTCCGCGCCAATCGCATGACGGAGTGTCTCGGAATTCAGTTGCCGGATACCGCACCGCACCTGCTTTATTCGGAACACCTGGAAATGATAGCCTGGCCGATTCGGCGCGTCTCCGAACAATATCTCGCGCAATTCGGAGAAGCGCCCTCGGGATAAGCCCGCCGCTTTAGCCCTGGAGCCGGACATCGGGTTCGGGATTTCCCCACGGACGACTTTCCCCCTACAATGGCAACAGAGAACCCTTGCCCGGAGGATTGCATGCCTGAAGCCGCAAGCAGCGTCGCGGCGCTTAAAGAGCGGAATTTCCTGTTGTTTACCGTGGGCTCCCTGGTTTCCCTGATTGGACGCCAGATGCTGACCGTGGCCGTGGGCTGGGATATCTACGAGAAAACCGGCTCGCCGCTTGCACTGGGCTACATCGGACTGGCGCAATTCACGCCAGTCGTCTTGCTGACACTGCATGCGGGACATGTGGTGGACACCTACGATCGCCGCAAGGTGCTGCTTGGGGCGCAGATTCTGAATGCGCTGGCCACCGCGGGGCTAGTGCTGCTGTCGCTGACCGGCGGCTCGGTCATTGCCATGTACGCATGCCTGTTTCTGGCGGGCATCGGGCGGGCTTTTCACAGTCCCGCCAACGCGGCGCTGGTGCCGCAGATCGTCAGTACCCGGAATTTCACCAACGCCGTCACCTGGGGCAGCATCACCTTCCAGGCGGCCTCCATTCTCGGTCCGGCCATGGGCGGCCTGTTGCTCGGTCTCACGCATAGCGCGACACCGGTTTATCTCGCGGATTTCCTGAGTACCGTCGTGTTCTGGGTTTTCCTGCTGTTTATCCGCAGCCACCCGCAAACCCAGCCTCAAGCACAAGCGGAGCCGCGCAAGGCGGTTACCATGGAATCGCTGCTTTCGGGACTGCATTTTGTGCGAAACACCAAGATCATTCTGGCTGCCATCACCCTGGACATGTTTGCCGTGCTGTTCGGCGGAGCAATTGCCTTGCTGCCGGTTTACGCGAAAGACATCCTGCATGTCGGCCCTGACGGCTTGGGCTGGCTTCAAGCGGCGCCTTCCATCGGCGCGATTTTGATGGGGTTTATGCTGGCGCGAATGGGCAATTTCCGCAACGCCGGAACCTGGCTGCTGTGGACGGTAATCGGCTTCGGCGTGGCCACGATTGTCTTCGGATTGTCCACGAATTTCTGGCTATCGTTTTTCATGCTGTTTTTAACCGGGATGTTCGACAACATCAGCGTGATCATTCGCCAGGCGCTGGTGCAGTTGCGCACGCCGGATGAGATGCGGGGACGTGTTTCGGCGATTAATTTTGTATTTATCGGCACTTCCAACGAACTGGGCGGATTCGAATCGGGCTTGGTCGCCAACTGGCTCGGTCCGGTGTTTTCGGTGGTGTTTGGCGGCGTGGCGACCATCGCCACGGTGATTTCCGTGGGGCTCATCTGGCCGGAACTGAGAAGGCTGGATCGGCTGGTGCCCGAGCCTGCAAGCGAGCAACAGCCTGCGGCAAGCGCCTGAAGTTTGGACAAAGCTGGATGTTGCGGTTTGGTGGGAGCTTTTCTGCCTGTGAAGGAGGCCTATAATAAACACGAACCGGACACATGGCGGCCCGCTTCATGCGGGCGGGGAGGGGATGAACGATGCCGGAAAGCAACAATTACCCGATTGAAACTGTGCTGGATATTCTCAACGCGGAGTATCCATATCATCCTATGGCGGATGTCACCGGACGGGATCCGTACAAGGTGCTTATCTGCTGTCTGCTCAGCATTCGCAGCAAGGATATTGTCACCATGCCCGCCTGCACGCGGCTGTTTCTTATTGCGGACACAGCGGAAAAAATGCTGGCCCAGCCCGTAGAAACCATCGCCCAGCTCATCGAACCCGTTCAGTTTTTTGACAACAAGGCCCGCATCATCCAAGCAGTTTCGCAGGAGCTGCGCGATCGCTTTGGCGGAAAGGTGCCGGACAATATCGACGACCTAGACAGCATCCGGGGCGTGGGCCGAAAAACGGCGAATCTGGTGATGCAACTGGGGTTCAATCAACCGGCCATCGCGGTGGATACGCACGTGCATCGCATCTGCAACCGTCTGGGATATGTCACCAGCAAAACACCGGAAGAGACCGAAATCGAGCTGCGCCGAAAATTACCCCAAGCCTACTGGAACATCATTAACCGGGTGATGGTGCGGCATGGGCAGGAAGTCTGCATCGCCGGGCGCCCGCGCTGCGATATTTGCCCGGTATACGACTATTGCCGCCGGGTCGGGGTGGTTCCTCGCAGCATGCATACCCCGAAACCCAAGGTGCATGAGGTTTTCATTCCAAAACAATAGCGACCCGGCAGAAAATCTGCCGGGCCGCATTGCGATTTCAAATTATTTGCCGGCTTTCACCTGGATGCGCTTGCGCTTGCTTTCTTCCGTCTTGGGCAGACGAAGCTCCAGGATACCCTCTCTGAAATCCGCCTGGGCGCTTTCACCCTGCACGTAGTCCGGCAGCGGAATGCGGCGCATAAAGTGACCGTATTGGAACTCGGTGCGGTGGAATTTTTGCTCCTCGCCGCGCTCACTCTTGCGCTGGTATTCGCCGGAAACGACCAACGTGTTGCCCATGGTTTCCACATTGATCTCCTCGGGCTTGATACCGGGCAGCGCCGCGCGGATTATCACTTCTTTCTGGTTTTCGGAAACCTCAATCGGCGGCATCCACATGCCTCTCTGCAGCATGGGCGTTTCAGCCCTCATCAGGGACGGCAGCATGGGTTCTTCCACGAAATCGGAAAAAAGCCGGTTAATCTGCTCGCGAATTTCAGACAGCGGGCTTGCGTAAGTCAGTGACATAATACCTCTCCTTTCAATTCCCCAGTCATTGATGGCATTGCGATTTTTATAAGATGAGCCTTTCGGCCATGTTCCTGAATGGCTCTGAAAAGAACTCTGCTAATTTCTCACAAAGAGGATGCGTCAAAATTACACATTTGACTATTGGATAGGTAGATAATTTTAGGCCTCTTCAATATAACAGTCTGAATCACATACGACTCTGCTCCAGGCACCTCTTCGTTGAAGCGCACTTGATCAAGCGGGCTGACTCCCGAATGGATCTGAAAAACACTCAAATCCGTTCGACTCCCCATGCGGATATGAGAAAGATGGCGCATGAGGCTAACAGTCCTATGGCTAATTTTCACGAAGCCCAACCGGAGTACATTAGTTTTTGTCGAAAGGGAACACGGCAACACGAGGCAATCCAAAGGGAGGGAATTCAGGCAATGAGAGCGCAGCATTACATCGAACTGATCGAAGACCTGATGACGCTGGAAGACCTGCACCTCGGCCAGGATAAGCTTCCCGTCGCCCTCACCAGCCTGGAAGAATTTTACTATCCCCGGATCTTCAAGAAAGATCATTTCCCCAAATTTCAAAAATACGCTGATTCTATGTAAAAACCCACATTGAACCCGCATTGATAAGGGGCGCCAAGGTCCCCCCTTGGCCCCTTTTTTATTTTTACACTCCAACGCTAACCCGCTTTACCGTCCGTTATCGGGCGGTTTTTTATGGACCCCCAGGGATTTTTACCTGTCAAAAAAAACCTGTCGGCCTATTTCCATTAACAAAAACACTCATTGTCCGGCAGAGGACGTTGCTGGCCCGATAGAACTCCCGATAGAACCAACAATCAACCACGTCAGCGGAAAGCACTCGCGATATCGGGAGGCCAATACACGGGCGCTTTTCGCGACTCCGGGAGAGCCAGGCTGAAGATAATAAACAGCGTTGAACACAGCAGGAAAAGCGCCAGGACAATGAAAATCTCATGCAGAAGATTTCCGGGGCGTTCCCCCGGCTCGCCGCTCATCTCACCGGGAATCCAGTTTCTGACGGCGTAATATTTGTCCATGGCGTCCAGGTAATGGACCATGCCCTGCTCGGGAGGTCTGAGTCTTTTCAACGTGATCATGATCGGATCCTCCCGTTTCAGCGAACCACGAGAATATTATGGTTTCCCCAGTGCAGTAGTTGGCCGCTGACACTGCCGGTCAACCACGCCAGGAAACCTTTCTTGTTATGCGAGCCGACCACCACCAGGTCGGGATGTTCCAGCTCTGCAAGATAACCGATTTCCGTCGCGGGCGAACCGATCAGCTTTCGGCTCTCAATCACCCGGATATGTTTTGCTTCCAAGGTATCGCTGGCCATCTGGAACACCATGTTCGCATTAGCCGCCATCGCCTGATCAATAACTTCAGGGTTCACGAAGGGTGCGATGACCGCGTTTTCGGAGTACATGGGGCTTTGCACCGTCACCAGGATGACTTCCATGTTCTCTGGACGGATCAGGTCGCCCAGTTTCGAAACAGCGGTCATGGTCGCATCTGAAGAATCCACAGCCAGCATAACTTTCAGCGTTTTGCGGTTTTTCAGCAGCGGCTTGCGCAGCACCAGCGTGGAGCACGGCGCATGCGTCGCCAGATAAGAGGCAAAATGACTTCGGAGCGTCAATTTCTGGCTGGCAGGCTGGCTGCTGGAGATCACCAACAGGTCTTGTCCCTTCTCCCACAGATAATCGGCAATCTGGGCCGCGCACTCTTCTTGCATGCTGCAATTCTTCTCGTTTCGAAGGGTGTAGCGGGAGCTTGCCAGAACCTTGCGAATACCGCCCCGCTGTTCATCACTCCGCTTCTCACGCTCCCGAATCATATTGCTGAAAGATTTGGGTTCATTCGGATTCGCGGGTAGCCCGCTCAAAATATCGGACATCGCATGGATGAGCGTCACTTCCGTAATAGTCGGATCCAGCAGGCGCACCAGATCTTCCATGAAGGGCGATGGATCCGTATCAAGCTGATGCTCAACCACCAAGGTGACCTTTTCCGCCATTTTGCGGGCCAGTCGGCCATTGGCAGCCGCATGGGAATTCGAGGGCGTCATATTCAGCATGTCTCTGAATCCTATCCTTTGATTCGGATATTTCGTTTTTTTAATGTTATAGATTGTTTATTGATTTCCTGCTTTCAGGATAGCGTTATTGCAGGCTAATGAAATGCCTATTATGGACATTAGCCATCGGGATTAGGCATCCCCAAACGAATTACAAGCAAGCAGTACCTGCGAAGTCAGTGAGCGCCCCACAGCCTTCTAGGCACCCGGTACAACAGCAATGCAATCAGGGCCGCAAGCAGACACACCAGAAATTCGGTGCCATTCATCGGCGCAAAATGGAACAGCGCCCGCAAAGAGGGAATGGCCAGGATGGCTGCCAGCCCAATCAGGGTAACAGAGGCAATCCACCTGAACGTCCGGTTCCCTCCATTCGCCGATACGCTGGTACGATTGGTGTTTTCGGAGAAATTGAGTGACCGGTCCGTCATGATGAGCCCCAAGTTTCCCAGCATGAGGACCGTAAAAGTCATGGCGCGGGCCAGGTCGTGGGATCGACCCGTCAGATCCGCCC
>DATNPJ010000060.1:0-10192 GCA_036703295.1 Coleofasciculaceae cyanobacterium | reverse complement strand
TTTTACCCTTCAGCAGGCTGCCCTTCGCTGTAGTGGAATTATTACTTCCAAAATACAGGGATGAAATCATCATGAACTTCCTTTAGCTTGTTGATGGTGGCAAAGCTTTCGACTTTCTGAGCGGAGTTTAATGGCTCTGTCGTGCTCAGATAAACTTCCGTAGACGGTAAAAAAATACCATTAACGTTGCAAAATTTACAGTTTTGTTACATTGTGTTATCGATTAGCTGTCTGCGGGGGCTTTGCTCGATTTGGCTTATCCTCCCAACTACAGTATAATCAAGCCGTTTCACTCCGGTTAAACTGTTTGGGAAGAGTTAAGAGCCAGTGATATGAGCAATCCATCCAGGTTAAAAGTCCTCACCGTCTTCGGCACCCGGCCGGAGGCCATCAAGATGGCCCCGGTGGTCAATGCGTTAGCCAAGTATCCGGACGAGTTCGACTCCAAAGTCTGCGTTACCGCCCAGCATCGCCAAATGCTGGACCAGGTGCTGGATCTGTTCCGCATCAAGCCCGATTACGACCTGAACCTGATGCGCCCCAACCAGACCCTCTTTGAAATCACCACCGACGTGCTGATGGGCATGAAAACGGTCCTGGAAAAAGAACAGCCGGACGTTGTGCTGGTGCATGGCGATACCACCACCACCATGGCGACTTCGCTGGCGGCGTTCTACATGAAAATCCCGGTCGGCCACGTGGAAGCGGGCCTGCGCACCTGGGACAAGTATTATCCCTTTCCGGAAGAGATCAACCGGGTAGTGACGGACGGCATCGCGGAACTGTATTTTGCTCCCACCGAGGGCTCGAAGGAAAACCTGCTGAGGACCGGGGCGAAGCCGGAGCAGATTATCCTGACCGGCAACACGGTGATTGACGCCCTCTTCTATACGCTGCACAAGCCGGACCGCAACGGACATTTGCCCATCACCCTGGATGACGCCAAGCGGCTGATTCTGGTCACCGTCCACCGGCGGGAGAACTTCGGCGAGCCGATGCTGGAAATCTGCCGGGCGCTGAAAGAACTGGTGGAAAAAAACCCGGATGTGGAGATGGTGATTCCGGTCCACATGAACCCGAACGTCCGGGAGACGGTCTATGGTATTCTGGGCGGCCTGCCACGGGTGCACCTCATCGATCCGCTGGATTACGAGCCTTTCTGCCGCCTGATGGAACGAGCCAACATCATCCTGACCGATTCCGGCGGAATCCAGGAGGAGGCACCCTCCCTCAGCAAGCCGGTGCTGGTGCTTCGCGATGAAACCGAACGCCCAGAGGCCGTGCATATGGGGACGGTCAAGTTGATTGGACCGCATTACGACAAAATCATGGCCGAGACTAACCTGCTGCTGAACAACCCGGACGCCTACCAGGCCATGGCCAAAGCCGCCAACCCGTATGGAGACGGCCATGCCTCCGAGCGCATCGTGCAAGCCCTTCGGGACTTCAAGGCAAAGAAGGGGCCTGTGGCGGCAGCTTCCACCCGTTAAAGCGTGCCCGTTAAAACTTGATTGTTAGGAAGAGAACACTGATGAAAAAGCGATTGGCCCATGTCATGGCGCTGGCGATGCTGTTGCTGTCGCCGGGAGGTTTTACGAACGCCCAGAGCATTCCGCAGAATGAAGTGGAAGCATACGTTACCCAGGTGTTCGGGCAGATGAAGGAGCGCTGGATTCAGGCCGAAGCCGGGAAGCGGCCGGTTCGCTCACAACTCAGTTTTACCCTGAACGATGACGGCACACTGTCCGCCAGTCGGCTGGAAACCGGGCCGGAAACCGTTTCCGCCAATCGGGAAGCCCTGGAACTCCTGAAACAAAGCGCGCCGTTCGGCGTTTTCCCGAAGCCGCTCAAGGGAAGCCAGATGGCGTTCAGCTTCAAGTTCACGCCGGTCAGCCTGGAGATGACGGGACACCAGGTTCTACAAGCGAAATTACAACCGGAAGCCGAATCTCCGCTGAAATTCACCCCGCCCGCACTGGCCTTGATGGCCCTCTCGGACACGTCCCGCCCGACGAAACCAGCAACCAGCCAGCCTGCATTGCGCACGGGCAATGAACCCGGCATGGAGGCCTATATTGCGGCAATTCAACAAAAGGTTAAGGAAAAGTGGCAATTACCGCAAGATTATGTTTTCAAATGCGTTGTTGCTGATATCATGGTTGATCGTGACGGGAGCCTGCTGAGTGCCATGCTAAAGCAGTCCTCCGGTGATAGGACCGTGGACAAGGCGGCCTTGAAAGCCATCCAGGACGCCGCGCCTTTTGAACGGGTACCCGCTTCCGCACAATCACTACCGATCCAGATCGAGTACATTTTCGATCCGGTGCAATCCCCATCCGTGGAGTAACGTTATGACAAACTTGAAGCTTTCAAGCCTCGTGGTATTCGCATGCCTTTTGGCCAACCTCGCCCAAGGCGCTTTCGTGTCGGCACAGGAAACTTCCGCAGAGCCGGTCGTCGGCCCCATGCCGGAAACACCTGTCATGGAGACGACTCCTCCGGGGGCGCTTCAAGGGCAGTTGGATATCAGCCAGCCTACATATCCCCAAATCGAGCCTATAGGTGCCGCACCGCCGGTCATTAACTTTGAACCCTATATTCAGCAGGCTCACCGACAGATTCGCGATCACTGGCACCCGGTGGCATCAACCAACGATCGGTATTGCCGGATTGTGGCCTGGTTCCAAGTGGACAAGGCCGGACAGGTTTCCAATGTCCGCGTGAGCGAACCCTGTGACGATCAGCGCCAGAACGATGCGGCGCTGGCGGCCATCCGTTTTGCGGCCCCTTTCCAGCCCCTGCCAGCGGAATATCCAGGCCAATTCATTGAAATGCAGTACATGTTCTACTCCACCCCCACTTCCAATGCGCCCGCAGGCTCAGCCGTCTACTCGGAAGAGGACGAGCGCAACCGCGACGAGCAACGTCGCCGGGAACACCGTTCCAGCCGCCCCGTTATCTTTCCCCTGCCCCTGGTCGGCTTCTGGTGGTAGAACTCTGGTTTAGGAATCCAGCAGAGCTTGCAGATCGGTCAGAATCTTCGGGACAGTAACGTTTCCTGGCCCAACTTTGGCAGGGTGCGTTTCCATCTCGATCTCGATGATGCCTGCGCCTGCATTTTGTTCAAAATCCTGTTTAATGCTGTTTAGATTCTCTCCGCTGTCCCGCCGTTTTCTGAACTCGTCCCTTTCCTGAGGAGAGAGCAATAAATGTTGATCTCCCTGACCCCAAGATGGACGCAAGCAAGGGTACTCTTGATCCATAACATACTGAGCCGCTGAATATTGATCACTTCGTGAAACGGGCTGACCGTTCTGTTGTTGAAACGTGATGATTTTTGCGCCGAATTGCAGAGGATTCATGGGAGAAAAACCCCGGTTGTCGAATACCCTGAAATTAAAGCCATCAAGCAAAACAATTGCTTAGCCGGATTTTACGCTTCAGCGGCGGCGGGTTGTTCCACTTCGCGGGAGTAACCGCAGCCTTTTTCGGAGCAGGCATGGAAGGTGCCTTTTTTCAAAGTCTTCTCGGTCAGCATGGCGCCGCAATCCGGGCATTTTTCATTGACCGGCTTGTTCCAGAAGGCCTGATCGCACTTGGGATAGCGATTGCAGCCGTAAAACATTTTGCCGCGCTTGGATTTCTTGGCCACCACTTCACCTTCGCCGCACTTGGGACAGGTGACGCCGGTTTTCTGCTCGAAGGATTTTGTGGCGCCGCAGTCTTCGTTCTGGCACTTCAGGTACTCGCCAAAGCGACCATGTTTCAGCATCATTTCGCCGCTGCATTTTTCGCACTTCTCGTCGCTGGGCTTGTCTTCGGGCAGGGCTTTTTGGTCCTTGCTGAGCGGGCGGGTGAACTTGCACTCAGGGTAGCCGGTGCAACCCATAAATTGCGAACCCCAGCGGCTGGTTTTCAGCGACATGGGCTTTTCGCAGTCGGGGCAGGTCTCGCCTTCCAGCAGGATGACCACCTTCTCCATCTCGTCGGACGCCTTTTTCAGCGTGGCCTCAAAGGGCTCGTAGAATTCCCGGATCACGCCGCGCCAAGCCAGCGCGTCGTGCTCGATATCATCCAGCTTGGTTTCCATGGCCGCAGTGAAATTCACATCCACAATATCCTGGAAATGCTTGACCAGTACTTCGTTCACGGCCCTGCCCAGCGGGGTTGGCTTGAGTGCCTTGTTTTCCATGTACACGTAGCCACGATCCTGAACGGTCGCGATGGTAGGCGCATAGGTACTCGGACGTCCGATGCCCAGCTCCTCCAGCATCTTGACCAGGCTGGCTTCGTTGTAGCGGGGCGGCGGCTCGGTGAAATGCTGCTTGGGCTCGATTTTGCTGGAAACCAGCTTGTCGCCCTTGGTCACATCCAGCAATGCGGAGGCAACCACTTCCTCGTCCTCATCGGACTGGTAAACGGCGAGATAGCCCTTGAACACCACCTTGCTGTCGGAGCCGCGCAAGGTCAGGTTGTCGCAGGCGACTTCCACGCTCTTGGTGCTGATAACCGCCGCTTCCATCTGGGACGCCATGAAACGATTCCAGACGATACTATAGATGCGGAACTGTTCGTCGTTGAGGAATTGCCGCACGGAGTCCGGGGTGCGCTCAATCATGGTCGGGCGGATGGCTTCGTGGGCATCCTGCACGCCTTTTTTATTTTTCTTGCTGTAATCGTTGGGCTCGGCCGGGTAAAATTCCTTGCCGTATTGCCCTTCGATGAATTCCTTCGCGGCATCGCGCGCTTCGTCCGAAATCCGGGTGCTGTCGGTACGCATGTAGGAGATCAAACCTTCCGGGCCGCTGCCCAGTTCAACCCCTTCATAAAGCTGCTGGGCGATCTGCATGGTCTTTTTGACCGAATAGCCATAGCGTGTGCTGGATTCCCGCTGCAAAGTACTGGTAATAAACGGGGGCTGCGGTTTACGCCGGGATTCCCGCGTGTTGACCGAGGCCACTTCATACGGGTTGGCTTGCAGGATCTTCAGCAGCTTGTCCGACTCGTCCTGGTTGTGGATTTCGGCCTTCTCGCCGTTGATCTTCACCAGGTTGACCATCATACCGTTGGCCGCTTTGGCCTCTTTTTTCAACTCGGCGGCGATGGTCCAATATTCCACCGGCACAAAAGCCTCAATCTCGGCTTCGCGTTCGCAGATAAGCCGCACGGCCACGCTTTGCACCCGACCGGCGCTCAGGCCCTTGCTGACTTTTTTCCAGAGCAGCGGGCTCAACTTGTAACCCACCAGGCGGTCCAGAATCCGGCGGGTCTGCTGGGCGTTCACCCGCTGGATATCGATTTCGCGCGGGTGCTGAATGGCTTCCAGGATCGCGGTCTTGGTAATCTCATGAAACTCGATGCGGTGTACTATCGCCTTGGGATTGTCCAGCAAGGTGGACACGTGCCAGGCAATGGCTTCTCCTTCGCGGTCAGGGTCAGCTGCGAGGTAGATGATGTCGCTTTTGCGCGCGGCCTGCTGCAATTCTTCCACCAGATCCGCCTTGGCGGGCAGCACTTCATAGACGGGTTCAAAGTCATGCTCGATATCCACGCCCAGCTTTTTCTCGGGAAGATCGCGAATATGGCCCACACTCGCCTTGATGATGAACTTGTTGCCCAGAATCTTTTTCAGGGTCTTGGCCTTGGCGGGGGACTCGACAATGACCAGCGAACGGCCACTACCGCCGCCTTCTAAATCATCATCATCCAGGATGACGTCCTTGGCTGCGGCCTTTTTGGGCGAGGCCTTCTTGGTTTTAGTTGTGGTTTTTGCGGTTTTGGCCATAAGAAAGCGATCAAATCTCTATAACACACTCGTAACGGCAGGCCCCTTGAATGGAGCAATGCAATACTAATAGTTATATCAGACAAATGGCAAGGGGGAACTTTTCAAAACCCTGACACGGGCGCATCGGCAAGGGGTTCCGGTTGGCTGAACAGGCAAAAAGCCTCAAAAAACCACTGGGAGGGCAGTGGGCCCGACGCTGGATTCAGCCAGGGCAGCGTGCTTTCCAAAAGAACCGGATTCCGGGATGTTATACCTGAAGACGACGGATTGGCGCTGCCGACGCTCATAACATACCGCCGGTTGCGCATGAGTCTTTCTGTGGCTCAAAGATTACAAAAATAGCATTCACAAGCACGGCCGGGCACGGGTTTCCGGAATTTCCCCCAAAACAGATGACCCTCGTTATAATGTTGCTAAAGCTTCATAGTTTGCACTGGATGATTTGGCATCTACAGGTTCCCAATGCCCGACGCTTGGTGTGGACGGCGCAGAGGATAGAGAAGAGAGTTTCGGTTCGTAGGAAACGAGAGAGGTAGAGATGACCATGCGTTTGCATCACACTGCGGCAAAACGCTTTCCCAAAAGCATCCTGAGTGCCGCCATGGCCCTCGGTCTGTTGCTGAGTCCCGCGTTGGCCCTGGCCGATGGGACTATCCAGCTGAAGCCGCTGCAACCTGATTACAGCTCCAATGTCTATAACAGCAATTCCAGCTACGGCATTCCCAGTTACGGGAACAGTTATTACACCCCGGAAAGCAGCACCATGCTGCGTGGCCGCCTGATTTCCATCCCGAAGGGAACGCTGATGTCGGTCCACATGGGCCAATCCATCAGCACTTACGGGGCGCATATCGGGGATCCGATCACCGCAACGCTGGAGAACGACGTTTTTGTGAATGACTCGGTCGCCATTCCTGCCGGTAGCCAAGTGCTGGGACAGGTGGCCAATGTCAGCCCCGCCGGGCACCTGGGCAAGCATGGCGAAGTGGATGTGCGCTTTGACAGCGTGAAGCTGCCGGATGGCCGGGTGGTCCCCGTGCAGGCGCATGTGGTGACGAAAGATGAAAGTGGCGTCCTCAAAGGCGACACCTACATGATGGATGTGGCCAAAGGGGTCGGCGTCGCCGCCGGTGCCACCGGAGTCGGCACCCTGATGGGCACCGCTGCCGGTTCTCTGCTTGGCAGTGTGGGAACAGGGGCCGTGTTTGGCCTGGGTGTGGGCGCGCTGGGCGGCATGGGCTACGCGCTGGCGCGCAAGGGCAAGGAAGTCACCGTCCCCGCCGGTTCCCGCATGAGCATTGTGATTGACAGCCCGGTCACCATGAATTTCTAGTGACAACTCCAACAAAACAAAAAAAGGCCCGATCTCCGGATCGGGTCTTTTTTTGGCGGTGAGCAATTTTTGCGCTTGGCATGGTGTTGTTTGCCCGCGACTTGTCTATAATCGCTTCAGTGCATGGAGGCAGAAGGAGGATTTCAAATGCGGTCTCTGCGGTCTCATGGTATCGCGCCCCGATTGAGTGGCCGTTTCCCCCATTGGAAGGCGGCCGCTGTCCTGCTGGGTGCCTTAAGCAGTGGGCTGAGTGCCTGCACGCCCCAATCCCAAAATCACGAAGGGCGAGTACCCGCCGGAATCGTCTGGAAATTGAACGAAGGCAAACTGATCTCAGCGGTTGTATGTGTGGCCAAGCAAGCACAGAAAGTGCAAGGAACCTGGCCTGAGCTGTACTCGGGGAACTGGCAGCTGGAGCGGACTACCGGTGGGGAACAGCTCGGTAACGTGCGCATCTCCGAGGACCGAAAAAAGATCATCGCCCCCAGCGGAGACTGGCTGGATTGCAGTACCGGAAAAGCATATGGCAAGGACGGAGCAGAAAAAGTCTGGTACCACGATGCCCCCAGGTAATCCAAGGGGAAAGGCTTAAGAGCCCACCTTACGGACTGACTGCGATTTTATCCAGCCGAAACCGGGCTATCGGAAAATCACCTTGGGTTGGAGTTGGCGGATGATGCGGTCGAGTTGTTTTTTCTCCACGCCGGACATGCGGTAGAACTCCTGGAAATTCTCGAAGGGACGGTGGCGGATGATTTTCAAAGCCAGTTCCTGGTCCAGGCCGGGCAGGCCCTCCAATTGGTTCAGGCTGGCCCGGTTGATGTTGACCTTGTCGGGCAGCTTGACCTTCTGGCGCAGGTCATCGGCATAGGCCAATTCGGGAGGCATATAGCTGTCCCAGAGTGAGGCCGCCTGGGTGGGCGGAGCCTGGGTGATACCGGTGGCGGCAAAAGCCACAGTTAAAGCGAGCAATAAAAACTTGGTAGCCGGAAGCGGGTGTGGTGTGTGGTTCGGTTTCACTCGGTCCATCCCTGTTTGATGTGTCACCCGATTTAAGTCGAGACACGGCAAGCTGTTGCCTATTTCTGTTTTTCTGAACCGCCACCAGTTTACATATTGTTACAAGAAGAGGGCAAGCCCTCAAGTTTTTTGACTATACGACCGATATAAAACATGTGAATGAGATCACGATAGTGATTCTCACTTCCCCCAACCTCCTCCCCAAGTCACGCTACCGCCAGTCGGTAGCTTTCTCTTTTGGCGGCAAGGGAAGCACCCCATTGGAGAAGCCCCTGCCATGCCCCTGAAAACACGCCACCATGGATGCTTGCCATTAAACCATTGGAGCAAGATTTAACTATATTTTGTATAGGATTGACTACTCCTGGCGGATGAGGCGATCCCCCAGACAGGGGAAATTGCCTGTTTTGGGTTGCCATTGGTATCCGCAGGTTTATAATAAATAGTTACTGGTTGGAACAAACGGGGAAGTGAGGAAGATGCAGCTCTGCAAGGCGCTTTATGCCTTCTGGCGAACGCTGTTTGCGCGGGAGTGCGAGCACCAGCGGGTGGCTCCCATTCAGGGGCAACCGGCCCGATCGGCCTACTGTCCGGATTGCGGCTACAAGATCGCCATTATGTGGACGCTGTGCCGGTGCCGGACCTGCGGTTCCAAACGGCACCCCAAGCAGAATATCGACGGGCATGTCTCCACCTTATATCGGTACTGCCAGCACTGCGGCGAAGCGAACTACCAGATCATCAAGAAAGACCGCATCAACATCCATGAGATGCCGTATGCCGTCCTAAGCAAGGAAATTGATTACGCCGAAGAACGCCTGGGCAACCCCAAACGCGCCCCCAACCCCTTTGAAGCCTACCGGGGCGGCCCCATTGTGGAAGGCGAAGTGCTGCGGAAAGAAGAATTCTCCTCCAGCCGGATTTAAGGACTAACCGGCAACGGCCAGTTGCTCCAGAAGCCGTTGCAGCAAGCCCAGCAGCAGGAACACCAGGATGGGGGAGAAGTCCAGTCCGCCCATCGAGGGGATGAGCCGACGGAAGGGTTCCATCACCGGATCAGTAATCGCCGCGATAAACCGAAAAGGCTGATTGTACCAGTTGATGCTGGGCAGCCAGGTTAGGAGGATGCGAGCGATCAGGACCAGCTTGTAAATGCTGATGAGCTGAATGAGGATTCTGATTCCGTCGGCCATCTGATAAATTTCCTTTGCTTGTTCTGCTCTAGCCGTGGCGGGAGGAGGCCAACACGTTGGCGAACTCGGGCTCGGCGGCGGTTTCCGCCGGAATGAGTTCAATCAGTTTGAACAGCAAGCGGCGCAGTTTGGCGTTGTTTTCCGTGAAGACCTTGATGACTTCCACGTGGCTGACGGGTTCTACGCCTTCCACGCCGGTGTCGTAATCGGTAATCAGCGAGATGTTCAGCGGATCCATCTCCAGCTCCTTCACCAGGTGCGCTTCGGGGTACTGGGTCATGTTGATGACTTCCCAGCCCTGGTCGCGGAACCATTTGGATTCGGAGCGGGTGCTGAAGCGCGGCCCTTGGATGACCACGATGGTCCCGCCGTCATGGTAGGGAATGCCCAGCTGGTCGGCCGCTTCTACTGCCAAGAGACGCAGCTCGGTGGAATAGGGATCCGCCGCGCTGACGTGGGTGGTGATGGGGCCGTCAAAGAAGGTATCCGCCCGGCCGTTGGTGCGATCCACGTACTGATCGCAGAAGACGAACTCGCCCGGCTTCACGTTTTTTTGTAGACTTCCGGCGGCGCAGGGGCAGATGACGCGCTTGATGCCCAGCGATTTGAAAGCCCAAACGTTGGCCCGGTAGTTGATTTTGTGCGGCGGTAGGGAGTGATCCCGGCCATGACGAGGCAGGAAGGCGACCCGTTTGCCGGCAACGGTGCCGATGGTGATAACCGCGCTGGGAGAACCGTAGGGGGTTTCTACTTTCACTTCCTCGGCATCATCAATGAAATCGTAGAAGCCGGAACCGCCGAAGACGCCGATTTCAGCCTTGGGAAGGGATTGGTTGTCGAACATGAACGCTGGCATGG
>DATNPJ010000053.1:0-96139 GCA_036703295.1 Coleofasciculaceae cyanobacterium | reverse complement strand
GTTGGTATTGAAGTTGATCCCTTGATTTTTCTTGTTTGCCGGATTGAATCCGTTGTTGAAGTCGCTCATTGAATAACCTCTCCCTCGTCGGTTCGTCTACAGTGAGGTGTTCGGCAATTTCCGGAAAAGCTTTAGCACTTGCGCGAAAACATTACAAAATGTATAGCTTGGTTGTTTTTTATATAGTATCAATTATTGACTGCTTCGCAACGCAAAGTCAGGAATTTAAGGCAATATTTATGTTTGCTTCACTTGTCCATCTTTTCCGGGGTTAAATTTTGTGGGCCGAAGGCTGCCATGAC
Organism: Coleofasciculaceae cyanobacterium; assembly: GCA_036703295.1. Taxonomy (GTDB): domain Bacteria; phylum Cyanobacteriota; class Vampirovibrionia; order Vampirovibrionales; family Vampirovibrionaceae; genus DATNPJ01. The sequence goes on along the minus strand of DATNPJ010000053.1, from coordinate 95,837 downwards.
GGCCTGGGTCGCGTCACTTTCTCCCAATATCTTGATCCCTCAGATTAAAACCCGGTTTCTTTCCGAATTATACCGGTTCCGGATCGCAATCTCAACGAAAGACAAGCCTGACAAGCATTTCAGGTGGAAAAATTCCACCAGGTGGAGGAGCTTGCAGCTGACTGCCTCTTCACGGGGCTAACTCTAACACTGATTATTATCCAACCTCAGCCTTCGGAAAGGCAAGCGCTTCTTTCATGGCTCACCGGCGTCCGTCTCGGCGGACTTGTTTCCTTCCTCGCGGACGTTCATCGGGTCGGCTCCCGGACCGCGCCGCTCATCGTCCGGATAAACGCCGGATGTAACGGGAAAATAAGGCGAGTATCCCGGAGATAGGCAATTGATATCAGTTAAATGTTTTTATTCTTTTAAGAGGTAAACTCGCAGGAACAAGGAAAAGGTAGTGAAAGTATCATGAGCGATCGGGCACCGAATCCCAAGAAGCGGCTCAAAGGATTGGATATCCTCAAGCATGGACTGCTGCTGAAACTCGCCCTGGTTCGACACCAGGAGCAGGAAGTGCCGGTGGACGCCCTGACGGGCGATATCCGTAAAATCAACGAGGAATTGGAAACCACCTATCTGAAGGCTCGTGAAAGCTATCCGGGTTCCGTCGAGGAGGCCAATTGCCTGGTGCGCATCCGGGAGCTGGAAGATATCCGCTTCCAATTGCTCAGCCAGAAAAACGGCAATCACCTGGAAGCCTACAATACGTTGGCTCCCAAGTACCGGTACGAATAAGGCCGATACGGGCAAGCGCTTTCCAGATAACCTCCATAAAAATTCATTGGTGCCGTCATCTCGCGCCTGCTACACTGTGCAGGGCGTAACGGGAATCCGGGGAGGACAGGTGCGGATCCGGCATGCGGGGCCGCATGACCGCCGGGTTGCCTGAGTCGCCGTGCGTCATAGATTGCCGAAGTGTTGAGCTTGCCTCATGTTGTCGAATACAACTCAACCAATACTGCTTTACGACGGGGATTGCCTCATGTGCCGGGGAACCATCCGCTTGCTGGACCGGGTGGGTTTGACCCGAGGAATCTCCGTGCGGCCCTGGCTACAGACCGACTTGCCGAACGAAGACCTGGCTGAACGAATCCGCCGTGAGATTCTGCTCTACGATCCCGAGACCCGTGAGGTTCTGGGCGGGATTCCGGTTCTGATTCGGTTGATTGAACTGCATCCTGGTTGCCGTTGGCTGGCACCCCTGTTGAAATGGTCGCCTATCTCCCGGCTTCTTGCTTATTTCTACCGGATTATCGCCATGAACCGTCGTATCCTGTCACCTCCGCCCCACCGAGAGCTTCCGTGCGCCTGTGATCCCCCGGACGATCCGGCTGCCCGGCGGCAGCTCTACCTGATTTTGATGTTGTTCACCCTGTTTGGTATGGTCGTCTTTGCCCTGGCCAACAGTAGTGCCCCAATATTTGGAAGTGCATGGGTGCTTTTCAAATGGCTTGCAACCGCTCTGCTGTTCGCCTGGATCCCAAGCTGGCTTGCGGGCTTTCTGGTCCTCCGGAGCCGCATGCGGGAACTCATCCAGCAAAGCCTGGTGGTCAGCGCCATTGGCGGCATGTGGCTTCTGATTCTGTCGCCGGTCCTCTGGATTGCCCGCCTGACGGGCGTGATGAATGCCAGTATGGCACCGGTGGGCTTCCTGATTGCTATCGTAGCAATGAATTACTCTCTTAGGCATCGGCTTCGCATCCTAGCCTTCCCTGGCTGGCTCCATTGGGTGTGGCTGTTCAGTATTCTAGCCCTAAGCACCCCGCTCTGGCTGGATTAAATGAGTTTTCTGGCTTAAAACGGAATCGGGATGATGATGGGAATCCAGAGGCCGCCTTTTTGGGTTTTCCGGAAATCCTCGAAGTGGGAAAGATGATAGCCGGGTGGGTTGGTGTAATGGGGCTTGCTGGCGTAGATGCGCTTCATGGTGTTGATATCCCGCGCGGTCAGGTGTAGGGTTTCGTTTGTCGCTTCCGCCATGATGTCCGTCGGATTGTCGCTGTGCTCCTTGATGCCGATCATGTGCCCAATTTCGTGCAGGGCAACGCTGTAAAGCTGATCCGGGGTCCAGGTCATCCCGTTGCTCCGGTGCAGGGAGAGATAAATATCGTTCTGGGCGATGTATTTGCCCCATGTCTTGTACATGTTCAACCCGCAGGCGGATTTCTCCGCTCCCGGCGTCGCCGTGTTCCACCAGTGAATCGTCACATCCGCATCGGTGGTGTCTTTCATGAATACAAAGATTAGCCGGTTCCCCAATGCCCGCTGCCATTCGGCGAAGGCGGCCTTCACCACCGCCACGTTTTCCGCACGCCAATCCGGCAAATGGCCGGGGGCGCTGATATGTACCAGTACAAAGCGGGTCTGGTCGCTCCAGCGATGGATTTTACGCTGGCGACTGAAATAATCGCCCGCATCTGCGGCCATATTAACGGCCTGTCCCGTGTATACCGCCGGGATCGTCGCCAGCGGCGCGCTATCGGTGTTTAACTCCGGCGGTATTTCCGGCTGCGCCAGGACCGGCAGGTTGAGCGCCAACAGCGCAAGCCCCAGGATGCCGCTTGTTAAAGCCCGCTTGATGCTCTTCATCGCCCTCGTTTTCCATGTCATGGCTATGGTTGAGATTATACCGGCATGCGTATCTTCCGCGCTACACAGAACCGTTGCAGCGTTCCTGGCCGGGGAACAGGCTCCGATTACCCGTTCGGCCCGAATTTATATCCTGGCTTCGGATTGCCCCGCGCCAGCGGATCCGATAGGGTGGGAGCGGAGGGAAAGTGAGGAGAATAACATCATGGCCGATGAGCTCAAGCGTTTTTTGGAGTTGATCAAGGGCTTCGATACCGCGATTCTGGTGACGCATGCCGACAATAACCGCTTGCATGGCCGTCCCATGGCGGTGGTTGACGTGGAGGAAAATGGCGATCTCTGGTTCCTGACCGGAGAGGATACCCCAAAAACAGGCGAAATTCGTTCTAACGACCACGTGTTGGTGACTTTCCAGGACGGACGGGACCGGTTTGTCTCTATCACCGGCAGAGCCGAGCTGATCCGGGACCGGCAGAAGGTCGATGAACTTTGGAAGGAGTCTTTCAAGGTCTGGTTCCCGGAGGGGAAAGAGGATCCCAACCTGTCGCTCATTCATGTGCGAGCCCAGGAAGGGGAGTATTGGGATCATGCCGGCGCCAATAAAATGACTTACATGCTGGAGTCCGTGCGCGCCCTGGCAGCCGGGGAAACACCCCGCGTGCGGGAAGGCGAGCAGCACGGACGGGTGCAGGTTTGAACCCGTCATTCCCAGGAATTCCATAGGCCGCCTGAACAGCTTTGCCTGAAACCTGAAATCAGTGGCTTGCATTGAGCCCATTCGCTGGCCGGAGAATGCGCAATTGCCCGCCTCGGCAATGGGCTGCGGGTTCCGTTCGTGTTATCTCCTTGGCCAGGAGAGGAGCCCCTTACATGTCCCAGAAAAAATCTGTATTCTTGCTTTCGCTGCTATTGATCCTGTCAGCGGCTGATTGGAGCCTACCTTCCGCAAGCGCGCAACAGCGGGCGGTGGCTGCCCCAAATACGGTTAAAGAGGCAGCCCAAACCCCGCAGACAACCCGGCAGCCCCTTAAAATTCAACGCTTCAGTATTCCTTACGGTAAGCACCGCCAGGGTAGGCGCTACCAAAGCCCACCTCCCAGCATGGGTATCGACTATCGCCGCGTCATGCCCTTGCCGGAAAGCGGCCATAACTACCTGAAGGATTATTACGGCAATCATCACTAATACCGCTTTTGGCGAAATATCACGCTAAAGTGGTCTGAGGATTCTGATGCTCGGTACCGTGCCGGACGATTCGAACTTTCCGTTTAGCTGGCGCCGTGCTGGATCGTCATCAGCGAGAAATGATTCGGGCGAGCGGGATGTGCGTAATCCCGCTCCACCCTAAAAACCCCGCTGCGCTCAATCCGATTGAAAGGCGCCGTGGACGGGAGCAAGACCTCCAGCATGTCAGGCTCGCTTTTCTGGGGGCGGAACAGGTTGATAATGGGCTTCCAGCAGCCGGTATTAAAATAAAAATCCCGCTCGCTCAGTGGAATGAGCGATGGAATGTGTGTATGTCCGAAGGTGATGAGATGAAACCCGCTCTGTTGCCGAATAGTCTGGGCCATCTGGTACTGGAAGCGATTCGACTCGGTTTTGCGCAACACTCCGGAAACCATCACGGACAACCAGGGCAGCAGGGCTGGGTGTTGCAGCAGCAGGTTCAGCGAAAAAGCCAGTACGGTCTGGGGTACATGAAAGCGCTGGGCCATCAGGCGTCTCATTTCAGGTTCCAGCAAGGTTTCCGCCACCACCTGCCCGATAATTTGAGGAATACTCACCGTCTTGCCCCGGTTCTCGGGATGCTCGCGGTAGCCTTCAGCCAGCGCCTGCAACCAATAGGGACCCAGCGAGATGGGCCGGAGATATTCGGCGTCTTGCAATCGGGACTGTACCTCCATGACCAAATCCTCGGAGTAGCCGTTTGCCCGCAGCTTTTCAGAAGCCCGAGCCGCAAAACGATTCACGATCAACACCACGATCATGTCCCCCAGCGGCGGTCGGTTCTGGTAGGCCTCATGGTTGAACGGGTCAAAGCGGTGCCCATGCTCAACATACAGGCCCAGCTCGACCGACTCGTACCAGCCTGTGAACTGAATCCGCTCGCGGGTACCCTCCTCATCCCCGGCCAGCGCATCGCGCAGCAATTCCTGTGCGGACGGGAAGACGCCCAGCAAGTGATCATGGTTGCCAATCACATAAATTAACTCTACCTGCGGGCGGCGGATCAACTGGCCAATCGCCGCCATGATATGCCGGTTATTGGCGATAATCTCCCGCATCACTCTCAACAAGGCGGTTTCCACAGCGGCGGGTTCGGAATCCCAAGGCTGCACCGCCCCGGTCCAGGAGCCGAGAAGATCGAGAATATCGCCGTTCAAAATCAGCAGCAACCGATCCGTGGGTTGCAGTTCTGCCTCCAGGTCCGCCAGGAAGCGGCGGAAATCCCGCCGGGCCGGGTTCTCTCCGTCACCGTCCGAGGCATCATAGACGTGGTTATTCATGTGGACATCGCTGACCACGTAGGCCAGCAACCGCTGGGGATGAGCGTTCAGCATCGGGCCACCTCCACGGTTTGGGTTTGCAGAAATTCCAGCGACAGGCGGTTGAACGCATCCGGATTTTCCTGTGCGACGATATGCAGGGTGCCCGGCACCTCCCGCAGGGCCACCGGTCCCTTCAGCTGCTTGACCAGATAGCCGGACATGTCGCAGGTAATCCGGTCGGCGCCGCCCCGGATGATCAGCACCGGTGCCTGCACCCGGTCCAGCTTGCCGATAAAAGGCGGCGTGACGCAGCTCCATAGCAGCTGCCGAACCACGCGGTAATCCGCCTGCAATTGCAGGCGTTCCAGCAGGTACAGTCCGCTCAACCGGCGTAATCCGGTGATGTTGACCAGTCGGGCGGCGGATTCATAACCCACGGCCATGATCAGCAGCTCCGCCAACAAGGGCGACAGACCGCAAAATAGTGCACTGGACCAGCCCAAGGGGTTGAATGGTCCGTGAAAACCACCCACCGGGCCTTCCAGAATTAATGCGCCCACCCGCTCAGGGTGCAGGCAGGCAAAGCTCAACGCCACCGCGCACCCGACCGAGAGCGCTACCAGATAGGCTTTTGAGATATTCAGCTGATCCATAAACTCCGCCAGTACCTCGGTAAAAAAGCTGATGGTATACTCCTTTGCCCGCTGGGAGTGGCCATGTCCGGGAAAATCCGGCAAGAGAACATGATAATGCCCGGAAAAGTCCGATACCTGGGGCGACCAGATTTCCCCCGAGGAAGCCAGCCCATGCAGCATGATGACCGGCGGGCGGTCCGGGCGTGGCTCTCCGGCCTGTTCATAATGAATCTCCAATCCGCCACGCGTCAGAATGCTGGGCAATTCCACGGCTCCCCACAGACAGTGCTCACTCCTGATTATAGGTCGGCTTTGCCGGACGGGCCAGCATCCTTCCGGTAAGATAGAGAGCATGATGGATTGGCATGCTTTATTGACGACCGGCCACCGGGAAACCGAACGCCTGCTGGAGCGCCTGAAAACGCTGCTGGAAGCGGATGATTGGGACGCAGCAAACAGCACTTATCAGCAGTTGGCCGCTGATCTGCTGCAGCATTACGCCCTGGAGGAGCAGGCCCTCTTTCCGGTGCTCAGTCAGTATCGCAGTATGATTCTGCTGACCGTGGAGCATGATGACTTGCTGGCGCTCCAGCAGGCCTTTGCCGATGAACTGACCGCCAGCGTTGCCAATCGGGCTCCCAGCCCCCTTCTGTTTGAAAGTTTGCAGGCATTTCAAGAACAACTGGCCGGCCACATCCTGGAAGAGGACGGGCAGATTATCCCGCTGGCCGAAGAAGTGCTGGAGCCGGAGGAAAAACTGAAGGTGAAACGGCTCTTTTCGGAACTGTCCGCTGCTTTTGAAACGCGGCAGGCAACACTGTTTCGACCGCAACCCGGTTTCAGCGTCAGCCGGACCTACATTGGGCAGCCACCGGATAAACCGGTGGCCTACCAAACTTTATATGATCGCGAGCATACCAGCATTCAACACATTCAACTCAGGCAGGGGCAATCGCTGGCCCGTCACTGGGCGGCCCAGCACCAGTACTTGCTGGTCTTGTCCGGCGCCGTCGAGTTTAGGATGGACGGGCAGGCTTGCACGCTGGAGCCGGGCATGGCCGTGACCATCGATTCCCGTCTGCCGTTTTCCCTCGCCGCGCTATCCGACAGCCATCTGCTGTCCTTCAAAGCCTGGCCGCACCCGCATTTTACCAAACTGTAAAAACTCAATCCCCACCAAGGGCATCAAGCGCGGGTCAATATTGGGGTTTGTCCCGCTCGGAGCCGGTTTTGTGCCCAAAGTTCACTCATCAACTCCGCATTCCCGAAGGCGTCTATTGCGGGAAAACTGTGCCGTGGGCATCAGCCAATGGATTAATTATTAAAAAACAAAATGGGAGGATGTTCAAATGGATGACATCGGTTATGATCAAATCCAGATTAAACGGGGAGCAAGGAATGGATAGTATTATCGACCTGACCCAATCCCGGAAAGCCCGGCATGAGCGGGGTGAGAACTTCCGGAACGCGGCGAAGGATCTGCTGACGTTGATTGAAACGCAGCGCCAGTTCATGACGGAAGAGTTCATGACGTTTCTGATCGCCATGGCTGTCTCCGATCAGGCCCTGCATTACGCGACATGCGCCGACAACAAGAAGGCCGGGCTGAATTTCATCGATCATTTATTTACCACCGTCCGCCAGATCTTCGAAACCAATTATCCGGGCCATCCGGAGGCTCGTGCCCGATCGATGGGCCGAGGGAACGATGCATCGCCCCGCGTGGTGGAACTTCCCCGGACCGCCCAGGAAGGCCATCTCGACTAAATTGATAAATCATCGGAATAATCCGCTTGAATCCGTGCGCACTCTGCCGGATGATGAGGTCGTGTAAATTGACCTTGAAAGGGGATTTTAATCATGGCTGTTCAACCGATTCCGGCAGGATATCATACGATTACGCCGCACATCGTGGTGCATGACGCTGTGGCCGCAATTGAGTTCTATACCAGAGCTTTTGGCGCGGAAGTCTTGTGCAAGATGGCGGCTCCCAACGGAAAAATCATGCATGCCGAAATCAAAATCGGTGATTCCATCATCATGCTCGGTGAAGAAATGCGCGATTGTGGCAACATGGCGCCCACTTCTCTCGGCGGCACACCTTGCAGCATGCACTTGTATGTGCAAAATGCGGATGAAGCCTTCGAGCAGGCGATGCGTGCGGGTGCGACCATGAAAATGCCGGTTCAGGAAATGTTCTGGGGCGATCGTTTTGGTCAAGTGACCGATCCGTTCGGTCATCAGTGGTCGCTGGCCACCCATGTCAAGGATGTCACCCCGGCAGAGATGGAAGAAGGCATGAAAGCCTGCATGAAACAGGCAGCTTCCGTCTAATCGGAGCTTTCATAGAACCCAAAGGATGCAATCCCAAAAGATTGCATCCTTTTTGGTTTGTATAACGCTTGAGCTGTTAGCTTTTACCAGAAGCCACGGACGGAGGAGCGCCGAGTCATGCCATTCTGTTCTGTGGTGGATGCGCCCGTGCCTGGCATTGTTGCCGGGGGCATCATCATGCCGGGTGTCATGGTTCCCGGAGTGGTCATGTCGTCAACCCCAGTCATTGGCGGGGGTTCTGTTCCGGCCTGAGCCCCCACCGTTCCACCGACCCCCATACCGGGTGCCCCGACGCCAACGCCGGAGCCACCCACCCCGACACCGGTCTGTGCTCCGACTCCAGGGTCGCCCGGCACACCTGCGCCTGCCCCAACGCCAGCGCCCATTCCCGGATCGGATGCCTGGGCCAGGTGTTCGGCCGCCTGGGCTGTTCCCACCATCCCGCAGGCGACAAACACCATCAGAGCAGCGGATAATTTCTGGTTGATTTTCATAGTGACCTCCCTCTATCCACATTCGTCAGTAAAGTAAGAAACTCGACCGGCAGGACTGACGGAGGCTGAACGAGAACCTCAGCCTGGCAGTCCTGATTGCCGGGCTAGTCTAGGTAAAAGAAATTTCCGCCGCAATCAGCCACCTGTCCGCCAACCGTCTACCTTCAACCGCCGAGCCTGGAAGCGGCAATGTTACACGGGTATGATGCTACGGATGGAAACACATTCCGCGCCGCTATTTTAAGGCGCCCGACCCTGAGTCTCTGAAGAGGCACTTTTATACGGTTAATCTTCTCGGCGAACACCAGAGAGGCGCCCGGCACGGGGCTCCTGGGCGGATCGCCCCAGTTTGGAAGGTACGAAGGGAGGGTCTTCCAGCAGTACGGTCCAGCCGCAGGCCGAGCAGTGGTATTCCACCGCGGGAATCTCCTCGTGAACCGTGGTGCGGGTGGTTGCCGGGTCGTACTCCCGCTTTTCCGTGACTTTCACTTTCAGCTTGTCGTTTCCGCAGTCGGGGCAGATGGTAAACATGCGCTTCCCCCACATTCATCTCCAACCCACGTATTATGCCGAATGAAGACGGTGTGTATCAAGTCCCCAACCGGCTAGACGACTAGAGACTGAGCGGTATGGCATTCAGGGTAAAGCTCGAAGCCAAGCTGTGCGGAATGCCGATAGCTTGAATAGCGGAAACGGAAAATGTCAGTTTGCCGGACTTAGAGTCCAAAGCGGCTGGTGAATGGCCCCTTCGGCGGTCAAGGTACTCTGGTACAAAACTACTGAGTCCAGCATGCCTTCCGTCGCTTGAAAGCCCTCCGGATGAAACCTTGTTTGAACACCGGGGCGTGCCTCCTTCAGGCGGGCCAATGTGATGTGCGGGGCAAAAGGCTTATCCGCCTTGAATTCAGGGAGAGCCATCCGGATCATTTCGGACAGGCTCGCGAGGGATGGCTCGTGCTTTAACCGGCAGATCAGCACGTTTGCCCGTCGGGCGTTGGGCCAGAGCGTCAGGTCATCCAGTTCTGCATGGACCGGTTGAAAGTTGGACAAGGCAGAGGCCAGTCGTTCCTGGACCTCCGGAATCATTCCGGCGTCCACGTCCCCCAGAAAGAGCCAGGTGAGATGCCATTGCTCGGGCGGTACCCAGCGAATCCGGCGGGGAATTTGCGCGGTAATCAGCTCACGCCGTTCGTAGACGGCCAGCAGGTTTTCCCGCAGAGGCCCGGCCAGTGGACTGGCGATAAACAGGCGGCGTTTTTCCGGCATGCGTTCATATCTCTTGAACCGGTCGTGAACATGTCGGAACCATAGCGCATGGACGTCGCAGATTCAAGCAACCAGCCTCCAGCCGGAAAAGGCAACCGCCCTTTCCCGCAAGCCCGATTCTAGCGGGGTTCTGTTTATTTTTGGATAACCGGAAAGTGCGTTTTTAGTGGCTGCAAGTGCCGTTAACAATGCGCGTTTTGAATTTGTATCGCGCCACCGCACGGACCGTCATCACCCTGCCGCCAAAATTGGCCTGGTATTGGGATTTCCGGGCAAGAGACAGCAAGGCGCATATGAAGCCTGCTTTCAGGAATATGCGGAATCCGGCAAAAAGGGTGTTTTTTTATCGATCACCCCGCAGGAACCGCTCAAAAAGCTGTTTGGTATAAAACAGATCTTTGCTGGCCATCACCTCGCGAATATTGTGCATGCTGAGCAGGCCCGCACCGATATCAACAGTCGGAAGATTCAGCTTGGATGAAAGATCGGGTCCAATGGTCGATCCACACCCAACATCCTGGTTGGGGGACATGACTTGGGCCGGGACGCCAGCCCATTCGACAAAGGCTTTCAGACCCGCCAGATCTTTGGCGCGGGTGGCATAGCTGGGGTGATTGATTTTAATGGCCGGGCCATGCCCCATCAACACCGGACGCTCCCGATCGTATTTGTCGGCCCGATCCGGGTCGAAGGCATGCGCAACATCGGCTGATAGCAGCATGCTTTCCGACAGGGCTCTTCCGACTTGCCGGGACAACTCACCTTGATGGGCTTTGCCGGTGGCTGATAGTATGTCTTCGATGACTTGCTGGGAGAATGCGGAAGCCGCCCCATTCCGGGTATTGTTACCGATTTCCTCATCATTAAACAAAAGCACGATGTTGGTTCTACGGGGCGGTTGCTTGGCTGTCGCGTCAAACAGCGCTTTGACCGCGGCATAGCACATGGAGCGATCATCATGCCCCTGCCCGTTAATCATGCTGCCTTTTTGTCCAACAATCTTCGGTGCGTTCGTATCATGTAGGTAAAGTTCCAACGTTGTGTCGTCACCTTTCGGGTTGATTCGGGCCTGCTCCAACAAGTCTTTCACCTGGCTTTCCGCGTCACCGTCAAGACCAACCACGGGTGAAGCATGATATTCCCGGTTCATCTTCATGCCTTCGGAATTCATCTCACGGTCAAGATGGATGGGCAGGCTGGTAATAGTCCCGACGGCTTTATTGCCGGTATGGACAAACCGCTCTCGGATCACGGGGCGACCAAATTGATCCGTTTTGGGGCGCCCGTTTTTGTCCCGTTCCGGAGCAAAAACACGACCACTCAGCCCGAGATCCCGGTTATACCAGCTCGGCAAGATAAGCCCCCCGTGAGTCATGGTCTGAAGCTTATGTAAGCCACCGCGGTTGAGTCCAGGTTTCGGTTTAAGATAGAGCTGCGGGCTATCCAGGTGGGCGCCAATCATGCTGAAGCCGCTTTGCACGGGATCGGCTTCACCAATCACGATTAAGGCGAGGGCATCGTTACCCTGGTTCACAATAAATTTGTCACCCGGCTTGGCTTTGCCGATACCCTCTTTCGGGACCCGCTTAAAACCCTCTTTCTCGGCCATTTCTGCAATGATCTTTGCCGTCCAGGGTGCACAGGTGGCTTTGGTTAAAAAGCGTACATAGTCTTTAGCCAGGCGATCCGCCTCTGGTTGCTGGGAAGCGTCCAATGCGGGGACTTTTACCGCTTCTGCTTCCTGGGAAGAACCAAACCGGACCGTATCCCGGCTATGAGTGGGTTGGAACCGATCGGTTTTTTCCGGTTTCCCTTGGGTGCCGGAGGGTATCCCGGAGAACTGGGTTGATTGGAGGGGCGTATGCGGACGATTTCCTGTCGGTTTGGCAATGCCGAAAGTGATGGTCATGAGTCTTCTGCTCCTATTTCCTGCACCCAAGTGCACCCACTGAATTATCCATTAAAATTTAAATGAAAAATATAAAACCTTACCCCTCATGTACTACAACCTGAACCCAAATAGCAAGCAGGTGGCTTGCAGGGCGAAGAAACTCTAAAACGACCAGATGTTTAGCTGGAAGAAAAAAGTCCAAACCCACCTTGTCTCAATTCAGCCTATCCTGCATAGCTCCTGTTAATAAAATATATTTAAGATATAGGGTTAGAGCCTGCCTGCAAAATCCATGGGCAGGCAAATTGTATACGGTACGCTTTTGGATTTAAAACCAATAGGCCCGACGGAATACCACTTGCTTTTTAGAAGCGATTCTTTTTACATGTGGCTATAATTGTAGTAGAGCCTAAGGTATCGGTTTCATGCAAATCGGCAGAAAATCCCCGCAAGGAAAGCCATCCACTGTTGGAAAGTCGACCAAATCCGCGCATCACAGGGGTCAGCGGGATAAAACACCTCCCTTGGCCTCAAAAAATGCTGACAGAGAGGACAAAGAAGGCGCGTCAAAGGCAAAAAGAAAACCCCATACGGGTGCTGCAATCACCTTGCTCTCCGCACTGGCTAAGGGCGTCTTGTTACCGGCTGCCGCCGCCGCTGCAGAAATGCCGCCGGAGCATCATCACCACTCTTCGATGGAACAGCCTGCCCCGGCAAATAAAGACGAGAAGCTAAAGGATTCTAAGCCTCAGGAACATCAGCATCACCACGAAGACCCCTCGGAGCCAGAACCCCAGGAACATCAGCATCACCACGAAGACCCCTCGGAGTCAGAACCCCAGGAACATCACCATCACCACGACCCCTCGGACTCAGAGCCTCAGACCCCCGCAGAGAAGATGATGGGCCAGATCATGCAGCGTTCGGCTTCGCCGCTATCCTGGCAGCCGGACAACAACCCCATGCTGATGAACATGAAAAAATTCGGCAAGTGCCAGTGGATGAGCATGTGGAATGCCAAGCTGGGCGCCAATTACCAGGGCGGCAAGAAGGAGCAAAGCGGTGGCATGGGCGTGGATACCCAGAATTGGGTCATGGGTTCCGGTGTTTGCCCATTAGGGGATGACACCCTTGTTCAGCTGGATGCAGGACTCTCCGCGGAACCATTGACCATTGGCAGTAAAGGAACCCCCCTGCTTTATCAGAACGATGAAGGGGTCAAAGGGCAGCATGCCCACAAAGGCATTATGGTAGCTGGAGCCCAGCTCTATCGGCACTGGGGAAAAGACATTTGGAGCCGGTTCTCTTTCCATCCCGTTGGCGAGGTTGCCTTCGGACCGCCTCCGGCACCCCACCGACTGTCCGCCCTGCTCAATTCGGAAGCCCCGGACGGGCATCACACAGCCCAGGATTCCAGTCACATTACCGAAGGCTGCCCCACCACGGTTGCGGTGATGAAAGATCGGTTCATGCTGGAAGGTTCCGCTTTCAATAATGGCGAACCCCGCAACAATTATAGTATTCCGGGCTGCAAATCCCCTGATTCCTGGTCCACCCGGGCGAGCTATGCGGGTGAGAACTGGGGCGGGCAAGTTTCCTACAAGAATGCCAAGGACCACCACGGAAGCGGCAAGCGGGTCAACGAATATTCCGCCAGCGTCCTGTACAACGAAACCAAGGATCCCGAGCATTGGGTTGCCGCCACCGGTTCCGTCGGTTATTTGGATCAGCCCGGCGGTAACGGCATGACCATGATGCTGGAAGGCACGAAGCGAGATGATAAGAATTTCTGGTTTGGTCGTGTACAAGGCACCAAGAAGCAAGGCCTTGTTCCCGAAAATATCCAGGGCTACCAGGAAGCCATTGCGTCCGCCGTGCATGCCGCTGAGCATGATGAACATGAGCCAGGAGAATCAAGCCTCCCTGCCTATCAGGAATCCATTGTCTCCGCTGAGCATAATCATGCACCTGGAAAAGCCCACTGGGTGGTTTCCGGTGATGTCGGATATGGGCGTCACATCGCCAAAACGCCCGTCGGCGATTTGGTGGGAAGTGTCATGGGCGGGGTCACATGCGGTCCCGGACCGAATGGGGAAGAACTCAGCCGGTGTGGGCCGAGTGTTCACGCCAACGTCACCCTCTTTCCGGAAGGGATGAAATGATGAGGCTTTCTGTGTCCGCTTGAACCTGCCACAAAAAGCTCAGGTCATGACACTTAAAGGACACACGCAACCAAAAAGCCCTCCCAAAGGGAAGGCTGAAAACCTAGATATGCCGGTGGTCAGAGTCGAACTGACATGCCTCGCGGCGGTCGATTTTGAGTCGACTGCGTCTACCATTTCGCCACACCGGCTTGTACTGCCCTACAGCGAGTAAGGGGAAGTGTACCACTCCCAATCAGAGGATTCAATCCTTGTCTTTTCCTTCTTCAGGTTTCGGCATGGTCAAAATCGGCCCCTGGAAACGGCATAACTCCGCGAGAGTCCGCAGCCCTCTCTGTTCCCGCAACTGGGTTACCAGCCTGGAGAATACCGTGTAGGCATTGCGGATATCGTTGTCGGCCCGATGCTCCGGCAGTTTCGGCCATCCCATACAGAACGCCAGCCAACCGGCACTGCCGGAGCGGACTTCCGGGAACACCTTGCGGGCCAATGTCCGGGTGCAAAAACTGTTCGCCTGATTGAAGCGGTCCTTGAAGCGGCCTAATCCGACCTGTTCCAGCTTTTTGCGCAGGAATTGAATATCCAGATCCACGAAATCCCCGACCAGAATCGGGTGGGGGCCGACCAGCCTGCATAAAATGGGTAGAATTGCTTGGACAGATGGCGCATTGGCCACGTCCTTGTCTCGAATGCCGGTCAGCTCAGTGACATCGGGGGGGATCGGCTGGCCAGGGTTCACCAGGCTTTGAAAGTTCTGATCCTTTAACTCCCGTCCATGCCGAAATTTTCGGACCGCGACTTCAAGGAGCGCGTCGCGGTCCGGGTCGAGGCCGGTCATTTCACAATCCAGCACCGTATACGTCGCATCATCCAGAAGCGTGTTTAACAGCCGGGATTGCTCAGCCCCCTCTGAAGCGCGCGCTTTTTCCGGCTGGCGAGGCTCGCTTTTTACCTGCGGCGCCGAGCGATTGCCGACAACCGGCAAGCCGGAGCCAATTTTCATTTTAAATTCCCCTCACGAATTGTATGAAGCCAATTTTGTTGACATTACCGGTACAGAAAAGCCGGATAAAAATCCGGCTAAAGAGAAAGATCCAAGAAATACGCTAAAGGAGATTGGGTTGAAAGTGTCAAATACTGATTATTCAGGCGACAGAAAAATGCGATCCATCGTCAGACCTGATTCTGCCCTCTAGAATAATAATTGCTAATTTAAACTAACCAGCATTATTGATAAACATACGACCCTGTCAAGAAAAATTTAAAAAAATAACCATTTTTTATGGGGCTAAAGGGGTTGCGCGTTACAAATGGTTGCGCTATATTCCTACTTACCTTGGTAAGCAATACTAACTGTAGTTAGTAATAACCTCCAAGTCCCAACAAGAGAACCCTCCTCATGTATACACATCATCTTTTAAGCACCAGCAATCAAAGACCGGTCCGGCCGCTTCGGTTCAATGGCTTGCCTGAAATAGTCGGGGACTACTTACGGGGAATCCCGGAATATTACCCGATGCCATCGCAGGATGACAACGACCGCTACGGCCAGAGCTCGGCAGGCAAAAGAGTCTCCAGGCTCACCTATCTCGCCTGAAGCGCCCCGTCTTTGATACCAGCTAACAGGAGTTTCCAAAGAGCGAATGCCCTTGGAAGCTCCTTTTGCTATGCGGGTCTTCCGTTTTTCGCAAAACCCCAGCAATTCCGGACATATACTGCGTGCAGATCCGTTTCTACGGAATTGTCAGCCAGCCGACACCATGTCAACGCAAGCGTCGGTATGATGAAAATACAACCAGCATTGATGATTGCTGACAACCCAGGAGACGCATCATGTCCAACCAGGCCCCTAAAAGCACTTGCTCCATCGACTCGCAAAAGAAAGGCGCCATTTGCCCTGTGTGCCCGATGAGCTTGATGATTTTTCTGTTTCAAAAAAGTCCGGCGTTATTTGTGATGGTTTTGGCCGTTATGGCAGGAGCCGGTGCCTGGTGGTTGTTTGGGCGCTAAAGGCTGGGCGTTTTTTGCGATAAAAGCACAATCTTATGCCCTTCGGTCTTGATCTTGCCTTGCTGTTTCAAATCGCCCAGGCATTCCGAAACAGTCTGACGGCTGGCATTGATCAGATTACCAATCTCCTGGTGGGTCAGCTTGATATTGACGAGCGTTCCTTCCGGGTGAGCGGTCCCGAATTCCTTGGCTAACCGTCCTAATAACTCTTCCAGTCTGGCGGGGACATCCTTGAAAACCAGGTTTTGCACCTGGTTTTCAATCGTTTTCAGGCGAAGTCCCAGGAATTTCGTGATTTTCAGGCTCAATCCGGGTTTCATCATCAACATCTGCTCAAAATTTTCTTTATTCACCAGGCAGATGTAGCAATCTTCCAAGGCTTCCGCAACCTCGTTTCGGGTTTCCCCCTCGTCCAGCAGGGCCAATTCTCCAAAAATATCTCCGGGCGCCAGAATCGCCAGTGTTGCTTCTTTTCCTTCGTCGGAGATATGCGTAATCCGGACTTTCCCTTTTTTCAACAAATAGATGGTGTTGGCGGGATCTCCGGGCAGGTAGATGGGTTGGGCCTTTTTATATTCTTTCATGACCGTAATCCGATCCATTTCTTCCATTTCCGGATGGCTCATCTCGGAAAACAATTTGAACTGGCTCAGATACCACAGTTTGGATGGTTTACTCATCTGGATTTCCTCGACCGACCTTTTCATTCAAGCATAAAAACCATGGCGTCAATTGTCGGCTGGCTGACAGCATGGAACGAGGAAGCATTCCAGAATGATAAATGTCCACTGTCGATCGCACGATCGCTCAGTCCATGTAAAACAGAAAGGATCACACCCATGATTATCGAAAAACGCGCTTTTGCCATCAGTATGGCTCTCCTGCTTGCGGGTTTTGCCTCTTTCAGCTTCATGCCGGAGCTTCCCAATCCCCTGCAAGGTCAAGCCCAGGCGGCGGCGAAAACCCGCCCTGTGCAGAGTCAAAAGCCCTTGCTGGTTGGCATCCATGCAGCCTGGTGCCCAGGCTGCAAGAACATTGAACCGGCCATGATGACGTTGATGAACGAATACAAGGATGCGGTCCAATTTGTGACTTTGGATGTTACGGATGCCAAAAGCACCCAGGAGTCCGCGAAAAAAGCAAAATCGCTGGGCTTGTCCAAATGGTTTGAGCAAAACAAAACGAAAACATCGACCGTGGCGATTATGGCTCCCGGCAATAAGAAGGTGGTGAAGACCTTTATGAATAATCCCGATGTTCACGCCTATGAAGCCACGTTGAACCCGCTCGTGAACCAATAGGAATCGCGACATGACAAGCCAGAGCCAGCAACCCGATTCCGCAGCGTCAACCGTCACCTTTTGTAGCGGCGATTTACAATCATTGGATCGGTTACAAACCGGTCCATCCCAAAATCGGTCGAACAACCATGTTCTGTTGATCATTGGGCGATTTTTGGGATTATTGGCCGTTCCGGTCATTGGGTTGTTGCTCTGGCTGAACATGCCGTTTCTGGAACATTGGATTTCTCTTCATGAGCAATCGTTTGATCATTGGCTGCAATCCCGGAAGCAGGGCTGGTTTTTATTGCCGATTGCTTTTTTGGGTGGGCTGATTTCCAGTTTATCGCCGTGCATCCTGGCCTTGTTGCCACTAAACCTGAGCTATATCGGCAGCGCGGACATCCGCTCCAAACCTCAGGCGGTTCTCCATTCGCTGGCGTTTGTGATGGGAGTGGTACTGGTTTTAAGTCTTTTTGGCTTGTTTTCTGGCTTCGCAGGTTCCGTCATCGTTGATTACAAGGGCTATGTCCACATGGTTGTCGGCTTGCTCTCGGTCTTGCTGGCCATGATGATGCTTAGTCCTTTCCAGTGGCAGCTCCCAACAGTTGTCAAAAAGATGCCTGTCGGCGCCGGTCCCTTTCTGGTGGGTGCCTCGTTTGCCCTGGTGAGTTCCCCTTGCGCCTCGCCGGTCCTGTTTACCTTGCTGCTGGCTGGGGGCTCCAGCGGGAATCCGGTACTCGGCGCCCTGACGATGAGCGCTTATGCGCTGGGTTACACCATCATTCTTTTCGTTGGCAGCCTGACCGTGGGCTTTGTCAGGCAAGTGGGAAGCTTAAAACGCCATGCCGGCTTGATGACCCGAATCAGCAGCGCGCTGCTGGTGGCCGTTGGGCTGTACTATCTTGTTTCAGGTGTGGTCTGGTTCCTGCCATAGGCGGCAAGCGACTAATAAATTCTCTTTTACAGGATCCAGCCCGGCAATCAGACTTCGGCGACGATGGCGGTGACTTCGTTTTCGATTTCCTGAAGGGTGACTCGCTTGAATCCGGCGGCTTGCAGCCATTGGGTGTATTCCGAGCCCGTGAACACATCCCCTTCCGGGGTGGTAATCAGCATATTCACGGAGAAAACCAGCGGCCATCCGGGTCGGGAACGCCGGTCATCCGGCACGAAATCCACAATGGCCAGCCGACCGCCGGGTTTCAGGGTTTTGGCCAGCTTATTGAAGGCTCTCTGGGTGGAGACTGGCCCCAACGCATGGCAGATGTTGGCCATCACGGCGATGTCGAATGCGGCATCCGGGAAGGTCATCTCTTCCAAATCACCCGGCAAATAGGCAAATCGGTCGGTCAACTGATGGTGTTGAACAAACTCCTCCGCCACATGAATCACCGAAGGAAAGTCAATGACGGTTGCCCGGCTATCCGGATCCTTCTCCAGCATGGCGATGGACCACACGGCGGAACCACCGGCCACGTCCAGGATTTCCAGGTTGCAATGCTCCTCGCCGACGCCCAGGAAATCTGCCAGACGCCGGGCCGTGGGGTAGTTTGAGACATAGAGTCCCTTCACCAGCTCGGCAAAAAAAGTTTCCAATTGGTTCAGGCTTTGCGCGCCGCCCACCGACTGGCCGGATTCCACGGCGTCACTGAGCATGGACCAGTTCTCATAAAGGCGTTTGCAGTGATGCACCATGCCGCCCATATAGGACTCGGATTCCCGAACCAGGAAATGGGCCACGTCCCGTGGCAAGGCATAGGTATCGTTTTCTCGCTTGTTCAGAAAGCCAACCCCCACCAGGCCGTTCAACAGAATGCGCAAGCCGCGCTCATCCATGTGACAGCATCCCGTCAGTGCCGGTAGTGTGTCATGGCCTGCCGCGATGTGGGAAAACAGGTCCAGATCGATCGCCGTAAACAGGATTTGGCTGCGCATAAAGGCATACAAGGTATCCTGGATGCGATCGCTCGTGACGGTCTGAAGATTAAAGGTCATCAGTTCGTTTATGTCCAAGGCATTTTTTGCGGGACTCTCCCTATAAAAATACTATGGAAGTTCACTATTCCCAACAGTCGTAGTTTTCAAATGAGTTTCTTTATTTGCGAATCCTCATGAAAATAATGCGACCATCACAGGGAAAAATACTTCAGAAAAGAGGGCCTGATCAGCATCAGGCCCTCTCTTTCCTGTTACCTGCCTTAAGTTCCACCCAGTTGTTGATAACTTTGAATCAAAGTTTTCTTGACATTGGAAATTTGAGCGTTTCTGCCCAGACCACTGGCCGCTTCTGGTGTATTCGGGGCAGTCAAAGAACCGCTGACATTATTCAAGTTGCGGATTGCATTCAAGGTAAATAATTGTTGGACTGGCTTCTGATGTTCCGGACGGCCATTTGTTGATGCGGCGATTTGCTGCTCAAGCTCTACGGCCTTGGGAGACTCGGGTTGGGTGGCAACAAGCTGCGATGTCAAATCTTGCAGCTTCGGATCATTGAAATTGATTTGAGACATTTTCTGCTCGATGCTTTTGTTATCGTTAAAGTCCACGGGCAACTGCTGGCTTACAGGATTCTGTTGCGTGCCAAGCATCTGCAGCATGCTGCTCATGATGCTAAGCATCATGGACATGAGACTGCTTGGATCCGCATTCGGGGCCGCTATTCCGGCGCTTTGCGGTGAGGTTCCACTGGGGACTTGCTTGTCCTGGTTACTGAACACCTGGCTCGGGGCGCCTGGAGGCGCAGCCGCAACATACCCCCCATAGGGGTTATACCCGCCTAAAACTGGATTCATATACACCCTCTCTCTTGACTACATATCTTGATAAACGTTATTGAACCTATGCCGAATCGTGACCTAGCCTGATTTTTATCCTATCCAAAAAAATAAAAACATTTTATAAATTAGAATTTACCTATTTTGTCAAATTATTACAAAAATATTATTTTCTAGTCCTCTGAAGAGCGGGCATGGTGGCTGGGTTAGCATTCAACGCAATGCTGGTTTTTGCCTTTTTCAGGCTTGATATCTGCTCGCTGACAGGAGCAGCATAACTTTCGGCCATGGCATATTGGCAGCTGGTGAAATAGGCGGCTGCATGCCGACACGCAAAAGGGCCGAATCCCGAACCTCGATAGAAAGAGAAGGACGGCGATAACAAGCTGGACTCAGCCTGGAAAGGGGCTACACCACGGAAGTGGCGGCGAGTTTTTCCATTTTGGCCTGCTGATCCGCCAGGATTAACTGGTTGATCACCAATCCGGTATCGCCCTCAATGATCGGGCTCAGTGGGAAGTTCTGGCCAATGCGGTGGTCCGTCACCCGGTCCTGGGGATAGTTGTAGGTCCGGATTCGTTCGCTGCGGTCTCCGGTGCCGACCTGGGAGCGGCGTAAGTCGGAGATTTCCTTGTTCTGCTTCTGCTGTTCCATGTCAAACAGCTTGATTTTCAGCAAGGCCATGGCCTTTTCCCGGTTCTGGAGCTGGCTGCGCTCTTCCGTCATGTGGATTTGCAGCCCGGAGGGCTTGTGGAATAGCCGAACAGCGGTTTCCACCTTGTTGACGTTCTGTCCGCCCGCACCACCGCTGCGCGCAGTGATAATCTCAATGTCCTCGGGGCGGATTTCGATGCTGACATCCTCGACTTCCGGCATCACCGCCACCGTGGCCGTGCTGGTATGGATACGTCCCTGCGATTCCGTCACCGGCACCCGCTGCACGCGGTGCACGCCGGATTCGTACTTCAGCTTGCTGTAGACGCTATCCCCTTTCATCTGGATAATCACCTCGCTGTAGCCGCCGATTTCGTTTTCGCTCTTGCCGATGACCGTGCTCTGCCAGCCTTGATCCCCGGCGTAACGCAGGTACATACGCATGAGATCTCCAACGAAGATGTTGGCCTCGTCGCCGCCCGCGCCCGCGCGGATCTCCAGCATGATGTCCTTTTCGTCGTTGGGGTCGCGCGGCAGCAGCATGATTTGCAACTGGTGCGCCAGTTCGTCAATGCGGGTTTCCAGGCGGGTGATTTCCTGCGAGAGAAAATCGCGCATGTCATTATCGGCTTCGCCGCGCAGCAGTTCCTGGGAATCGGTGAGATCCCGCGTGGCCTGCTTCCACTCCTCGAAGGCCTCGATAGTGTCTTCCAGGCCGGCGCGTTTTTTGGAGATTTCCTGCAACTTGTTGGAATTGGCCAGCACCGCCGGATCCGAGAGCATATCTCCCAGCTGATGGTAGGTGACTTCTACCTCTTTCAGTTTTTCCAGCAGGCTTTCAAGACCTTTCATGATGCTTTTTCCTGTTGATGCTTTGTACCCTGTTTGTCATGCCGGTGTCCGGCGATTGCATATACAAGAACGCAACCGGAGAATCCTTGAATTCCAATCGGTTGCGTTCGAGATTAAAGCTAAGCTTCGGCAGCGGGTGCGGTATCGGCCTTGGCCTTCTTGCTGACCACGTTGGCATAGCGCTTGTTGAACTTGTCGACCCGGCCCTCGGCGTCCATAATCCGTTGGGTGCCGGTGTAGAACGGGTGGCAGGCGCTGCAAACGTCCAGACGGATTTCCGGCATGGTGGAGCCGGTCTCGATGGCGCCGCCGCAAACGCAGGTGGCCTGGACTTTGTGGTACTTGGGATGAATGTCTTCACGCATGGGGACTTATCTCCTGGAAACTTGACCTGATGATTCCATCCATCAGGTGGCTGGGAATCGTTTCAGCATTTTAGAGCCCTGAAGATCTAAAATCAACCGTCCCGAGGCGAAACGGCTTGCGGAACTCCGCATTTTCCTTCCTCCGGAACGACCGCCCACGCTTCGGGAGCCGAGCCAGTGCCTGCAAAACATCAATTCGATCGACTGCCGGATGCAGATTGACCGAAACCGTATATCCTGAAAACAGAAAGACGGAATCCTCTGATTCATGAAACACCAACTCGTTTTAAATATTGCGATTCAATCGGCGCGAACCCTCGGTTGGGCCATGGCCGTGGCCATGCTCGCGCTAATATTGCCCTATAATGCCGCTCCAGAGGCCATGGCGGAGACCGGGAACAAAAAGGCCTATTACGACATCTATTTGACAGAGGATCGCGTTTGCGAGGCTTGCACCGGTCAGTGGATCAACAATCATCAGGTTGCGCTGACCAATCGGCAGGGCGAACGGGCGATTGTGGAGAGCAAGGAGATTATTGGTGTCGATAACCACCCGCTGGTCCGAAAACTCTTCAGCAAAAGCCTGCATGAAACCGGTCTCGCCGCCAAGGTCATCGTTCCCGATGCCTTCGATGACTGGGAACAGTTTGTCTGCAAGTATTGCAAGGAGTTTGATCCTCCCCGGTAAATCAGCTTCAAAACGGCAGAGTTTGTAAAGAAATGTTTCAATTTCCGTCCTACTCATCACAGTTAGGTTGATTTTAGATCCCGATGCTTTTTATAGTACTAACTATCGTAAGTACTAACTCGAATGTCGGTACTTCGGGCACACGAAAATTTTTATTAGCTCACAGAACTTTAGCTCACAAACCCTGTCTATCTTTGACAACCCCCTTTGACAGAATAAAATAGTCTGTGAGATAACAAGTTTCCCCCCTCACTACTTGTATGAAACCCACTTGAATTGCCAGGTCTCAACACCTGGCCTTTTTTTTGGGCGCGTTATTGTCTCGGCGTACGCCCTTCTCTTATAGATGAAGTTGAGCATCAGGCACACCCATCCGCCACAACGCGACCAGACGGCCGTCATGTTGCCGTCCACCGGAGACTTTGCTTCCTCTGGCCGGGAACAGTGGTTACGCGAACAACAGCGCGTACTGCTTGGCGGAGAAGCCGGACAGAACTTTGCCGTCGGAGGTGACGATCACCGGGCGCTTGATGAAGGTGTACTCTTCCTGCATGTACTTCAGCATGTCCTCATCGTTGAGGGTTTTCTCGTGCAGGCCCCAGGCCCGGTACTTCATGGCCCGCTTGGAGAACAGATTCTCCACTCCGCCCAACGCGTGAGAGAGTTCCTCCAGTTCCGCGCGGGAGACCGGTTCTTCTTTTACATTAATGTGCTTTTGGACCTTGGCGCCTTTATCCAGCAGGAACTGCTCGGCTTTCACGCAGGTGCTGCAATAAGGCAGCCAGTACATTCTTTCAATCACCACGGTTTTGGACGGGGCGGGCATGCGGATCTCTCCTGTTTGATCTCATCGGCTGATGCTTCCATTGAACAAGCTCAGCGCTTTTTTGAAAAGAGGATTCTGTTGCGAGGCCTCCAAACTTCAATGTAAAAGTTATGACCGTAATATCGCCATGCCGGGGAACGCCTTTGCTAAGATCGGATTCCCAAGTGTTCCCCGGAAAGTCCAATCGACTTGCGACTGGCTGCCGGGAGCGTGCGTGTCCGGATCAGGAAGCCTTTTTTATAGTGGGCATTCTATAATTAAAGAAAAGCTCAAGTGTTGTTCATCGGCTTCAATCAGACTCGCCTCCTCCGAGACATCGGGGCAATCGGCACAGGCAACAAAAGCATAGAGCGTTAGAGCAATTCTCGATCGGAGTGTTGGCGTTATGGCATCCAAGCGAACCTATCCTGCAATAAGCGATGCCGCCATGGATCCCGGACTGGCCCTGGTGGAAAGCCTGCTGCCTCCGCACAGCATCGAATCGGAACAGGCGGTCCTGGGCGGCATTCTGTTCTCGCCGGATTCCTTCAACAAGATTGCGGAGCTGGTTCGCGCCGAGGATTTCTATCGGGGGCCGCACAAGCACATCTTCGAAGCGATGGTGGCGCTTTACGACAAGGGCGAGCCCATCGATATCATCACGGTCTCCGAGATGCTCAACGACAAGGAGAGCCTGGATGCCGCAGGCGGACGGCCCTACCTGATGGATCTGGCCATGTCCGTGGCCACCGCCGAGAACATCACCTACTACGCCAAGATCATCCGCAACAAGTCCCTGCTGCGCCAGCTGATCACCGCGGGCAACGAAATCGCCAGCACTTGCTACGAGGTCCTCAATGCCGAGGAAGCCATCGATCTGGCACAACAGTCCATCTTTCAAATCGCGCAACACGGCATGCCCAACGATCTGACCCACATCAAGGATATCCTGCCGGATTCCTTCGACCAGATTGAGGAACGTTGCTCCAATCCCGGCAGCCTAATGGGCGTTTCCACCGGCTTCTACGATCTGGACAACTACACCTCCGGCCTGCAAAAATCTGATCTCCTCATCCTGGCCGCCCGGCCTTCCATGGGGAAAACGGCCTTCTGTTTGAACATTGCGACCCACGTGGCCTTGCGCGAACAGAAACCGGTGCTCATCTTCAGTTTGGAGATGGGCAAGGAGCAGCTGGTGCTAAGGATGCTCTGCGGGGAAGCCGAGATTGATTCCCAGAAAATCCGGACCGGCACCATGACCGAGCAGGATTTCAACAAGCTGACCCACGCGATGGGCAGGTTGGGTGATGCGCCGCTCTATATCGACGACTCGCCCGGAACCTCGGTGATGGAGATGCGGGCCAAGGCCCGAAAAATCCAGATGGAGGGTGGTGATCTGGGATTGATCGTGATTGACTACCTCCAGTTGATGAGTGGTCCGGGCGGCAGCAACGGTGAGAACCGAACCCAGGAGATTTCCGCGATCTCCCGTGGTCTGAAAGGCCTGGCCCGCGAACTGCGTGTTCCGGTCATCGCCTTGTCGCAGCTTTCCCGCGCGGTGGAAAGCCGCCAGGACAAAAAGCCCATGCTGAGTGACCTGCGGGAATCCGGCTCCATTGAGCAGGACGCGGATTTGGTCATGTTCATCTATCGCGACGAATATTACAACAAGGAAACCGAACGCCCCGGCACGGCGGATATCATCATCGCCAAGCAGCGGAACGGCCCGGTGGGCGAGGTGAGCTTGCTCTTCCGCCACAACATCACCCGCTTCCTCAACCCCGCCGACCGCAAGGTCCAGATTTTCTAGCGTCCTGCAAATCCCATGAGCAGCTGAAGATTCGAAGGTAATTCGGATCCTGAACATTTGGGGAGTGCTGAAGATCTGGATAATCGGATGATAGGCATGCCTGCGCGGTTATGTTATGAGGAAGGGTAGTCTTATGGATGAGGGGAGAGCAAGATGCTTTCAGGTGTATCAAACAGGCTGCATTTTGGCAGCATGAGAATCTACGAAAGTCCGGAGACAATCCGACTCCGTATTAAAGCGGATGATTCCGGGGATATTTTCCTCGCGCGGGATAAAAATCCGGTATATACCAGCGGTATTGTGAAGCAGCATTCCAACACAGCTGCTTTTAAAAAACTCATGCAGCTCTATAAAGCAGACGTTGCCCATCCTGAGATCTGCCGTATCGCAGAACAACTCCTGGATGGAGCCCATTTGCAACCCACCGAATTCCACAACGAACCTCCCTGCCGCTCCTCTCAGCGTCCGGAAAATACAAAATCGGCAGCCTTCCAGGCAAAAAGAAAATTATTCCTCGATCTGCTTCCCAAGGACATTTATCTCGAAGGGGGCAGTCAAGACGAACTGGGATTATACGTCACCAAATAGCAGGTCGGTGGCTGTTAAAGGTCGGCAACATGGAAAATACTTCCCTGAAAAGGGATCTGCTTATCCATGCTGAAAGTTAATTGTCAAACCAACACCAAGAAAAGATTGCAGATTGTAAAGTTGCTGTTCAGAGTGAACTAATGGGGTTGTTAGCGGATAGGGCTTATGATTGTTTTTATTTCAATTTCTCAAAGTGAGATAACTCAGATAGAATAAGTCTTGTTATAGTCTTGTGAGTGCCAAGGGGAGTGGGGTTCGGATACCATGGTTAGCACCAGATTTACGGCTAACAAGTACCGCGAGCTGATCGCACCGACGTTCCAGGCACCCAAAGGCGCTGTGACCTTCGGAAAAGCCGCGACCCCTTCGTGGGGAGCGGCTTCGGATGTATTCATCAAGAAGTCCGCACCGGCGGATACGGCCCGGACGGCCTTGCAGGCCAATCGGCTGATGACGCTGCTGCGGGATGAAATCAATCAGGAAAAACGGCGGACCAACGCGGTGGCATTTTTTCATGCCCTGACCGGGCAGCCCCCGATGTTTCACAAAACCCCGCAGGTGGAAGAGGCCCGGCGGGTCGAATTGGAAACCATCGCCAAAACCGTCCGGGAAATGCCGCCCGCCCAGAAACTGGAGCTGATCCGGCAGACCACCGGGCCGGCATCTCCTTACAGCCGGGTGGCGGAAGCCCTGCTGGTCAACCAGGAAATGCCCACCATGAAAGATGTCATGCGCTGCGTTGCTCCGGGCAAAAATGATATTACACCCGCCTCCACGGGTGCCCAGACCGCCGCATTTGGTCTGTTGATGCTCTCCAGCGTCCTGATGCCTGCCGCCGCTATCATGCGGCCTGATCTGGCCGCTCAAGCCGTAGCTGCCGCAGCAACAGCAGTTTTATAAAAGTTTCTCTTCAATACGCAAACATTGTCAGGCAAAGTTCTCTTGTAACAGCGACTGATAAGGTAATATTGCCTGCCCTAACCCGGAAGTTTTTCCGGGTTTTTATTTGGGGAAGCCTACCTGTGAGAGTCGTTAAGATTGCTTAACAATCAGGAGCCGTTTGGCAATTTCCAAGCATTTGATTGTTTTATTTTTATTGAGAGGACTATATCCATCGAGTTATGAGAGAGGCTGTTACAGGCAAGGCTTTTTGGCTTTCCTCTGGATAGGCTATTAAGAGAGAGAAAACAGGCATATGGCAGTGAACAACACGACAACCGGTAACGGTGGCGGTTTCATGAACCCCGCTAAGCCGACGACCAAACCAGATCCGCAGGGCAAAGCCCAGGATCCGAATGCGGTCGACGCCAATCGGCCTGTTCAAGAGAATAACAAGACTTCCAACCCTCAGCAGGTCGGCAATTCTAATAACAAAGGTGACAAAGATAACAATCGCCCAGCCGACAATGCCAATCAGCTTGGACAAATGCAGTTTCCCCAGCAGCCCAAGACGGACACGGTCACGTTTTCCGGTGGGCCTTTTTCAATGCAGGCTCCAGGTAACAATGGCGGTTTCTTCAACCCCGCCAACCAACTACAGTTTGCCCAACAGCCGGTTGCCCAGCAGCCGAAACAGGAACCGGTATCGGTCTTGTCCCTGCTGACTCCCGATCAACGGCAGGTGCTTGAACCGAGCTTTAAAGATGGCAACAAAGCGCCAGCCAAACCGGAGGCTGCTGTTCAGGCGGGTACCCAGGCGGCAGCCAAGCCTGCGGCAGAACAACAGCAGGCGAAGGAAGCGCAGAAGCCCAAAACCTTTGACGCCGAGTTTTACCTGAAGCAAAACCCGGATGTGGCGGCGGCGGTTAAACGCGGAGAAACAACCCCTGCTGAGCATTTCCAGAAGTTTGGCCAGGCGGAAGGCCGAGTGGCGTTCGAGGGCGCTAGACCCTTTGATGCTGCGTTTTATTTGAAGCAAAACCCGGATGTGGCGGCGGCGGTTCAACGCGGAGAAACGACCGCAATTGATCATTTCCGGAAGTTCGGCAAGAATGAAGGCCGGTCGCCTAACGCCGAGGATCAGGCCGCGAAGCCCGAAATTATCAAAAATACCGGGAACAATGGCCTGGCTATCAGCGGGCAGAATCGGAACGTGGTTCTGCAAGGAGATACCGGAAAAAACAACCATGTGATTGACGGTACCGCCGCCAGCGCCAACAACAATATTGTTATCAAAAATATCGGCCAGGACGATTCGGTCCGGCTGACCGGCGAGGGCTGGCAAAAAACAGAAACCGGCAGCGACGGCGACGGTAAATTCATCGTCTACAAAAATGCCGTCAACGGCAGTACCGCCAAGATTTACACCGATCAAAAAGAGGCTTCCTTTAATCTGGGCGAACGCATCAATGTGGATGCTCCTCAGTTCAAATTTGGATCGCTGCCTCCGGGATTAGCGGGTTTATTCCCACCGACTCCAGGCAACCTTCTGTCCACGCTGATCGGCGCTAAGCCCACTGAAAAAGCGGGCGGGCAAGGAAATTCCGCCCTGATGAATTTGCTGGATCCACTTGGCTTGTTCTCGGGACTTCCCGCGACCAATCCCAAGCCAGAGCCCGCCAAGGCGGCTCCAGAGGCACAGGCTTTCGTTCAGAATCCGGTTCTTCAGCAAGCTCTGAAAGGGCTATCCCAACCGGATACCGGCGTCGGATCCATGGCCGCCTTCCTGTCCGGTGTGAACCCGGCCGCAGGAACTCCGGAACAAAAAGCGGCAGCCAAAGCCCAGGTTGGCCAAGCTCTCCAAGCCGGCGGACTGCAAAATATAGCCACGAAAAGCGGTAACTTCGCCTTCGGTCTCTCCGGACAGAAGTTCCTGCCGTCGGCAAACCCGAACACGATTCTCCGCAACGTGGCCCGGCAGCAAGAAAAAGCCGACGCCCAAGCCATTAATGAGGCGACGCAGGCGCAGGTCCAGCGGGCACTTGCCTTGTCCAGTATCGACCCGAGGGCTGCGCAAGAGGCTGCATCCACCCTGGCCCTTTTGGGCTAAATAAAGAAACCGCCTGAGCGAGTGGCTCAGACGGCTTCTGAAATGTTTCGGTTAGTCTACTTTAGTAGCGGAACTAGGCGAGCACGGTTTCCGGTTCGGCTGCGGGGGCTTCCTCGGCGGTCTTTTCAGCTTGAGGGGCTTTCTTGGCCGCTTTGGCATTACCGGCAGCGCCGCCGTCCATCAGCATGAACTGCACGGAAAGCGGTTGCTGGCTGACGGGATCCCGCTGCATTTCCTGGATTTTCACCGCGTAGGTGGTAAAGCCGGTCAATTGGAACTCGCGAACCCCTTGGGTGAAGAACTGTTGCAGTTCGTGGGCGCGCACCTGGATGGATTGCGCTTCAATGCTCTTGCCGTACAGGGTCGCGGGAACGAATCCGGCGGCACGGAGCTGGCGGGGGTTCAGGGTGGTATCGCGTTCGGTGGCTTTCAATTCGTTGAGAGTAGACATAGTTGCTAAAACTCCGTAGTTTAACGCCGTGTACTGTAAATCTTGTGGAGGCTTCCAATCAATTGGGACGATGAGACCCGACATGGACATACCCGGTGAGATGTTACTACAAGATAGTGCAATCCCAACCGGCGCGTCAAGATTCCCGATTTCCAGCAAGTACCGGCAAAGCGCATTCACGCACTCCGCCTCCTGCTACATGTTGACTGCTGGAAGCCCACTGCCCGACCAGAAAAAGCCTGCCGGCCCCATCAAGGAACTTGCTTGCCCACTGTCCCGGTTTAGAGCTTAAACGATGCAGCCAAAAATCTTCACGCTCATCCACAAAGCGCGCCATCCCACTACTCATCCAAATTCTGTTCTGCGTAGAGTTTTAAGACTTGCTCTCCTATCGGGCTGGTTACTATGGCACCTACGGCAGCATCCAAATGTATGGGCGTCAAACCTTTACTGTCTCTAAGGTTAACAGTACCCGCCTCCCGCAAAGCCCGTATTAAAACCAAGTATTCGGACCTATCAACGGAAGGAGAACCATAGATTTCGTTGGCTAGGGCTCTAAGATTGTGGATATCACGGCCAATACTACTGTCTGCAATAGCCTGTAACAAATCAATGGCATTAAACTCCGTTTCACCCACTTTAAAAGTGTGCTTTTTCAGGGTCTCCAATACCGTCGCAGGATCTTCTGACTGCCGCTTTTGGGAAGTCTCCAGTGCTTCGCGGGCGGCCACAATTCTTTGCAGCGAGGAGAACTGGATACTATCGCCGCCGGGAGAGCGTGTTTGAGCAGCCAGTGGCTTAGCGGCCGGGTCTTTTCCCGAGACGGGCAACTGGAGTGATACTGGAGAAGAAGAGATTTTCATAAAAACTCCTTGATTTGTTTTCGGGTAGGTGCATGGTACTTCCGGGTCATTGGTTTGTAAAGAACAGATAAAACTTTGTAAAGAACAGATAAAACGCCTCCAGGTGAATATTTGCCCCTTTGAAGACTCTTGGTTAGAAACGGACCATTGTCTGGTAACGCAGCCCCACCGTTGAATTCAACGTTTGGTAGCAGGGTGCGACTAACCGGCGGCATATTGAAGTTTGTTGAGTGTAAAATACAATCAATTACTCGGTTGTTTAGAATTGGGATGTGGTGGGAGCCCATAGCGGGCAAGGCGCAGGACAGGCGGATAATTGATGGTGACCTGTTCATCGCCGATAATGAATCCTGATGATGGGCAGGCCGGATCGGTCCGGATGTGGGGGAATTGCTCATCGGGTGAAGAGGGGACGCAGCCAGAGGAGGAGTGAGTCATGTCCAAACATGAAGGCGGGAGCAGCGAGCGTGGTTTTGCCTCCATGACCGAGGAAAAGCAGCGTGAAATCGCTCGCCGGGGAGGCGAAACCGTCAGCCGGGACCGCGAGCATATGTCGGAAATCGGCCGCAAAGGGGGCGAAACCATTTCCCGGAACCGCGAACACATGGCCAAGATCGGGCGCAAAGGCGGAGTGTCCCGAGGCGGGCGAGGAGGGAACGAATAGCACCGATGGGCCGGGTTTGGGCTGATCGCTAATCCTGTAACAACGTCACCTGGCGCATGGTCCGAATTCTGGTATTTTGAAGCCTTATCTGGTTGACAGGCCTTGCAGTGATTTAATCCAGCGCCAGGATACGAATTACCGGGTTGCGGATAAAAAAGCCTGGGTGGCCGACTCGGCATGGGCGGGGGTGCGATGCAGCCCGCCATGATCCCCGTTCGGATCGTCGATCAGGCGCACCACCGTTCCACCCTGGGACTGAATGATCTTTTGGGTGTAATGCACGTTCCGGCACATTGTTTCACCCCATTCCTGGTCTTTGCGACCGCAGTACATAAAAAACCGGTATCCTGTCAGCAAATCCTTGCCCAAGTCTCCGGCGATCATTTTTGCGATGAGCGGACGCGGATTTTCAGGAGGGACCCCGCCTGATTGCACCACGATCAATTGATAGTGGGGATGGTTGAGCTTTTGGTTCCAGTAGGCGATTTCCAGGCTGATGGCGCCACTGCGGCTGAATGTTTCCAAGGCGATTCGTTCTGAATCCGGGGCATATTGTTTTTGAACCGACATCCACAACTTGTACAGGGCTGCTTCCACCTGTCGGGGCTCCATGTAACGGTCCCCGCCCCGCCACCACTGAAGCGAAATTAGGCCGTAGCCGTTTTTCCGGGCCTTCTCCAACTGATGATAAATGCCCTGATAGGCATTGCCGGACGAGCCATGCAGCACAAACAGCACGCGGCGATCTTTTTGCTGGGCAAAGTTTTCCGGAAACCAGACGACCCCATACGTCTGAAAGTCCCGGAGATCGATTCTCCGGGCGCCCGCAGCCAGAACAGTTTTAGCCTCCTTTCCCTCCTGCGCCTGTTCCGGGGGCAAATGTACCCTCACGGGAGTCTTCCCGGCGCCCATCACCAGTGGCTGAAACAGAAAAGCTGTCAACAGGAAAAGAACGAGCCCGATTTGTTTGCCCTTCGGAAAAGATAGGCCAGGGTTGCGATGGACGAACGCACCCGATTGCCGGGGAAAATGCCGGTTTGATAAAAATCGTTGGACCACCCGTAACGCCTCCTGTTCCACAGCGACTCGTCATCAGAATTGCCATGTTTTCGGACCGTACTTTCACATTGCCGAAGACACGCTTGCACTATTACCATCCAAGATACCTGATCCGGAATCGTTCTGGAATCTCTGTCCTCGACTTCAGTCTCGAACATTCACCTATCTTGTGTCGCCATCGACTCCCAGATGCTGCCGGTAGACCATGACAGCGCCAATATAGCCCTGGAAGGCCACCAGCAGGGACAGCACCCCCATCAGCAGAGAGTAGGCCGGCAGCAGCGAGGGATCCCGCATGGGGGAGTTCAGAAAGAAGTACAGGCCACCTGAAAGAGCCAGAAGGGTGATTAGAATTCCGTTGAGCATGTGCAGGTTCAGGGATTTGTGCGCCTCCAGAGAGTGGCTTTTCAAGCGGATCATATCCAGAAAACCCGTAACGGCCACCGGGATGAGCATCACCGCCCCGAATACAAAACACCAGAAGCTGGCATTCAGGAAAAACACGTTGTCCCGCGCCCAATACAAAATGAGAAACACCAGGCTGATGGGAAACAGGGAAATCGGGAAATGCACAATGGCCGGATGCGGCCTTTTTAAAAGCTCATTCATGGTGCCCCTCCGTTGATTTGGCTTGAGCCCGCCCACCGGGCAGCCGCCTGGCAATTGCCGATACCGCCCTATTCTAGGACCTCCGGCAGACCATCCGCAATTCGCTTAAAGACGACCGTTCCGCCCACCAGTCGGCTATCCTGCCGGACAACCGGGCAACGCCCCTGCCTTGCACAATGCATAAACCGGCGAATAGGCCGGGCCGGAATGTTCTGCTAATGTAATCCGGTCCCGGCCTGCCGGGGCGCTTGTCTGTTGAGCCCGGCAGAGAGCTGAACAGTGAAACCGGAAGGGAGCTGACCCATGAAATTTGACAGCCTGCAAGACAAAATCGTGGTTATCACCGGCGCCTCCAGCGGCATCGGTAAGCTGACCGCAGAGAAATTTTTGAAACTGGGCGCCAAAGTGGTGCTGGCCGCTCGCAGCATTGAAGAAATGCGCCATCATCTGAAAGTCGGCGAAGAACAGGCGCTGGCCGTGGAAACCGATGTCAGCGACCACTCGCAGGTAGCGGCCTTGTCCCAGTTGGCAATCGCGCATTTCGGAGGACTCGATATCTGGATCAACAATGCGGGCATCAGTGTTTATGGGCGATTTGAAGAAATCACCCCGGACGAGATGAGCCGGTTGCTGGATGTGGATTTGAAGGGCTCGATGTACGGCTCTTACGAGGCCATCCGGATTTTCAAGGCGCAGGGGCACGGGAGTCTCATCAATGTCAGTTCCGTGCTGGGAAAGGCCGCCGTGCCCCTGCAAAGTGCCTACGTGGCCGCAAAGCATGGCATTGTGGGCTTCAGTGAATCGCTGCGGGAGGAACTCATTCATGATGGGCAGTCCGATCGGATCAGCGTCTCGCTCGTGCTGCCCTCTTCCATGGATACCCCGTTGTTCCGGCATGCCCGCAGCAAGGAAGGCCTGCAACCCTACCCTCTCCCGCCGGTTTACGATCCGAAGCTCACCGCCGACGCTATTATCGGCTGCGCCATGAACCCGGTGCCGGAAGTGACGCCCGGCGGGGCGGGCCGGTTTTTCATCCAAATATCACGGTTTTTACCGGGACTGGCCGAACAATACATGGCCAAAACAGCCGTTCGTCAGCAGTTGTTGGAACTTCCCAAGCCAGAAGTCGGCGATGATAATTTGTATGCGCCCATGCCAGGTACCCAGGACGTCCGGGGTGGTATCGGCACCACCGGCGAACACTTGCGAGAATCCATCACCAGGCACCCCATCCGGATTAGCCTCTCCCTCGCCATCCCCACCCTGCTACTGGCCCTATTTCTGCGACAGCGGAAGCGCCTTGCTTAAAAATCAGCCCGAAATGAATTGAAAGCAATGCTCAAGCCGGAATCAGGGGGCTTCGATGGACTATCGCCGTTCCTGAATGATTTTCAGGATTACTTGATGCGCACCAGGGTCGTCTGGCGGCGGGTTTTGGTGCGGCCCAGCTCGCGGTTCAGGTTGACGATGCGCTTTTCGATAAACTCGGTATTGCGGCCGCTGGGGCGCATCCGGAGCACGTGCTGGTAGGCGTCGATTGCCTGGCAGCGTTTTCCGGCCTTGTCCAGGGTGATTGCCAGACCCAGGTAGCCACGGGTGAACTCGGGAGCCTTCTCTACCAGTTCGCGGAAAAGCTTTTCGGCGGGAGCGTATTGTCCCATCCGCATGTACAGGCTGCCCAGGTTGTTGTAGGCGGGCAGGAAGTCGGGCTCGATTTCGATGATTTCCTGGTAAAGCCGCATGGCGACGCTGATATCCTGGTTGTTCTCCACCACCAGGGCCAGCCCGAAGCGGGCTTCCACAGAGCCGGGATCCAGCTTGATGGTGCGCTCGTAGTGCTGGGCGGCCTTGTCGGCATAGCCGCACTCGGCGTAGCACTTGGCGATATCCAGATGTAATTCCTTGTTGAAGGCGTTCTGGGCGATGGCCAGATTCAGGTACTTGATGGCGCCCATGGCGTCGCCTTTGCGGCGCATGCATTTTGCGATGCCCAGATAGGCTTCGGTGAAGTCCTCGCGTTGGGCGAGGGCCATCCGGTAGTGGGAGATGGCGGTGTCCATCTCTTCGCGGTACCGGTAAGTATCGCCGGAGATGAGATAGTCGTAGGCTTTGCCGTATTTCGTTTTCAGCGGGTTCCGGACTTCGGTGGACAGACCGCTGGTGAAGCGGTTCAGGGCGGTCATCAACTTGGACGAGTACCGCAGGCCCGATTGTGCCGGATTGGTTTGCTCATTGGAACTCATGGACACACATCTCCGTACCGAATTTGGTTAAACGCCTTTTGGGAGCGCTTAACGGGTGACGCCGGGACACGCCGAACCCATTACCACTTCGTTATCCCTGTCGCGCGGTCTTATCTCACGCCTGATGATTTCATTGTAGAGTCCGACGGAGGGGAGGAAATCATCCAGGGGATCGATGCCAAAGGATCAATGTTTCAAATTGTTTCCCTCAGCTACGACACTGGCAGTAATACAGCTGATGCGTTTTTTGTGCGCCCTGATGACTATCAGTGCTTCACGCTGTGTGAAATCGCTCGCAGTTGCTTTTGAGTTCCATGGAGAATTTGCGGTCGATTTGCGCGATCTCGATCGTGTAACAATCTGATCACATTGCCCCTTCAGACTGGCACTGTCCATGATTGAGCAGCTTTCTGACTACAGAGAAAGTGCGAATGCACAATCATTACTATTATTTTAATAGTGAGGTCATGGGAATGCAGATCAATCCACAACTTCCCCAAACGCGTTTTACAGGCACACAAACCCGTCCGCCTGGTCATAGCCTTTGCTTCTCAGGTTACCGAAATCCCTGGACTTACTGGTTGAGTGATATTGGTGGGAATAAATTTGAGATTAGATCAATGGTAGAGCATCGGGACTCTGTATTGCAGAAAAATAGAGACTTGCTAGAAAGTACAGTTCAGTCTGCTAAAGGCAAGCAGTGGACCATACGCACTATTTTTGACTACTTGTCTAAACGGGACGGCAAGGAGGTCAAAACGATTGCTGACATAGCACGGGCTTTCAAACTGAAGCGTGATCAAGTTGAACAATTGAAAGCTGTTCTAATGAAGCTGGAATGCCGGCCATATTCCTTGCCCGAGTCCATCAAAAAGGGACAAGGCGCCCTCATAATGCCCAGTTTTGTATAAAAACGGCGGTCAAAAATTGACTTTCCCTTGCATTTAAAATATCCCAACTTCCATTCAGGCTTCTCGCTCTCCTCTGGGGCAACTTGTTAATTTTTAATGTATAATCCCCTGAAACACCCGGCGCGGAAACACGTCCCTGTATGCAGGGAAATGTGGCCGAATCCACAGGCGGAACTGAAGAGGCTGTAAACGACCCTTCGCGGCAGCAATGCGGCGGACTGGGCGGACGGCATCAGGTCCAGGTCGGCGCCGGGGGTGTTGGTCTTATTTTTCAAGCTTATCAGCCAGGAAAGGATCTCCATGTTCAACATCCAGCAAATGATGAAACAGGCCCAGAAAATGCAGGACCAGATGAAAGACATCCAGTCCGAGATGGAAAAAACCGAGTTCACCGGCACGGCTGGTGGCGGCGCGGTGACTGTGGTCTGCAACGGCAAGTTCGAGTTTGCCTCGGTCAAGCTGACGGATGAAGCCATGGGCGACCGCGAAATGCTGGAAGATATGCTGCTGGCCGCTATCCAGGACGCCACCACCAAAGCCTCCTCCACCATGGAGCAGAAAATGGCGGCGGTTACCGCTGGGCTGAACATCCCCGGCATGAAACTGCCCGGCTTCTAGGCTGCGCTTTCCCCGAATGAGCCGAACAACAACCTCTCGTGAGGGGATGGATTGCTATGAGTTACACACTCCCGTTAGCCCGATTGATTGACGAATTCCAGAAGCTGCCCGGCATCGGCCCGAAGTCGGCGCAGCGGCTGGCATTCCATGTACTGAAGCAAGCGCCGGAAGATGTGCGCAGTTTTTCCGATGCGCTGCTGGATGCCCGCGACAAGATTGGCTACTGCCAACGCTGCTTTAACCTGTCCGCGCAGGATATTTGCGAGGTGTGCAGCCAGGCCGGACGCAAGCCGGGCCTGTTGTGCATCGTGGCGGAGCCCAAGGACCTGTACGCGCTGGAGCGCACCGGGGAATTCCGGGGCTTTTACCACGTGCTGCAAGGGCTGATCTCTCCGCTGGAAGGCATTGGACCCGAGGATTTAAAAATCAAGGAACTGCTGGCCCGCCTGTCGGATCCCGGCGTGGAAGAGGTCATCCTGGCCCTGCCGCCCTCGATTGAAGGCGATACTACCAGCCTGTACCTCTCCCGGATGATTAAGCCCCTCGATATCCGACTGACCCGCATCGCCTTCGGCCTGCCCGTCGGCGCGGATCTCGAATACGCCGACAACATGACCATCACCCGCGCCCTGCAAGGGCGGCAGTTGGTTTAGAAAGACGCTCAAACAGAAATTCAGAGGCGCTGTTCGAGTGCCTCTTTCGTATGGAAGAAAAGGAAAACGGGTTCCGGATGTGTCCCGGAGCCCGCTACGGAATTTCAGAAATCCACAATTCAGTTGAACCACCCGCAAGTTACGAGTTGTTCCGATTCTAGAAAATTTTGCCGCCGTGGCCTACAACCAAACGAGGGAGATTGGGCCGTTTCTCTCCCGCATTTAGAGGAGATTGCTTCAATCACCCGATAAAGTCTGTGTTCGCGTCGCGGGTATGCTGCCGCCGGAGAGCCGTCTTGAGGCATTCACGGATTGGGAGACACAAAAAAACCGCATCCTGTTTTTATGCTAATAAGGGATGAACTTGCCGGTTGCCACGAACCCCGCATGGGGTGAACCGGGCCGCAAGTCAGGCAATCAATCCAACACGGGATTGAACAACGACAGGGACGCAGGGAATGGGTCAGAACGCACCGCTTTCACAGCAGAATAATCCGTGGGGCAAGCCGGGCTTGGCGCAAACGCCGACGGGTTCCGGTCAATCGCCATTCGCGCTCCCCGGTGTGGATCCACGCATGGCTCAAACGATTCTTTCCCAGTTGAGCAATCCCAATGCGGGGGATTCCATGACCCGAACCCAACCCGCGCAGAACCTACCGGGTGCCGGTCCGGGCGGACCCGCCACCCCGCCTCCCACCTTCACAGAGATGATGGAAGAAGTGATTCCTCTGGATCCTCGGGATATCGCGGCGGGCGGCGCTACGGGCATCGGCGCGGCATTGGGCCTCAGTAAACTTCAGGAACGAGGAACGTTCGCCCGTGTTGCGGACAAGCTGGACAAGCTGCCCGTTCTCGACAAGATCAGCCATTTCATTGAGAACAAGATCACCCCACGCCTGCGGGGCAAAGGCTGGTTCGATGAGCTTTCTCCGAAATTTACGCCCGGTCTGGGCAAGGATGAAGCCGTCAAGGCGGCCCTGGAAAAACTGCAAGCCCGGCACATCGATGCCACAATGGAGCGCATTGCCAAGCGGGCTGAGCAAGGCGGCATCTGGAAGAAACTGCATGCCGAGCTGACCAGTGGCGCCTCCAAAACCAATTTTCAACAGTTTCTCGATAAAGCCGATCAAAAACTGGAAGCCCTGGCCTCCAAATCCGGTAAAGACAAGGCCGAAAAACTGGCCCTCATAGAGCTTCGACGCGCCCGCCGCCTGGTGAACAGCCAGATGAAGCATCACTTACCCCACATTGAGCCGCATTACAAAATGCTTTTCGATCTGGGCAAAAAAGGAACCGGCCCGCTTGGTAAGGCGTTTACCTCCACCATGAATATCATAACCCGTATTATGGGTGGTGAAACCATGATGACCGGCTTGGGAATGAGCGCCAAACCAACCTCTTCGCTCTTTGGTAAATTGGCGCTGCCCTTCATCAACGGCTGGATGATTATCGGTCTATCCTACAAGCAAGCCCGCAAGGCCCAGGAAGGCGAAAAGACCAAAACTTTCTTCCACAGTATGCTGGGCTTCGGTATTGCCAATTTCGTGGGTTGGGAGCTGGGTCGGCGCTGGCTGCGCTCGATGGGGCTCCAGAATAAAATTTTCGGCAAGTTCTCGGGCGGAAGCCCGCTCTTCTTCCTGCGCTGGATTCCCAAGCTGGGCCCCTGGCTGACCAAGTTGACCCTGGGCGGTTTCGCCACCGAAATGATCGCCGCGCTCGTCATTGGTGGTCTGTTCCAGAAGGCGGGCGAGTGGGTGTCCCACAAGATCTTCGGCACCCCCAGCGAGGCGAGCCTGAACCCCGACAAGTTCAAAAAGGCCCCGCCCTTGCCCTCCGGTGACCATTTGCGGGATGGCAAGGTGTTCAACCAATTTGCCAAAGGCGCTGCCATGCAATCGGCCATGCCAAGCCAAGCCAACGCAGCCATGCCAAGCCAGGCCAACGCGACCATTCCGCCATTGCCCTCTTCGCTAAGCCCGGATCAGATCGCATACAATCCGATCGCGAGCAGTCCGCAATCGCCGGATAATGCCCCGGTAGCCGACCCGGAACCAATTGGCGACATGAACGCCTTTCTGCCGCCTGAATACAGGACTGGCGGGACCGATCTGAATGTGGATCCGTATTCGGAAAAAGGCATGCTCGATCCCTTTAAGTCGCATTAATACCGCTGCGATCTCTGGGTAAACAGGACTTTACCCCAACAGAAAGCGCTCAAACAACCACCCCTTCCAGCGGGAGTTGAAGAATTGCAGGAAGCGGGGCTGGTGCCCGGTATAGTAGCGTTCCACCAGGCGGATTGAGCCGGTGACATCCGATAGCTCGACGAGGGAACCACCCCGAATCGAGGCCAACGTGGTTGCGTACCAGCGAACCAGCAAGCAGGCCGCCGCGGCCATGGCCAGCATGGCGGATAATGACTGTCCGCGTGCAATCAGCAGGCGGCGGTTAAGCAGGTTATACAGAAACGCGTTCACATGATGATCCAGCGCAGGATCCCAGGGAATGGCCTCTCGCGCCCTGAGATCCACCGGCAAACCGAAAACGCGCGGATCGTGGTATTCCCGGCCAGCCAGCAGGCTCAGCCAGGTCATGGTGCGGTAGGGTTTCCGCAGAAACAGGATGATGGCCATCCGGACCGCCCACGAGGAGAATCGAAACCGCGAGCATCGGAACGTCTCCTTTTGATTGCCCCGGCAGGGCTGTGCCTCAAGCTCCGCAGAATCCGGCAACCTCCAGAGCAGGGCCTGGGCCTGTTTCAGTGCCGATTCGGATGTTTGGCCCGGATCTGAAAAGATGGCATGCAGTGACTGCAAATAGCGTTCGTAAGCGGCAACATCCACTTTGCGGAACAGTCCCGAGAACACTTTGGCCGGAAATTCCTCGATATCGTCAAACTGCGCCGCCTCGTGCGCTTGCAGCTCGGCAATCGATTTCGCCGCATCCCTGTCGGCAGGCTGCTCGGGTTCGGATGGCTTCGGCAGAATGGGCTGGAAGGCCAGCAGCAGTTTTTCGGAGATTTGCTTGCAGGCGGCGGAGGTGTCATGTCGGGTGGTGCCGTCCGGCATGCGCACCGTGGCAAAGGGAAAGCGCTGGCATTCATGGGGCTTCAGGGGTAAACCCTCGTGGGTTTCTACCATGCAGCGGCGATCTTCGGCCAGAAACACACACACGTTCTCATCCGTCAGCGGCAACCGATACAGCTCGTCACTGATTTTCACGATTTCCCGCCGGGTCTCCAGCAGACGGTCTTTCACCCAATCTCGTTCCAGCAACGCGCGCGCCTTATGGCCCTCAACCGGAATGTTCCAACTGCTGCAGCATTCTCCGCACATGCTGCAGTGAAAGTAAAGCGGCTGGTTTGAGTCTTGATCCATGTTCACTTATGATGTGGAAGAACACACAAATAAAGGCTTTCCCCACATGCATCCGGTCCTGTTCGAATTTCTCGGCCTCAAAATTTATGCTTATGGCGTCATGGTGGCATTGGCGTTCCTGGTTGGCTTCGCCCTGATATTTCATCGGGCCCGGCAGGCGGGCGACCGCGTGGACGATTACATGGAAGCCGCCATCTGGTTCATTATATCAGGCATTGGCGGGGCCCGGCTGTTCTATTTCATTTGGTATCCGGATGTTTTCCTGCGGGATCCGGTGGGTGCCATGCTCAGCCAGGGCGGATTGGTATG
The DNA here is from genome assembly GCA_036703295.1 of Coleofasciculaceae cyanobacterium. GTDB lineage: Bacteria > Cyanobacteriota > Vampirovibrionia > Vampirovibrionales > Vampirovibrionaceae > DATNPJ01. The sequence continues at coordinate 55,357 of DATNPJ010000053.1, read as the reverse complement.
GTATGGCGGTGTGATTGGCGTGACCGTCGCGGTTCTGCTGTTTACTCGGATCAAAAAAATCCGGCTGTTCCATTTTGCGGATATCGTTGCCCCGGCGGCGGCCTTGGGTTTGGCCATCGGGCGCATCGGGTGCCTGCTTTCCGGTTGCTGCTTTGGGAGCGTTTGCAACGTGCCCTGGGCCATCCAGTACCCGCACATCCATGAAACCCACGGCCTGTCGGTTCATCCCGTGCCGCTGTATGAGACCTTCCTGATGCTGGCAGCCATGGGCGCTTTGCTGAAACTCGACAAGCATAAGCCCTTCGAGGGCTACACTACCGGCTGGTTCTTCGTTATGGCCGGTCTGGTGCGTTTTGTTTTAGAGTACTACCGTGGCGACCGGCTGGTTTGGATTGAATCCCTCAACCTTAGTGCCTCGCAGGTGGTGAGCATCGCCGGGATCCTGGCCGGAATCATCGTGCTGTGCATTTTGGGACTTAGAAACCGGGTTCGCCAGGCGGTTACAAGCGCTATCACCGCACCCGTGCAGTCCTGAACTTCAAAATAAAAAATATTCAATGTTTGTGGATAGCTCTTGGATGACGAGCGTTGATCCAATCCTGTTGACGCCTAAGTCTCTGGCGCCGGGAAAAGTGGCCCTAGCCCACCGTCATCAGCAGCGTGGTCACGCTGGCGGCAATGGCCTCCTGGGTGCCCACCGGCGGAAATTTCTCGGCGGTCTTGGCTTTGACGGAAACGCAATCCAGGGGCAGGTTCAGCAGTTCGGCCAGGTTTTCCCGAATGGCTTGTTTGTACGGCCCCAGCTTGGGTTTTTCCAGAAAGATGGTCGCATCAATGTTCCCCAGCCGGTATCCGGCCTCCCCGATCATGGGCAACACCTGTTGCAGCAGAACGGTGCTCCGGATGTTTTTGTACCGATCATCGCTGGGCGGAAAGTGATCGCCGATGTCACCCAGCCCGCAGGCGCCCAGCAACGCATCGATGAGCGAGTGCAGCAGCACGTCACCATCCGAATGCGCCTCGCTGCCCACCGGGCTTTCGATGTGAATGCCGCCAATCAACAGGGGCTTCTCCGGCACCAGCCGATGGATGTCATAGCCTTGTCCGATGCGATAGGGGTGAGTCCAGTGCGTCACGTCAAAATCTCGTTTGCGGATGGTTTTTGATGTTGATGCCGGATTGTTGCGGCATCAACCTTAATGAGTGCCCAAAGGCATATGCCCTAGTACGAAGCGCTCAATGGCCTCGGCGGCGCCGTCCTCTTCCACGGTCCGGGTGACATAGTTGGCAAACTGCTTCACTTCGTCCGGCGCGTTGCCCATGGCCACCCCAATACCGGCATGGCGGATCATGGACAGATCGTTGCCCTGGTCCCCAATGGCCATGATTTCATCTGCCGCGATGCCCCACTCGTCGGCGAGCGACTTCAGGGCGTTCCACTTGGAGGCGGAAATATCGATAATCTCGCAGAAGTTGCTGCGGGAACGGCAGAAGGACAGCCGCCCCAGAAAACGCTCATTCAAGCGGGTCAGCAGCGTATCGATGCGGTTATCGTCAATCACCATCAGCTTGGTCGGGGCATGGGTCAGGCATTCCAGCAGATTTTCATGCAATAACGGCTCAATGCCGGAAGTTTTGGCGTACGAATTGGCGAACCGGTTGCCGGGGCTGGTCCACAGTTCATCGTTCATGTACAGGTTGATATCGTAGCGGTCCTCCACCAGCATGCTCATCACCTCATAGGCCAGCGCCAGAGGGATGGGAGCATGGAAGCGCATGGTGTGGGCGTCATCCAGGTCACGTACCATGGCGCCCTGGTAAGTCACCAGCGGTTCCACAACGCCAATGTGGCGCGCAAAGGGCAGTGCGGACAGGAACATGCGACCGGTGGCGATAACCACCCGGACATCGGTTTGCGTGACCAGGTGATTGAGCAGCTTCTGGACACGAGGTGCAATCTGAAGGTGTTCGTTGACGATGGTCCCGTCAAGATCGAGGGCGACTAGTTTAATCATCACCCCATCATATATCAAAACAGGAAATCGGTAGAAGCCACTGCCGGACTCAGAACGAGCCGGTGGTCCAGCCCCAGAGCATGGGAATAAAGACGAACAGGTATAGCATTCCGGTACACAACAGACCGGCCACCAGGAACACGTACCACAGCATCGAGCGCCCGCCGGGCAGTTCCGCCGCGCAGGCCTGCAATTCGCGCCGGAGATCCTTCTGCACGGTGACCGCCAGCAGGGGGATGCTGAGTGTGTTGACCACCAGGCTGGCCGGTGGCAGAAATGTGAGCAACTGCCACTCCAGGGAGGCGTTTTCATAAGGTCCGGCTCCCAGCAGCAGTAAAAAAGTCAAAATAAAGAAGTAGCCCACCATGAACAGGTTGAAGCCGAAAGGCACCATCAGCATGGTCAAAGTCAATTTGAAGCGTTCAATCTCAAGCATCAGGACCTCGGAGTTGGCCCTTATATTATCGGACATTCCGAAAAAAACTTGAGAAGGACCTAAAACGTGGAAAACCAGGCTGATGCCACTGAAAATTTCTGCCTGCTAGCCCTCAGTGATGTTGGCAGCGGCAGTCTCCGGAGAGCCATCTTCATCGCACCAGCGCTGGGCGATTTTGAACAATTCTTCCAGCGCGCCAACCAGCTCCAGCCCGCGTTCGGAAAGCCCGTATGTGACTTTGGGCGGAATGGTGGGGATATGCTCCCTGTAAATCACCCCGGCTTCTTCCAGCATGCGCAACCGCTCGGTCAATACTTTGGAAGAAAGCCCCGGTATATTGCGCTTCAATGCGCCAAAGCGCATGGGGCCGTTTTTGCATAAGTTCCACAGCAGGTAGCAGGTCCATTGGCCCATCAGCAGGCGCAGCATCCGATCCATGACGCATCCGCTGGGACTCGGGGGCATTTTCAGTTTGGTGGGTTGTTCCATCATGGTAGTTACCAAAAAGTACCTACTTTTCATGAGTAACCACTCAATTTATACTGAGTCAGTTACTTATAGTAACCATGTTATCACAGGTAACTGATAGAAATGAAAATTTGAAAGTAAAACCGGTAGAGAAGGAGAGACACATTGCTCACCCACGTGATCTCAGAGAAACTGAAAGACCTGGCCCCGGATCTCACCCAGGTGCCGCCCCGCAGCCCGCGCGAAACCCTGGCGGGCTATATCATCGCACCCAGAATCCTGGACAAGTGCCGGGCGGAACTGACCGGCACCCTCGGTGAATACTGGTTCAACAAATTTATGGACCGCTTGTTCTTCGATTTCACCGGCATCGACGCACAGGCTTTCCAGGCATTTGTGGCCACAGGCGCTACGGATGAAGAAGTTGCCGAGTGGATTGGACAGCAGGCCCAGCCTCGGGAGACGGTTGAAATCGTGAAATGGAACAACCAGCTGCGTTACGCAACCCTCCAGGATCTTCCGGAGGATATCCAGCTCTTCCTGGATGGATTCGTCGTGAAACTCCCAACGCATCGCCCCGTCTATCACGTGTTTGATATCTTCGATCTCGACGAAGGCAGACTTTAACCCCCGTAAATCCAACCCTATCACTATGTTACATTAATCTGAATTGGAAGAAGGAACCTGGAACGATGAGTACTGCAACTGTTTCCGATAAACTCAAATCCCTGGCCAAGGACCTGACGAAAGATTTTCCGCGCAGCCCGCGAGAAACTCTGGGAGGGTATGTGATTGCCGGTAGAACCCTGGACAAGTGCCGCTCGACACTGGCCGGAATCAATGGCGAGTATCACTTCAACTGTGCGCTCGATAAAATCTTTTTTGAGTTTGCGGGTATTTCCGCGGAAGATTTCCAGAATTTTGTGGCCACCGGCGCGACAGATGAAGAAGTCGGCGCGTGGATCACGCAACACGGCAAGACTCGCGAGCGGATTGAGCTTGTGAAATGGAACAACCAATGGCGCTACACCACCATTCGGGAACTGCCGGACGGCATCCAGTTGTATCTGGAGGATTACATTCCGCAGGTCATTCCCAAAGGCCGGGTGATTTACCACTTTTTTGACGTGTACGACATCGAAGAAAAGCGGTTGTAGGTAGCCGAGAGGGCGGGTATCCACATGCCCGCCCTTCCGATAAAATAGGGCAGCAATCTTTCGCCGTTGCGATCGTTCACCCAGCCGGAATTTGCAAAGCACTCAACCGGTAGACTGACAGAGAGGATTTCCGCCATGATGAACAGCCAGATGCTTACCAACCACCTCGATCCGCCAACGGCGGAGTTGTTCCAGAAGCCGTCGTCCATGGCGGACCCGGCCTGGAAGTCGCCACACTCCCCCTGTGAAGAACGTGTTTTCAAGACTTTCGCATCCGAGAAACTGTTGCCCGAGTGGCAAGACTGGAAATGGCAGTTCCGCAACCGCATCACTTCCCTGGAAAAGCTGAAGGACTACATTTGCGTAACGCCCGAGGAGGAAAAAGCTTTCCAGGCGGCCGGCAAAAATCTACCCTTCGCCGTCACACCCTATTACATCGATCTGATCGATCCGCGAAATCCCCACGACCCCATCCGCAAGACTGTCATTCCTCGCATGGCCGAGTTTACCACCAGCGCCGCCGAGATGGTCGATCCCTGCGGGGAGGACTCTCATATGCCGGTGCCGGGGCTGGTGCACCGCTATCCGGACCGGGTGCTGTTCCTGGTGAACGAGACTTGTTCGGTTTACTGCCGCTATTGCACCCGCAGCCGCCTGGTGGGCAGCGGCAAGCATGAAGTGGACTACGAGGCCACCTACGAATACCTACGCAACCACCCGGAAATCCGCGATGTGCTGATTTCCGGCGGCGACCCGCTGGTGATGTCCGATGAGAAGCTGGAAGGCATTATTCGCAATCTGCGTGCCATTCCGCACCTGGACATCATCCGGATCGGCACCAAGATCCCGGTAGTGCTGCCCCAGCGCGTGACGGATGATCTCGTGGCCATGCTGAAAAAATATCATCCCTTCTACATGAGCATCCACTTTTTGCACCCGGATGAAATCACCCCGGAAGTAATCGCAGCCTGCAATAAAATCGCCGATGCGGGCATTCCCACTTTCAGCCAGACCGTGCTGCTGCGCGGGGTGAACGACGATCCGCAGGTCATGAAGGATCTCATGCTGAAGTTGCTGAAAATCCGGGTGCGGCCTTATTACATCTATCAATGCGACCCAGTGCAGGGGACTTCGCATTTCCGCACCAGCATTGATAAAGGGCTGGAAATCATGGAGCACCTGCGCGGTCACATCACCGGCTATGCCGTGCCAACCTACGTGGTGGACGCCCCCGGCGGCGGCGGCAAAATTCCGGTCAGCCCGGATTACATTGTCTCCCGTGAGCCCGGCAAAACCACCCTGCGGAATTACAAAGGGGAAACCTACCAATACATTGAATAGAGCGGGTGGATCTTTAAACGCCTTTCTGAGAAAGCATTTTCTTCAGAATTGCTGCCATATCCAACGACGGCTCATTGTGTTTCCAGTAGAAGTCCCGCGGTTGATCCGTTTTTGGAGTGTGGTTTTTCTGAAAGTGGTCATCATGAACATGGACTGTTACGTCAGTATCCATATGCACAGGCTTGCCCCCGCTCATGAGATAAGTGTCACAAAGCATCGTCGGTTCATCTTTCCGATAATAGGTCGGGACGTAAACCAAGTCGAGTTCGTTGTCCTTAATAAAAGGTTTCACATCATTGGCGTCATCCTGAGTATAGATGCCAAAGTGAACAGCCGGCTTTTTTACAGAGGGGGTGAAATCCATTCTGATTGCTCCTTCATTCTTCAATGCTTTGAATTTGCTCAGAAATTTCTGCAAGACTAAACGCTTTGGTACGACAAAGCAAATTAACGGATTGGATTGCCCAGAAATTTACATTTCGTCATAGTCCGTTCCGAAACGACAATTGATTGTTTTTATACAGTTGAGGGGATCTCACATAGGCTGTTTACATAGGTTGTGATTCTGGAGGGAGAGATGATTACGCTCGATAGCGTTAGGCTGGCGGACAACAAAACCAACAACGGCGGGAGCGAATCCCAGGCCGGTAAAATGGATCAGATGGTGGATGTAGGGCTTGCCCTGCCACCCGCCGCTACGGAACTGGAAACCAGTTTTTCAGGCACTTTGCTTCCGACGGACGCCGAAACAATCGTGCCGACGGCCCAGGACAAGGCGGTATTGATTGACAAAGAGGCTGCATCCAGCATGCCGACGGCGAAGGAATCGGTTTCGGCGGTAAATGCTGCAACCAAGACGGACGCAGTAGCCGAAAAACCGGTTTCGGAGGCAAATACGGCAACCAAGCCGGATGTAGTCGCCGAAAAACCGGCTTCGATCGAGAATGCAACCTTCAAGCCGGATACAGTCGCCGAAAAAACTGTTTCGATCGAGAATGCGACCTTCAAACCGGACGCAGTCGCCGAAAAAACTGTTTCGATTGAAAATATGTCCTTTAAATCGGATTCAGTAAACAAGGAATCTGTTTCGGATGCAAATGCGGCCATCCGGACGGACTCCGTCACTGAGAAATCCATGCCGGCTTCGAAGCCCAGCCAGAGTGAAACTGGCGCCAAGCCAGCGACGCGCGCACTGGCCGATCATATTGCGGAAACCATGATGAAGGCAGCTGAATCTTCGAAAGCAGCGGAATCCTTGCCGAAAGAACAGTCCGGGCAGACCCCGGAGGGAAGGGAAAAGACCAAAAACCAGATTATGGAAGTGATGGTCGACGTTTTGGAAACCGCTTCAGCCAAAGCGGAAGCCGAGGAGGCGAAGCCCCCAAGGGACACGCGGGAAAATCCGGCTGACGACGTAGCGGAACATATGATCCAGGATTCCCTGTTTGGCAGCGACGTCGCGGCTACGGAGGGGGCCTCTTCAAAGAAACGTTCCCGCGAGCGGGATGAAAAAATCCAGAACGAAAAAGAGGCCCGGACCGGTGCGTCCTGCAAGGTGGATTTCAAGGCCATCTCAGCCCTGTGGAGCGAGGTGTCCGTGGCGAATGCATCCTCCGGCGGCACCGATCTGCAAGATTCCGGCGGGCAGATCAGCAAGCTGACTGCGTTGCTTTCTGCTTCCAATAGCGCCCTGGCCAGCTTGTTTCAGAGCTTTCCGGACAAGGCGCCGGATGAATTCTGGACCTTCTGGGATCAGATTCGCTCCCTGCAGGCGCGTATTCTGGAGGGCATGTCCGATGCGAACCAAAATCAATCCCGGAAACAGTCGTTGACCGATAGCCAGGATGCGGCCCAACGGACCGGCGGCTTCATAATCACGCCGGTGGCTCGGGCAGGAAATGCAGGGCAACCATCCGCTTTTGCCCGGTTTGCCGGCGGTAACAACCATGCCGGAGGACAGGGTGCGTTCCAGAACGGGACCGGATTAGGTCGGCATAACGCCTAACGGGCGCGGGTCAGCGAGAATTTAAAACCGGGTTTCGGCGAAGGCTCAAGCGGTCATAGTTGGGCAGGTTCAGGGCGTTCATTTCCAGCCCGCGCACATGCGGCTTGACCAGCCAGAGCTTCTCCGCAGCGTAAATGGGTATAATCACGGCGTCCCGCTCCAACAGCAACCGCTGGGCCTGGTCGTAGAGTTTTTGGCGCTCTGCCGGTTCCCGCGTGATCACGGCCTTTTCCACCAGGGCGTCATATGCCGGGCTGCGCCAGCGAGTGTGGTTGTTGCCGCTGTCGGCCAGAAACACATTCATGTAGCTGTCGGCGTCCGGGTAATCCACGAACCAGCCTAGCCGGAACAGGGCGGGCGGATCCTGGTCCAGGCGGCTGAGAAAGACTTTCCACTCCATGTTCTCCAGTCGAACATCCACGCCCAGGTTCTTTTTCCAGAGATATTGGGCGATTTCGGATTCTTTCTGAATATCATATTGTGTGCGGTAAGCCAGCTTCACCGTGGGAAAACCTTTTCCTTCAGGGTAGCCCGCCTCGGCCAGCAACTTTCTGGCTTTTTCCGGATTGTACTCCAGCCCGACTTCGGGGTTATACCCTGACAGGCCCGGAGAAATCCAGGAGGCTAGCGGGTGCTCCCCGCTCTGCATCAGGCGGGGGTAATAACTGCGATCCAACGCGTACGCAAAAGCCTGCCGGACTTTGACGTTATCGAAAGGCGGCTGGGTGATGTTGAAGCCGAAGTAATTAATCCGGTGAATCACGGTGGTGTGGGCTTCCGGGCGCTTGCGCAAACGGCGCACGTCAAAAGCGGGAATGCTGGTTTGTGTCTCGATGAAATCCAGTTCTCCGTTTTCATACATCACCACGCTGGTATTGGCGTCGTTCACCATCAGCATGTCGATGGCGTCCAACTGCGGGCGCCGGGCCGGGTCGCGTTCATAAAAATTCGGGTTGGGCACCAGGCGGATCTTTTCTTCGTGAGCCCATTGAGCCAGTTTGTAGGCCCCATTGGAAATAAAATGCCCGGCCTCGGTGAAGCGCTCGCCATGCTTTTCAATCACGTCCCGCCGCAGGGGCAGCATGATGGGCGAGGCGGCCAGATCCAGAAAAATGGGTGTGGGCCGCCGGAGATTCACCCGCAAGGTCTGCGCGTCGGGCGTAAAAATACCGACTTTCGCGGAGTCGTGAATATGTCCGTCGTAAAAAGCTTTCGCGTTTTCAATCTCGAAGAGAAAAAACGCGTAAGGGGCACCGGTTTCAGGCTGAAGGGCGCGCAGCCAGGCATATTTGAAGTCAAAGCTCGTCACTGGTTTGCCGTCGCTCCATTGGGCATCCGGGCGCAGGTGGAAGACATAGCTCAGCCCGTTTCGCTCGACTTCCCAGGATTTCGCCACGGCGGGCTTGACTGCCATATTGGCGTCAAATTCGGTCAGGCCCTTCATCAGGGGTAACAAAACGCTAAATGAGGTGAGATCGTCCGTCTTGGCCGGGTCGAGATCCGGCGGCTCGGTGCCCAGGTTTACCCGAAACACCCGCTCACCGGCGTCTGATCGTGATGAATCCGCTGTTTTGGGTATGGCGCAGGAGGCCAGCACCAAGATCAACAGCAGCGCCGCCGTGACCGTACTGAAAACAGAGGATTGCCTGGACGGGATTGCCATCCGTTTGAACCAAAAATTCAACAAAACCGCGTCAATTCCCCAATCGGAGTTTGCGTGTATCTTAACATCCATTATTATAGTAGGGGACGATGAGTCGGGATCGTGAGCGGGATGGTCGGAGAGGACGGCTCGGAAAGACAGTGGACAATGTTGGATATCAGGTATGATCGCTATTCGCTGGTAATCAATGGCCGCCGGGAATTCATCCGTAGTGGGGCTATGCACTACTTTCGGCTGCCCAGCCAGGAGTTGTGGCGCGATCGCCTGTTCAAGCTGAAGGCTGCCGGCTATAATGCCGTGGATCTGTACTTCTGCTGGAACTACCACAGCACCGCCCAGGGCGTGTACAACTTTACCGGTATCCGCGATATCCGCAAGCTGCTGCAAATTACCCAGGAATTGGGCCTCTACGTGATTGCCCGTCCGGGTCCCTACATCAACGCGGAGTATTCCGGCGGCGGTTTTCCCGGCTGGCTGCTGGCCAAAAAGGATCTACCCCTGCGGAACCGGCGAGAAGGCGCGTTCGAATGGTCCGAGGAATACATGGGCTATGTGCGGGAATGGTGGGAGCAGATTGTCCCCATACTCAACGAGGCGCCCAACATCATCCTGATGCAGATTGAGAACGAATACGCCACGCTGGAAGTCGAGCCGGACTACATGCGGGCGCTGTACGACATGACCCGCGAGCTGGGCGTTAAAGTGCCTCTCTTCCATAATGATCTGTATGTGGCGGGTCTGTACGAAGATATCGTGGACATTTACTCCTTCGACAACTACTCGGTCACTCAGTTTGAGACCGACTGGCGGGAGATGCCGGAAATCTTCCAGGTGCTGGACCATGTGGAAGATAACCTGCGCCCCTTCTGCCAAAGTCGTCCCCTGATGGCTGCCGAGCTTCAGGCCGGTTGGTTCGGCACCTGGAAAGGGTACAAGTACGAAAAAATTACGGAGCTGCTGGGCCGGGAGCACATCGGTATCTCCACCAAAAGCCTGCTGGGGCAGGGGTTGACACTCTACAACCATTACAAGGCCATCGGCGGCACCAACTGGGACTACACCGGCAGCATCGAGACCTACACCTCTTACGATTTCGGCGCGCCGATTTCGGAAGCGGGCATCAATACCGAGCGTCTGTTTGAAGCCAAGGCCCTGAACCAGTTTTTACAAAGCTTTGATTTCACGGCCACCGATCGCCGGGAGGACTTCCCGCTGCCGCTGTCTCATGACGAGTGCCTGTATGCAATCCGTTCGCCCCACGGCCACCCGGAGGCATGCTGGCTTTTTTTGCGCAACCTGACCTACGACAGCCGGATGTTGACCATCGGCAACCAGTATCCCATCGAGGTCAAGCCGTTCGAAGTGATTATCCTCCCGTACCGGATTCCATTACAGTGCGGCTATGAATTGCAATTCAGCACAACGGAACTCCTCTACCAGAACCGGGATACCTTGGTGCTGAAAGCGAACCGCCCGGTGATGCTGACCCTCCATGCCAACGAGTCGACGCCCCTGTTTGCCAACGAGGCGGATGAAATCGAGCTAATCGACTCCAGCCAGGGCACGGTGACTTTTCAGTGCCCCGAACTGCCGGAAGACGAGATGCGGCATGTTCGTTTCGGGCGCTTGAACGTCTTCCTGCTGGGCCAGCGACTGGTGGACACCTTCTGGGTGCAGGAAAACGGAGCCATGGTGGCCGGTGCTGAACTTCGGATGCCGGACGGGGATTATGGCGTTGAAGCAGGAACCCGCGCCGTGTTTGCCATTGCTCCGGATGCGGATCCGGTGGAGCGCATTGAGCTTTCCGATTGGTCGGAGGTGAATCCGCCAGTGCTTTCGGAATGGAAGATTTTTGACGACGCCCCCGAGCTGACGGATAGCCATCAGGGCCTCTCTCCGGAATTCAAACCCGCCATCGACGGCTTACCTGATTTCGATACCAACGAAATCTATGAGGGTTCCGCTTGGTACCGTATCCCGCTGGGCCGCCAGAAACCGGAAACGCTGGAAGTGGATGCCCGCCATATCTGGGCGGCCTTTCTGAATGGTCAATTGCTGGGAGAAGGGCAGCATCTGGTGCTGATTCACGGGATGGAACCGCCTCCACCTGCGACTTTGACGCTTCCGGACAGTGCCTGGCAACCGGATGGCGATAATGAACTGCTGGTGTTCGTCAGCGGCCTGGGCCATCCCAAGGGTTTCCATGATGATGCCCAGACCCCACAGGGCTTACTGACGCTGAATATAGACGGACAGGATCAGACCGGGCGCATGCAGATCGCCAGGGATGTCTACAGCCGCCGTCAATCGAAAATCGAACTCAATGGGCGCTTGGAATCCTTTTCAAGCTCGCCGATTGTGAGAATCCGGACCGAGTTTACCCTGCCCCCGACTGATCAAGCAATCAGCCCCTGGGGCTTGAAGCTGCAGGCCATGGATTATGAGCGTATCAACATTTACCTGAACGGCTGTCTGATTGGCCGATACTGGCGCGATTGCCGCTGTCAGGAGACCTTCTACCTGCCCACTGGCATCTTGCATACCGAGCCTCATGCCAAAAACACGTTGGAGCTGATCCTGATGAATTTCCAGCCGTACATCGACAAGAGCCGCCTTGCGATTCAGGCCCACCAGGTGATGTTGCACCCCTACAAGGTGTTTACACGGCTGCGTGTGCCCTGACGCTTTACAAGGCTGCGCTCGGCGGATAGACTTGAGTGATGACGGTTATACCCAATTTCATTCTCAAGCGCATGTACCGGGCGGGCAGTCTTCGACGTCTATCCGACGGTGTTGGTTTTGACATCATCAATAACCTGGGACCCGGACAGATCTCGAAGATCAACAGCATCACTATGAACGGGCAGGTCTACAGCCCGGAACAAATCGTGTTGCTGGTCAACAACGAACCTATCCCCGCCGAAAGCATCACTGAGGATAATCCGGCCACCTTCTTCCTCAATCAGGTCATCACCTGCGAGATCCGCAATGCCGAACTGGAGCCTGGAAAGTACGAACTGAAGCTGGATTTGGTGAGCAAGGAAGCCGGAAAGGTCACTTTGACCGTACAGGACCAGCTGGCCAATTGATTTCTCTTACGGATTGTATCGATGGCCGAAAGTGGCTTGACGGAATGAATCGCTTCCAGTATGTTAGTCATCACTAGATGCCCCCATCGTCTAGAGGCCTAGGACACCTCCCTTTCACGGAGGCGACGGGGATTCGAATTCCCCTGGGGGTACCACCTCTTTTAAATCCAATCACGAGTCTCAGACAGGTAGCCACCTTCTGAGATTTCGACTTTTAAGGGGCGGAAAACAGATGCCCTCAGCAAAATCTTTGAGGTATCGTTTGGAATGCCTGACCAGCCATCACCTTTGATGATCGTCATTGGCGGCCCCAACGGAGCCGGGAAGACCACGGCGGCCATGGCCGTTCTCCCCCAAGCCCTGCACCTGCTGGAGTTTCTGAATGCCGATGAAATCGCAAAGGGCCTGTCCCCTCTCAATCCAGAATCTGTAAGAATCCAATCCAGCCGTCTTCTGCTGGAGCGGGCCAATATGTTTATCAAAAATAAGACCTCGTTTGGCTTTGAAAGCACCCTGGCGGCGGGCACCGCTCCGGAGAAACTTATCCGGCAAGCCAAGGAGCAAGGCTTTGTGGTGGTTTTGCTGTACTTCTGGCTGTCTTCTCCCCAGTTGGCCATGGCGCGGGTACAGCAGCGGGTGGAATCTGGTGGGCATGACATCCCGGAGTCGGACGTGTATCGGCGCTATGAGCGGAGTATTTGGAATATAACCCGGCTCTATCTGCCCCTGGTCGATGCGTGGATGGTCTTTGACAACTCAGACGAGGATCCGGTGCTGATTGCGGAGGGAGAGCAAGAAGACGCCATGATTCGCGTTTATAATGAAAGTATCTGGTCGCAAATCACTCAAGGAGCCGACACATGAGCCAAGCTTCCGGAAGGGCTTCCCAAAGCGGACAATACGCCGAGCTTCGAACGAAAATCGAGAAAGTGGCTACCCAAGCGCTCCGTACCGCCGCGCAATCCTCTAAAGCAGTGAAGAATACGGCTGGGAAGACAAAAAAGTCTGTAAACTCTAGGAAATCTGGTAAATAAGACGTTGTTCAAAGTACGACCATGGCCGGAAATGCCATCCTGAAACATAGAAGACCCGCCACGCCTCTGCTTGTATGTGGACCCCGGTGGGTTCTTTGATGTTTGGGCCAGATACAGAAATGGCTGAATAGGGGTAGGGATCTTAATCTCTGGGACTTTTGGGAGGATGACCGCGCCGTCCACAAATTTTTTTCTCCACAAAATTAGGATTTTGAAAGCCTCTTTATCCGGTCTTGAACGCTTTGAGTGCCTCCCCTAGTCCAGCAGGAATCTCCAATAGAGAATTTCGAAAATCGTTCAACAGGGGGTACCAAAAGTCCCGTAGCTCAAACCCAAGAGCTGCGGGGTTTTTAGTTTTTAAGAGGTTCTTCAAAAAATGACCATGTCCCATTTGCCCACAACTCAGCACAATAAATGGATGAATAGTACTGATGAGATCCTAGGAATTGTGACAGAAAACGAGCAAAAAGCTGTCACGATAGGTCACGATCATCTTCCCCTCCTCAGACTAAGAGCGCCTCAACACCCCACAGCTCCCGGATATATAAATACATATTCATATTTGAGTTATTTTTTAAAGCCGATAGGCTTAAAATCTAATAGGACTCATAATTCTACGTTCTAGCCCTGTAGTGGTGAACAAGCCAATGAGGGTTTGGAAAGATACAATCTCCCTGGGACAAAAAGGGAATAACGTGTATGAGGTGCTTTGCAAAAAAGTTTGGTCTTGACCCGATTTTCTCATTTTCTCGGGTGCGGTTTTTGGGGAGAAGGCCACTCCTGGAACGGGTGAGGATTGCTTTGGCGGGTTTCTCTTTATGACTTACGAGGGCGTGTCTTTTTAATGGGATTTTTTTCAACTGAAATTTTTTGACTGGATGTTTTACGAAGGGATTGTGGTTCATTCAAAGTCGCTACAGGGCCAGTACCCAGAAATTTTTCTTTGGCCTTTTTTTTAACATGATCTTTAATATCGTCCGCAACCACACCGATTGGCCCCCGGATGATAGGATGCCCGAAAAAATCATTACACTTGGCGAGCATGACGGCGAGGCTAGGAAAACCAAAAAGGGCGGTGAACATGGGCAAGACTGTCCCAATTAAAAAATTCCCTTTCTCGTTCGCTGCGCGCTCGGATTCTTCCTTGGCCTTTTCGGCCGCTTTTATTAAGGTTGGTTGCCAGGTTTCAGGAACGAATCGTTCAATTTTTTGATGAACCCAGCCAGAGAAATCTAAATTTTGATTGCTACTCTCTGCCCCTTTCGGTGCCTGCCCTTTCGCTGGTTCATGCCCCTGTGTTCCCCTTCGGGTGGGCTTTTTTAAATTGAAAGCCTCGATGATCAGTGGATCCTGAACCTCCACTTTCCCTTGGGGTGGGGCAGCTTCCGGACGTTTTGCTCTTGTGCTTCTGCTCTTTTTTTCTTCAGATTCGGGAGACTGCCCAAACTTCACAGGTATTTGAGAATTGGCGTTCGCCTTTGGAAAGGTCGAGTAGGTGGGGACATACATACGAGCAGTCCTTCCGATTAAGTTTCGTCAGTATTTTTGCCTTGACGTGATTCCGTATTTTGAGGCGATTTTTTCTGGAGCTTCTTGATTTCACTCTGGACAACCTGCTTAGCAACCTTTTTGGTTGTGGTTTCTACTGCTGCGCGAAGTTGTGCAAGTTCCTCAAGTTTTTTTTGTTTGCGCCCATCGATGGTATCAGCTACAGCCTTTTTTACTTTCCGTCCGCCAACGAATAGACCTCCAAGGCCCAGGGCGAATATTCCACCTTCAGTTATTTTGGCGAGATTATCTGCTTGATCGGGACTATCTTTTCCAACGATAGTGTTTTCGTAAAAAGACTTAACCGCTTGGTGCCCAACCTTGATCGGCTGATCCAACAGCCCTTTGCCGACATTAAATGCAAAAACCACAGCCACTGCGGTCAGGAAGGGGTGTTTTTTAATCTGACTTCCAGGTCCGGATCCATTCAGCAGAGTCGACTCATTCCAGAAATTAACCCCTTTTTGCACAACATTGGCCGCCCCCTCCACGGCAGGAGCAAGCTCAGGCTCGCTCGTTCGTTTTGTTGATGGGGTCTTTGGCGTACCAGGAGGCTTTTTTGCTGTGCCAGTGGCCGGTCTCTCCTTGTGGGAAGTGGGCTTGAGTTTACCGGCAGGGGGGGTGTCATTACCAGAGCCGGACTTCCGAACACCGAATTTCAGGGTCAGCATATCCGGTGCGGGTGTATCTTGCCCATGCGCAAATGATCCTGCTTGAGCGGGCATGCCAGAGCGCCGAGAAAATGTAGTTCCCACTTGGTTGTCAGGAAGCTTGTTCCGCAATTCAATCATGTTGCAACCCTCTCACTGATTCTCCGCTGGTCAATATCCAGCATAATGACTTCGTTAAACCTTTGTGGCCGGTTTATAAAGACACGTTAGTATTTCGTAAATGAAAGCCCTCTTTGGCATTCAAATCCACTGTCCCTGAAGCGGGTTCGGGCAGATTGAAGTGCGACCTGAAAGTAGCATCAACCAGGTGGCTCCCAATGAAAGTGTCCCTCTCTATGTTTACAGTGTCTGACATCAAGCCAAAATGTCAATTCCGTTTAACAAATTAATACTGATTGATCAGTATTAATGAATATTGGATCAATCAGGCTAGTGACCCTTGAGAGGTGGCTGGATATCCTTGTCCCGCTTATGCGTCGTGAATGTAGAATCCAGTTCCAGCCCGGCCACTGCCGCTATCGCTCCCATTGCATCCGGATTCAAACGCACCGGCTTACCGTCTTCATATTCGTACAGTTGTCGCAGCAACGCTTGCTCCTGAGGGTGGCCTTCCAGCTCTTCCGGTGTTTTGAGTGTAATACGGGCAACAGGGAGCCACTTGAACCAGGTATCATAGTTTCTTTCCACCCAAAATTCCCCAGGCTGGTCTCCTTGCCAGGACCGCCAGAACTGTAGGATATCCTTCCCTTCGTGCACCATCATCAAGACGGAATCCTGAACCGGCGGCTTGACTCGCCCACTGCGTAACCCGCCGGCAAGAGGCTTGTTACCAAGGCTAATCGCAAAATCATCGCCCAGAACAGGAAAAGTCCACAAACGATGCAGTTCTTGGGCGGTTGCACCACCGGTTACACATCGAAACCGCTGCTTTGTAATGGGGTCGACCAATTCAAAAATGCACTCAGGATTGACCGGTGCCACGATGTAAGCACTGGGCGCCCTGTATATTCCGCTGGTAAAATTGGTAAATGGTACGTTGTAAGTGTCGGAAAGGGTGCCGACCACTTGGTGCTGCCCAGGGTAGAGGTTTGGCGAGAGTTTCCAGAGTGTTTTAATGCCATCCGTCCAGCCGTAGTTGAAACCCAGGAACATGCACAAGGCCGCTCCCCTGGCGAAAGCGCTGATCCGCTTGGCTTTCTTCAAGCCTTTTTCGTGTGCCTGGAGTTCATTCAATACATTTTCTAATTCGTCTTTGTACTTTTTTTTCATATATCGAGTTGCATTTTCATCAGGTTTTACAGGAAGCACAGGCGTGGGATGCTTCTCAAGATACCTGTTTGGAGTATTCACCGCTGCGGCCAGGGGGCGGGTGATCTTGTCACTGATCGATAGGGCTGTTGGCCGGTCATTCAGCCATCGGGACAAACTTCCTTTAGTGTTGAGCTTTGCCGATACCCAGGCATACCCCGGTACTTTTTTCGACAGTTCTTGAACAGTCTTCGCGGCTTTGCCGAGTTTGGTGAGATTCGATGGCTGCACAGACGATTCATCCGGCGGTACTGTATCAGGATTTTGGATATTCTCGGCTTCAGAAGTGGCTTTGGGCTTTTTGAATGCAGTTTTGGCCAGAGCCTCCGGTACAAAAGGAAGCAGTGGTAGGAGTTTTTGGTTAAAGTGGACAATGACAGGAACCGTATCTTTGAGTCGTCCGGGCAGAATGAGACCTTCCGGTAAGATCAGGGAAGTAGCACCATAGAGCAGAATATTTTCCAGGGCGGCCTTCCCGATATATTTTGTGGTGTTTGAGGTGGGTAGCAAGGCGACATGATATAGTTTGGTTCCCGCGTGGCTGATTTTGTCCTTTAACGCTGAGATGCGCTTCCGCGAGAGGGGTTCGATGGATTTCAAAAATCCAGACTCGTTGGAGGGCTTGGCTTTTGGTTTTGCTGATGGGGTCGATATATCCAATCTGGTTGGACTATCCGGCTGTTTGGTCGTTCTGGTGGTTGAGGCACGCTTTTTTGCAGGCTTTTTTGTTGCGTTGGATTGCGTCGCCTTCTCTTTGCCTGAAAAATTTAGCGAGAAGTGATTCATGGGAGAATACGGAGTTAACATACCTCAACCTTTCAATATATACCCTCTTGCCGCGTTCATCACTCCCTGACCGGGTGCTTCTGAGTTGAATGAAAAATAAAGCCAGGGGAATCATATCATGTCCTGGACGGAGGGGAGTGACGAGATATGCCACAGGCCGACAGGGGGTCGTTAGGCTGAGCGCATCAGATGGCAGGCAATGTTGTGAGTACGGAAGTCGTTGCGCTGGATTATGACATGCGTTGAAGTAAATATGCGAAGCTATCCAAAAATCCCGAGCCGGTTCGAACCGCTGGAGGCCAATGTTCCACTTCCTTTTTTCTGTCACTCATTTTTCATCTGGACCTCATAAAAGCGTGATTGACTAAATTGACAAGAACTGCTGATCAGGCCATGGCGGATCAACCATGCGGTCCAATTTGCCGCGTTTATAAAATGAGCCCTGTGACGATGGAGTCCCTTTAGAGTGTTGATCCCAGGCCGCCCGATACAGTTCTTTACAAACTGTTCCAGAATTAAAATTGATTGTTTTTATATAATCACAAGGGAACACTAGGCTGGATAAGACTTCTCACACACACATTGCGCTTTTGCGCCGTCTCACAGGCTGGGTCGGCGTTTATTCTTTTGGCGGATTCGAGGCTGCGCCCTGATATTAGACAAAGGGGACGAGGAAGGGCACCCGTAAAGATGCGGCGTCAGGAGGGGGGGATGGGTTTCAAAAATCCAATTTAAAATCCGATCCGATCTTTTAAGATATAGAGCGGGCGGCCTTTGGTCTCGTCGTAGATTTTCCCGATGTAAACCCCCAGCATCCCCGTGCTGGCCAGAATGATCCCACTCATAAAGTAAACGGAGACAATAACGCTGGTCCACCCTTCCACCGGTACGCCGTGAAAGAAATACCGTAGCAGGATATAAATACCATACATGAAAGCAATCAAGGAAATCAGAAAACCGGCCTTGATCGATAGCTTTAACGGCTTGTTGGTTTGCGCTACAATGCTGTCACCAGCCAGCCGTATCAATCGTTTCAGGTTATAGCTGCTTTTTCCTGCAGTGCGGGCGGCGTGTTCAACATCCACGTAAGCCACCTCGAAGCCCAACCATCGGACCATGAGCGGAAAAAACCGGCTATGCTCCCGCAGCGAACGGATACCTTCTATCACCTTACGCGAGTAGATTCCAAAATTGGCCACGGAGGGATCGGATTCCATTTCCGAGAAATAATCCAGCACCTTATAGAAACAAAAAGACGAAAGTCTCTTGAAGGGGGAATCTTGCCGTTCATGTCGCCGGGCCAGGACGACCTCATATCCTTCCATCGCTTTTTGATAGAGTTTGGGAATTTCCTCCGGCTGATCCTGAAGATCGCAATCCATCACCACTATCCAGTCCCCCTGGGCGTAATCCAGTCCTGCGGTGATGGCGAAATGCTGGCCGAAATTTCGGGAGAAATTCAACCCCTTGATTCGGGAGTCGCCTTCGGAAAGCTGCTGGATGACCGGCCAGGAATTGTCCGGGCTGGCGTCATTGACAATGATCAGCTCGAAGGAAAGCCGGGCGGACTCCATCGTGTTTTTCAGCCGCTCAAACAATGCCGGAAGGCACTCCCGGCAACTGTAACTGGGGATGACAACGGAAATCAACGGTGCTAAATCATCCATAGGGGAGCAGGAACTCTCAATCAACGCTTAAGGGGATCTGACCAACATCTTACCTGAACCGAAGCCATTCCGGCATCAGAATTGGAAATAAATAAAGGGCGGAGCGTTCTGGCTGGTGAAGAGTCCGCACAGAATCAGCAGCAACGATACGGCGACGGTTTTCACCCGCAAAGATGCGTAGCTGCCATACCCTCTACCATACCATCCTAATCAACAGTTCCCATCTCCGGGCTGGCCACAATGCGGCAAGAATTATCCAGACGCCCAACCAGAGCATTGCCTGTCTGGAATGTGATGCGTCCCAGCTCTCCTCTCCGGGGCGTGGTATGATCCCAACAACACCACTTTCTCATCTCATTAACAGTGTCCCCCGGTAAGCGTCCGAAAAAACAATGAAAGCCGAACGAGGAAAAAACGTTTTCTTGATGCGGTATGCGGCGAAAAGAATTTTCCGAAATCTTCAAAACGGTTTCCTTCAATGCCTGTTCATCCGGAAGCCGGTAGAAGTACTCCTGTATGGGATTCTTCTGCTGGCAGTGTTGCTCCGCTTGGGTTTGATTCATTTTGGATTGCCCTTGCTGCTTTACGAAGACGAGCCCCTCTATTACCAGCACGCGCTGGGCTTCGGCTTGGGAGAGTGGGTCATTCCCTATTTCCGGAAGCCGCCCTTCTTTCTGTATTTTTATGGCGCATTTTATTATCTGGGTTTTCTGTACACATCTTTTATGCACTGGAAAGACTACGTAGAAGCCTTCTGGCAGGATCCTACTTATGTCGCCACCATCGGTCGGACCATCAGTGTAGCTTTCGCTGCCGGTTCCGTGTGGTTGCTGGCCCAAATCGGGCGGCGGGCTTTCTCGGTGGGAGTCGGGCTGGCGGCAGCCTTTCTGCTGGCAATTGATCCCACCCATCTACGCATCTCCCCGGTGGTCATCTCGGATATTCCGTCGCTTTTCTTTATCCTGGCCGGTGCCTGGTTCGCGCTTTCCATCGCCGAGAAGGGCCGCTTGCGGGACTACCTGCTCTGTGCGCTCATGATCACGCTGGCCATGTCCTTTAAATACAACGTTTTTTCGATGGTTTTCCTGCTAGCCGGTCACCTGGCGCGTTACGGCAAACAAGGCATCTTCACGACCGCTTTCTGGCACGGCGCTTTATCCGACCGGCGTTTCTGGCTCGCCCTCGTGTTGATCCCGGTGGTTTACCTGGCGCTCAATCCCATGATCCTGATGGATTTTCAGACTTTCTGGCATGATCTCAACTGGGAAAAACGTCATATGCTGAACCGGAATCCCATGAGCAGCACCCAGCACTGGCAGATCATGGCCTCTGCGGGCACCATTCTCTTTAAGATTCTGCCTAAAGCAATGAGCTGGCCGCTTTACATCCTGGGCCTGCTGGGCATTCCCTGGATGCTTTGGCGCCATCCAAAACAAGGTGCCATCCTGCTCTCCTTCCCGGTGGTGTTCCTGCTGGTGGTCATGCAGTTCCGATTGATCAACGCCAAGTACCTGCTACCTGTTTTTCCGTTTCTGTTCCTGGGCACGGCCGTCCTGCTGCGGGATTTTATCCAAATCGCGCTTGAACGCCGGGGGATTCAGTTTTGGGCGCGATGGCGACCGGTAGTCTATGCCGCTTTGATTCTGCTAGCCGCCGTCCCCGCACTATCAACCGCCACCGAGTATGTCGGAATCTATATAAAACCGGATACTCGCACCACCGCCACCCGATATCTCCGGCAGATTGCAAAACCAGGTGATCGCCTTCTGATGGAACCGGAGACCGTCACCCTGGATAACCGGATCACTGGCGCGTCGGTTGTGATTGCAAACTATGACGGGAAGCGTTTCCATTCCACGCCGCGTATCGTCAAGGAAATGGTGACCCTCAACCCGGAGCCCATCCATCCGCGCTATGTGCTGATGGATTTCAGTGAAATGGAGTCCCGGAAAGATGAGCAGGGCCATACTTATTACGAACTACCCCACGCAAACCCGACTTATTACCGGGTTTTAAGACAGCAATACCGGTTCAAGGCCATTTTTGCTCCTTATACTATTTTTCTCCCGAAAGACGCGATGGCCCGCGAGCTGGCAACCAACGGATTCGAGAGTCTGTATGCCAGTATCCAGAAAAACAAAACCACCCGCCAAACCCCCGGCCCTTTACTGCTTCTGCTGGAGCTTCATGAAGGTGGGTCTGGCAAATCATAGAGTCATGTACCGATCTTATTCTTCAACATGTATAGCGGATTCCTTTTTGTCTCGCAGTCAGTTGTCCCGGTATAAACCCCCAGCATGCCCATGATGGCCAAAATCATCCCCAAATCTTACCGAAGGAGCTCTCGCAAAGACGATTTTAGGATATTATCCGGGTTTCCACTCGTCGCTCACCCGATTGTGCCCGTTCCCGGCCTCCGCCAGGAGAATTGGAGCAGTCCTGAGTTGTTTTCAGCTTTTTTTCACTTTATACTCTAAAGAAATTTTTGAAAGCTCCGTGTCAGTGGAAAGTGCCAAAATACCTATGAAAATCCTGCTCTATTCCGTCAATGCCATGATGAAGCTGGTCAATTTCGGGGCGGAACTGGATCTGATCCGCGCCCACCTGGATGAGGGGGATGAGGTTTACGTGTTGCGCTGCCAGGGAGAGCTGGAGTCCTGCCATACCAATACGCACCACTTCAAGCACAAGTGCTACCAATGCCGTCAGCGCTTTAATAAAGGCATTGCGCTCACCGGGCTGGAGGATAGCTATTTGCTGGACCTGACGCTTGAAGGTGTCGATTACAGCAGGCTGCCACAGCACTTTTCAAGCCTGGAAGCGTTGGCTGATTTCTCCATTGATGGCGTCAACCTGGGCCAGCCCACAGTGGCGTCTGTGGTGATGGAACTGAAAGATCATAAGTTTGATGTTGCAGCGCACCGGGAAAGGATCTTGCAGAAATTGCGCATGGCCTATCTGGTGCATGTCAATATTCGTCGGGCGCTGGACCAAATCCAGCCAGATGCGGTTTACACCTTTAACGGCCGCTTGGCTGAAACCCGACCCGTGGTGAACAACTGCCTCCAGGCAGGGATCACGGTCTATTCCATCGATCGCGCGGGGACACAGGGTCGCTATGCCCTTTATGAAAACTCCACTGCCATTGGACTGGCGACCTGGCGGGATATGTTTTTGGATCTTTGGAAAACCGAAACCGGGGACAAAGAGGCCCTGGCCACAGAGTTTTACACCGTCCGGCGGCAAGGCAAGGATACGGGCGACCCTTCCTTTACAAAAAAACAGCAACAGAACCTGTTGCCCGAGGGTTTTGACCACCAGCAAAAGAACATAGCGCTTTACATTGGTTCGGAATACGAATTTGCGGGCGATCCGGAACGCAAAAATCGGCTTTACAAAGACCAAAACGATGGTATTCTCCGCATTGCGGAAGACCTGGCCGCTTATCCCGAGTTTAAGGTCTGGGTGCGGGCCCATCCCCACATAACTTTTGTGGAAAACCTACAGCTCAAGGAACTTCAGGAACTGGAAGCTCGAAACTATCCGAATCTTGGCATTATTTGGCCAAGTAATCCGGTGGATACCTATGCGCTGATGGATCACTGCGATAAGATTATTACTTTCGGCTCTACCGTCGGCATTGAGGCCACTTTCTGGGGTCGTCCGTCCATTCTGGCCGGGCGCGGGTTTTACGAGGACCTGGGCGCCACATACAATCCCCTCTCCCATGAAGAAATGATGCGGTTGCTCTTAACCGATCACTTGCCGGTTGCGGATCGGACCGGTGCGCTGATTTACGGGCATGGCATGATGACCAACGGGCGTCCGTACCGCTACTTTACGCAAACCTCCGTATTTGACGGCCATTTCAGCGGCAATACGCTGGAGCCCGATTTGCATGAAAAGCTGGTTGCGTATGTGCTTCGAAAGCTTGATAAACGCCGCTACAAACGCCGGGAAAGTCAAAAAGCCTTGCAGCGTCACTAAATGGCGGCCAATGCTCCAAAAAGCAGCGCGTCGGCCACGCGCTCCGTACCCTGTCCGTCTACCAAGCGCCGGGCTTTCTCCGATAAAGCACAAACAATCTCCGGATTCCGGATAAGCTCGTCAATCACCCGAGCGATGTCACCCATCTGAACATGCTGTGAGAGGCCCAGATTGCGGATGACGCCAATTTTTTCAAGCTGGTGGCTCAGATCAACCTGATTATCGGCCACATTGATTACAACGGTCGGCGCCCCCACACAACAACGCTCCCATGAGCTTGTTCCCCCAGCCCCGATGACCAGATCTGCGCGGCACAAAAGCTCAGCCATATTGCTGACACCCCGCAGAAACTCAAACTGCGGAAATTCGCTTGGCAGACTATCCGCTCTGGGGTGTAGAATGCCTAAAATCACCGTGACTTCCAGTGGGTGAGATACTGCTTGCAGCGCATTCAAGACTTTTTCGGTCTCGTGAGTCGGATCACTCCCGCCAAAACTGATGAGTATCCTGCGGATTTGCCCCGTTCGAGGATGGGCCGTTTGACGGGCCTGCTTGAATTCCTCCCGCAGCAGGGCATAAGCAGGCCCCAGAAAACGTTGGCACTCGGGAGGCGTTAGGGGGTCGTAACGATGGCTGTCCGGATGGTAATTCTGATCAATCAGCAGGTCGCAATCATGCGGGCGGTTGGCCAGGTCATCAATCACCGCAATCTTTTTGGCCTGTGGCCGCATCCGCAATTCCCACCGCGCATCCAGGCCGTAATGATCGACAATCAGCCAATCGACGGGATGAGGGAGTGTTTCGCTTTCAGTGGCCGAACATGTCTCCACTGCAAAACCATGTTCCTCACGAATCCAGTCAATCAGGTCCTCTTCCAGCCTCCGGCACAAAAATTGAATGTCCGCACCTTGGCTTTGCAGTGTTTTGGCCAGTGCCAGACAGCGCATCACATGTCCGGTGCCAATCGTTCTGGAAGCATCCGCGCGAAAAACAATCTTCAAGGCTTATTCTTTCCGGTTCTCAATCAAGTTCCAAGCGAGCGGCGTGCCACGCTTGATTTGTGTAACCGCCTTGCAACCCAGCACACTATCCAGGTGCTTGGGCGGGAGCCCCAAGCCGGGGCGGATGGCGCGTATATTCTGCATGCTCAGGGCTTCGCCCGGTTTAATATCTTGGCAGGCATAAAGTGACCGGCGGAAAACCAGGCTTTTGGATTCGTTCGCCGAAGCGCCCAGCACCGCTTTCCCCAGCGCGCGGTGCGCCATGCGCGTATCCGCAACCAGTTGTTTCAACTCATGCGGCTCCAGCGAAAAGGCTGAATCCACCCCGCCATCTGCGCGGGACAAGGTAAAATGCTTCTCAATCACTTCCGCGCCTAGGGCGGTCGCGGCAACCGGAACGGCCGTTCCGAGTGTGTGATCCGAAAGACCGACATGCACCCCAAAACGTGCTTTCAGGTAGGGAATGGTTTGTAGGTTGCTGTCACTGGCATCGGCAGGGTAACTGCTGGTGCATTTCAGCAAGATAAGATCCTGGCAACCGGCTTCTCTGGCTGCCTGAACGGCATCTTCGATTTCCATCTCACTGGCCATACCGGTCGAGATAATAACGGGCTTGCCGGTTGCGGCTACTTTGCGGATGAGGGGGATATCCACCAGTTCAAAGGAAGCAATTTTATAAAGCGGCACATCCAGCTTTTCCAGAAAATCCACCGCTGTGGCATCAAAAGGCGAACTGAAACCAATCATGCCCTGTTTTCGACAACGTTCAAAAATGGCCGCATGCCAGTCCCATGGCGTGTGGGCATTTTCATAAAGGCTGTAAAGCGACTCGCCTTTCCAGAGACTATCGGGATCTTCGATAAAAAACGCCCCTTCCGAAATATCCAGGGTCATGGTGTCTGCGGTGTAGGTTTGGATTTTAAGGGCCTGCACACCTGCCTGGGCCGCAGCATCCACAATGGCGAGGGCGCGATCGAGAGATTGATTATGATTGCCCGACATTTCGGCAATGATAAAAGGCGGGGCATCCGGGGCAATGCGGTGGCCCTGAATCTCGATTGCATCCATTTTAAAAACGGTACTCATACAGCAACACATCCTGTTTGACAGTTTTTTTCCGGTAGCCGGCCTTCTCGAAGGCTCGAACGGAAGCCGGGTTATCAGTGTGAATTTCCGCAAGCGCCGTCCGGATTTGCGGGGAGTGGGCGGATAACCAGGCCACTCCGCTTCGTAGCAGCGCCGTCCCGTAACCTTGCCCCAGCCGGCTGGGGTCAAGATAAACGGACACCAACGCCTCCGAGTCTTGCATGTCATAGCGCAAAACTCCCACCGGCTGGTCGGAGGACTCTCCAATCAGCAAGGCGCGGTTGGGATCTGTCAGGACTTTTTCAAACCAGAGGCAGTGATCCGCCCAAGCAATGGGTTCGGGATGATGCGAATGCTGGCGGACATGCGGATGATTGCGCCATTCAAAGAGGGACTGCCCGTCCTCCGCTGTGGCGGGACGCAAATGCAGCGGTTCTGTCATTAGCTTAGCCTGGCATTAGCCTGGAATCGGCTGTTTCTGAAGATGGGACCAATCAATGTTACTTCCTGTCAGTTTCGGCACGGGATACGCGGATTTGCCTCCCCAGATGTTTTCTTTGACCCACTCGCCATCCTCATTCTTTTCCCAGACGCGGGGATCTCGAAAGGTATCCGCAATGCGATCAAACTCGTCTTCGGACATGTTCACGTATTCCAGCCAGCGGAGCAAATCACGGGATTTCACGTGATCATATTGCCGAACCAACTCAATCCCTTCTTCTCGGGTGAGCTTACCGCTGCGAATATCCTTGCAGACGTGATCCGAGGCCCGTCCATAGCCGAACTTGATGAATTTCAGGTAATCATGCATGCCGTTTTCGTGCATGTCATCCAGGTTGGACATGCGGCGGTAGGTGCGGTCAAAGGGTTCTGGTGAAACCTCGAAGCCGTATTTCTCGACGATGAGATCGGTTTGTTTATTGGCATCCCAGTTGACGAAATTGCCGAGATAAATGCCCCGGATTTCTGCATCTTCCAACTCTTCATCGCTTGGGTAACGAGCCCACAGGAGCTCGTTGGGCTGCAACCCTTCCTCCATGCCGGGATTTTTGTCATCCAGCATGTCAAACCAGTCAAAACCGCGCTGGGCGTGTTCCAGACGGAACTTGGCGGTCATCTCAATCATGTCGCTGAGGGAGAACATCCCGCCCAAATCGAGGAAGCCATGCTCGCCCCACACTATCAGCGGAATTTTGTATTGGACGGCTACTTGCACAGGATAGGTAAAAATCCCGCAGTGGGCGTGCCAGTTCATATCGCCCATTTTCTTGAGGCACAGGCGGTTCAGTTTGATCAGCGTTTGCGGGCTGGGCGTGAAAAAGATGTGATCAACCCCAAAGACTTCCCTCATGCGCTTTAGATTGCGCAAACCCACTTCAAGATAGTTATTGCCGTTATATGTAACCAGCAGTGGGTTCAATCCCAGCACTTCCTTCACGTAATAGGTCTGAAACCAACTGTCTTTTCCACCGCTGACCGGAATGATGCAATCGTAGTTGCTACCGTCCCTGACCCGGTATTCGTCCGCCAACTCTTTTAACCATTCGGCGCGTTGATCCCAGTCAATCTTGTGCTTTTGGGCAGCCACCCGGCAGCCACTGCAAACCCCGTTTTCATCAAACTGGAGCGGGACCGCAGATGAACTGGGGTAAACGCAGCGCGTACAGTAACGGATAGCCATGGTTGTATTCCCTCTTAGCTTGATGGGATGGGGATCACACTGCTAGTTTCTAACATCAACGCCGCTTTTAATCAATTCTTTACGAGCCCGCTTGGTGCTGAGCTCGGTAAAGTGAAAGATATTTCCGGCAGCCACCGCATCTGCATTTCCATCCACGATGCCTTGTGAAAAATGCTTGAATTGACCGACACCGCCACAGGCAATCACTGGAATCCTGACTGCATCAGAGACCTGGCGGACTAGCTCGATGTCATAGCCTTCGGCCGAGCCGTCCCGGTCGATGGAATTCAGGAAGATCTCTCCGGCGCCTCGCTTTTCGGCTTCTCTGGCCCACTCCACCGGATGCAGCCCGGTCGCGGTTTTTCCGTGGTTGTAAAAGACCTCGTACTCTTCTTGTTTGGTGGATTTGACGTCGATGGAGACGATAATCGCCTGGCTACCGAATATTTTGCTGGCCTCGGTGATAAATCCGGGGTCCAGAATGGCCTGGGTGTTGACGGTGACCTTGTCCGCACCTCGGCTGACCCGATCATGGATGTCCTGAATGCTGCGAATCCGCCCGCCGAAAGTGAGTGGCATAAAGCAGGTCTTTGAAACGGCCTCCAAGATGGTCAGAATGTTGTCTTCGCTTTTCACTTTCAGGTCGTCGCGCCGGATATCATAGACATCATCCGAAGTGATGTCTATGTAAATCAGCTCGTCCACCTCCCAGGCGTTAAAGCGCTCTACCTGATGAATGGCGTTCCCCAGCAACTGATGGTAC
The DNA here is from genome assembly GCA_036703295.1 of Coleofasciculaceae cyanobacterium. Lineage (GTDB taxonomy): Bacteria > Cyanobacteriota > Vampirovibrionia > Vampirovibrionales > Vampirovibrionaceae > DATNPJ01. Next base: position 27,651 of record DATNPJ010000053.1, on the reverse strand, counting down.
TCGAATTTTTCGCTGCGCACCAGAAAGCCGTTCTTTAGAAACAGGCAAGGGATCAGGCGTTTTTTCAGCATACGGCCTCGACAAGCTGGTGAGCCTCGGTCAGAAAACTTTTCATAAGGGCCAGACCGTGCTTCTGGCTTTTTTCGGGGTGAAACTGCACACCGCAAATATTGTCCCGTTGAAGGGCTACCGTAAATTCATGCCCGTATTCGCACACGCCCGCCACGTCTGTGGTGTCAGCGCAGCGCATATAATAGCTGTGCACAAAGTAATACGAGTGCGGGGCGTTCAATTCGCCAGACAGTGGGCTTTCTTTCACGAAGCGGACGTCATTCCAGCCCACATGGGGGACTTTTAAATGCGAAATCTCGCCGGTAAAGTCAAAGCGGACCACTTCCGCGTCCAGCCAGCCAAGCCCTGTATGAATGCCGTTTTCAAATCCTGTTTTGGCCATCAACTGCATGCCCAGGCAAATGCCCAGAATCGGCTTTTTCTGTACCAGCACAAGCTCATTAAGCAACTCGACCAGGCCGAGCGTTCTCAAGTTGTTCATGCCGTCTTCAAAAGCACCAACGCCCGGAAGAATCAGTGCTTCCGCATTTTTCAAGGTGTCGGGATTGCTGGAAATTTCGACAGTTGCGCCAACAGCCTCTAAGGCGTTGGCCACTGAGCGGACATTGCCAAGCTTATAATCGATTATGACGACCCGAGGGCCGGACGCACAAGAGTTTACGTCAGAGTCAGACATGGGGCTGCTCACGGGGGTTGCTTACGGGGCTGCACACGCTGCGGAAAGACTGACAAGCGTTTGGCTGAGTTTCCGAACAGGTTGTAGAGTTGGCTCAAGCTTTCATTATAGACCAATCAGGGTGACGGTTGTAAACTAGGCGTTTGCCGACCTTTTCTGTACAATAGGCACACCGTTCAAATCCCCAAACATGAGACAGGCAGAGGTAAACATTGCTTAACGATAAAAATATTCTTGTCACTGGCGGCACCGGATCTTTTGGGAAAGAAGCCATTCGGACCATCTTGAAGAACTATCAGCCCAAGAAAGTCATTGTTTTTTCGCGGGATGAGTTCAAGCAGTTTGAGATGCAGCAGGAATTCACGCATCCTGCAATGCGCTATTTCATTGGCGATGTCCGTGATGCTGAGCGTTTGCGCCGCGCAATGGACGGCGTGAATTATGTCATCCATGCCGCTGCGCTGAAACAGGTTCCAGCTGCGGAGTATAACCCTATCGAATGCGTAAAGACCAACGTGCATGGGGCTGAAAATATCATCAACGCATCCATTGATTCCGGGGTGGAACGAGTCATTGCGCTTTCGACCGACAAGGCCGCAAACCCCGTTAACCTTTATGGCGCAACCAAGCTAGTGTCCGATAAACTGTTTGTCGCGGGCAACAGTCTAGTCGGTTCCAGAAAGACCCGCTTTGCCGTTGTTCGCTACGGGAACGTGGTCGGCTCGCGCGGCTCGGTCATCCCGTTTTTCAAAAAAATACTTGAACAAGGGGCAACAGAGGTGCCGATTACGGACCCCCAAATGACCCGCTTCTGGATTACCTTGCCCCAGGGTGTCAATTTTGTTCTCAAATCCTTCGCGCGGATGCATGGTGGAGAGGTGTTCGTCCCCAAAATCCCCAGCATGCGGATTACGGATTTGGCCGAAGCGATTGCGCCCGGCGTACCGCAAAAAGTGGTCGGCATCCGTCCCGGCGAAAAAGTCCATGAGACCATGTGCCCGGCGGACGACTCTCATCTGACGCTGGAATTTGAGGACCATTTCGTCATTAAGCCCACCATCAACTTTGCAGAAGTGGTCGATTATACCAAAAACGTTCTGGGTGAAACCGGCCAACCGGTTCCTCACGGCTTTGAATACAACTCCGGCACCAATCCGGACTTTATGACCAAAGAACAGTTACATGCAATGCTGGACAGCTAACCTTGATCCCGTACGGCAAGCAAAATATCAATGAAGCGGACATTCAAGCGGTTGTCGATGTACTGCGTTCGGATTTCATCACCCAAGGACCGGCGATTGAGCGGTTTGAAAAGGCGCTTGCGGATTACTGCGGGGTGCAGTATGCCATTGCGGTTAACAGCGCAACGGCGGCATTGCATATTGCCTGCCTTGCTGCCGGATTGAAGCCGGGTGATCGGCTCTGGACGACACCGATCACCTTTGTCGCCTCTGCCAACTGCGGGCTTTACTGCGGAGCAGACGTGGATTTTGTGGATATCAATCCCCAAACCTACAACATGAGCGTGGAGGCGTTGGCACAAAAGCTGGAAACCGCTGATAAAGAGGGTAAACTCCCCCGGATTGTGATTCCGGTTCACCTGGCCGGGCAGTCCTGCGAGATGGCGGAAATCCGGGCGTTATCTAAACGGTATGGTTTTCAGGTGATAGAAGATGCCTCTCATGCCGTGGGAGGCCGTTACCGGAACCACCCGGTCGGCGGGTGCGAGTTTTCGGAGATGGCGGTTTTCAGCTTTCATCCGGTTAAAATCATCACGACCGGCGAGGGCGGAGTGGTTCTGACCAACCGGGAAGACCTGTATCAAAAGCTGATTCGCGTGCGCAGCCACGGCATCACGCGGGATCCGAAGTGGATGACCAAACCGTCGGAAGGCTCATGGTATTACCAACAACTGGAACTGGGCTTCAATTACCGGATGACGGATATCCAGGCCGCTCTGGGGCACAGCCAGATGAGCCGCCTTGACGCATTTGTGGCCAAACGCCACGCGCTGGTGGAACGTTATAACCAGAAGCTGGCCGCTCTGCCCGTCACCCTGCCTTTCCAGCACCCGGATTCCTGGTCCGCATACCACCTCTACATTATCCGGCTGCAAACAGGCAAACTAAAGCAATCGCATGCGGAAATCTTTGAAGGGCTCCGCCAGGCGGGTATTGGGGTCAATCTGCACTATATCCCGGTTCATCTGCAACCGTATTACCAGCAATTGGGATTTAGGGCAGGCGATTTCCCGGAAGCCGAAAAGTATTACCGCGAAGCGATCTCGCTGCCCCTGTATCCTGACTTAACGGAAACCCAGCAGGATATGGTCGTGAGTGCCCTGGAAAAGCTGGTATCGGTTACCGCTGGCGTATGAAACGTCCGGTTCGAGTCGTTATCCAGTCCCGTCTGGCATCAACCCGACTGCCGGGTAAAGCACTCCTTCCCATCCACGGGCTCCCCAGCGCCGTTCTTTGCGCAAAACGTTCGGCCAATACGGGATTGGACGTGGTTATCGCCACATCCAGCCATCCCAGCGATGATGCCAATGCTGCAACACTTGCACAAGTGGGCATTGCCTGTATTCGGGGACCGCTAGACAATGTGCTGGAACGCTTCGCGCTTGCCACACGGGATTTGCCCGACGAGGCCGTTGTTGTCCGGCTCACGGCAGATAATGTCTTTCCGGATGGGGCGTTTGTGGATGCCCTGGTGCACGAATTCTTCCGTCGAGACGCAGAGTATCTGGGAACAAAATCCCCCTTTGACGGCTTGCCTTACGGCTTGAGCGCGGAAGTATTCAGTGTGAAAGTCTTGCGTCAAGCGGTGCTGGAAGCGCGAAGCACTTATGACAAAGAGCATGTGACGCCCTGGATTGTGAGGGCGGTCGGCAATGGAGAACCGTTTAAGCCGGTAGAACTCACTGAAGATCTCAGCCATTTGCGCTGTACGCTCGATCATTTTGTAGACTACGAGCGCCTGCTGATGGTTTTTGCCAAAACGTCAGACCCGATTGGCGTCTCCTGGCAGGAACTCTGTCGCCTTCTTGCTACGCTCCCGGACGAACCGCGCTTCAGGGTCCCTTACCGCTTGGTTGGTAACCGGTTTCACAGTGAAATGACGCTGGGCACCGTGCAACTGGGCTTGCCTTATGGGGTGGCCAACGTGACGGGACAACCCGCGGAAGCGGACGCCATCGAGATGGTGAACGAAGCCGTCAAACACGGGATTACCCACATTGATTGCGCCCGCGCCTATGGCAAGGCCGAAGCCATCCTGGGAAAAGCCTTGAACGTCAAACTCAGAGCACCTTTAACGATCATCACCAAACTGGACCCCTTGTCCGAGTTGGCTGCCGGTACAAAACCGTGGCTTGTCCAAAAAACGGTTGAAGCCAGTGTGTTTGGATCTTGCCATGACTTGCGCTTGCAAAGCCTGGATGTGCTGATGTTGCACCGCTGGGAACATTATTCTGATTTTGACGGCGCTATCTGGCATCAGTTGTTGAGCATGAAACAAGGCGGGGTGATCCGGAGCCTGGGCGCTTCGGTCCAAACACCTGAAGAAGCCCTACAGGCCTTGCAGGAAGCGGAAATAAGTTATATCCAGCTTCCTTTTAACCTGCTGGACTGGCGCTGGAAAAATGCTGGGCTACCGGAAGCCATTCTCAAGCGTCCGGATGTCACTGTGCATGTCCGTAGTGCCCTTTTACAGGGAATCCTTTGTGCGAAACCTTCATTCTGGCCGCAGCTTGACAACGTTTCTGGTGATCAGATTCAGCAATGGACCCGGTCGATATCGGAATTGACGAACCGCTTCAACCGGAAAAACACCCGGGATCTTTGTTTTGCTTATGTTCGCGCCCAGCCTTGGGTCTCCAGTGTGGTGGTTGGGGTTGAAACCCGCGCTCAACTGGACGAAAATATGACATTGTTCCGTAACCCACCCCTTTCCCCTGACGAGGCACGGGTTGTTGAAGAGACGCTTGTAGGGGCACCAGAGAACCTCCTGAACCCCGCATGCTGGAGCCAACCTTGATGATGAATTCCCCTAAAATGGAAAAGCCGTTGGACCGCTTCCGCCTGGATAGCCGGGTGGCGCTGGTGACTGGCGCTGCCGGGCATCTGGGAAAAGCCCTCACTGAAAGCTTGTGCGAAGCCGGCGCCAGGGTTGCCCTGATCGGGAGGAATGAGAAGAAACTGCTTGAACTGCAGGCCCGGCTGCAAACGCAGGGACATCAGGCCAGGATTTTCAGTCTGGATATAACCGATGAGCAGGCTGTTACAGGCATGCTGGAGACTATTCGGGGCGACTGGGGCCGTTTGGACATTATTGTGAATAATGCCTATAGTGGCGGTGCCGCGACGGTTCAAAGCGATACGGTTGCCAATTTCGATTCGGCCTATCACCTGACGGTCAGTACACCGTTCAGGCTGGTGCAATTGGCGCTCCCTCTGCTTGAGGCGGCGGGAACTGCAAACCCCGGTGGCGCCGCGATTATCAATATTGCTTCCATGTACGGTACGGTGAGTCCGGACCCTGCCATTTACGGAACCAGTGGACAAAACAACCCGCCGCATTACGGCGCGGCCAAGGCGGGACTCCTTCAGCTGACTCGGTATCTGGCTTGTCACCTTGCTCCGGCCAATATCCGGGTGAATGCCCTCAGTCCGGGCCCATTTCCAAATCCTGCCGGGCTTAAAGACCAGGAAGCGTTTCATCGGGAGTTATGCCGAAAAAACCCGATGGGACGAACCGGAAAACCGGAAGAGCTTGGAGGGGCGGTTGTTTTTCTAGCATCAGACGCGGCATCCTATATCACGGGCGCTAATATCCCGGTGGATGGTGGCTGGACAGCATGGTAACACGCTAAAGAGCGATACGACAAAACAAAAATCCATTTGCCTGTAGTATTGGATTCAAGGATTGAGTCCAATGATTCGAAATACTGTGCTTTGAAGTGGTGCATAAGAATTGGGGCGCGGGTCATATTCACCCAAAGCTCCAACAGGGGTTAACACGCAGTAGACTCAGACTCTTGTTTTCGGGTATCCTTTTAGCAAGCATGCCTACGGATGCAGCAAAAATCAGTATTCAGTCGTACATGGGAGACTTTCAATCAATGTTAAAGAGTCTTTTCCTCGTTAAAGATCCAACTCGCCTTATGAAACGACTCAGTCGATATGGAGTCATCAACCGGGAAGAGTACGAAGAATATTGGGCTTTCAAGGCTTCAAAATTTACGTATAAAGAAGAAGGTTTATGGACCACTAAAAATGTCGATTTTCTGGAAGATCCGGCTTTTCAGCGTGCCTTCAAACTGGGAAAGGAAACGGGTTCTTGGGGGAAAAGAAGTCTCCGATACCGCAATTATATTATCTGCTGGGCTGCCACCCAAGGAGCCGCTCTTGAAGGGGATTTCGTAGAGTGCGGAGTCAACAAGGGTGGCTTTGCTAGGATGATTATTGATTATGTGGGTTTTGAAAAACTGAACAAGCAATTCTGGCTGCTGGATACATATGAAGGTTTGGTTGAAGAATGCTTCACAGAGGAAGAGAAAGCCTGTGGCAAAGAAGTAGGTAACTACTACGAACCCTGCTATGAGACCGTCGTAAAAACCTTTCAACCCTTCCCCAACGTAAAAATCATAAAAGGGGTTATACCTCATACACTCCCAGAGGTGACCTGTGAGAAAGTGGCATTTTTATCAATTGACATGAACTGTGTCCTCCCAGAAATAGCAGCTATAGAGTACTTTTGGGAGCGATTGACTCCTGGCGCGCCAGTTGTATTGGATGACTATGGTTGGCCAGAGCATGAAGAGCAAAAGAAGGGCTTTGATCAATTTGCAAAACAGCACAATATCCAAGTGTTAACGCTCCCGACAGGGCAAGGCCTTATCATTAAACCCTCGTTGGGGTAGGAACTGTATCTGGTCTACTATATTCCAACCCCTAGTACTCAGACATGACCTTCAGATCCAACACCGGCGTTGACTGGGCTATACCCACCAATTGACTGGCGGTTGAGATCCACCCGAAAATCTGCGCTTCCGGAGCTTTCACAGGTGATTCAAACTGCCCGTACATTTGCTGCATGAAATTCCGGATCAAAACCAATTGTTCATAAACACTGGTAGGGACAAGGCCGGGCTGAATAAAATGTTGATAAAAATCTCGAATCATTGCCGTATGAGAAAAACAATCTATTTTTATTTCTGACAAATACACCCGAACGATGGACATCATGACCGAATAAATCCTGTCAATAGTACCGTTTGGCTCAATTGTATGGTGAATCATCGCTTCATGAATCGCTTCTCTGGCTTCACAAAACACTAAATCACGATCCGGGTTCATCATACACATCTCCTGAAAGGATACTGTTCCGTTAGAAGTTGTTTAAGGCCGCTTTGAAAGGGGCGGGGACGCTCAAAAGAAAGCCCGCGATTTTAGTAGTATAGCCATAAAAACTCCTCGGCATTCGATTTTGCCTAAGCCGTTAAGAAAATTTAATGCTTTTTCAAACATAAACAGTCTTCAAGTTTCATATGGGAAAGTGCCGTTACCGGTCGCGGTCACAAAATCCAGAATAATTTTGCTGGCATGTTCAAGATGCGCTTGTGAAAGAGTTGGATACCGGCACCACAGACACACCTAGCTCAAACTCCTTACTGCGGGGGAAACCATTCGGCAAATTCATGACAGAACAGAGACAGGATCTGTTGGCACAATACCTGGGTTTAGATGATTTCCTCAATTGCCAGAGCCAGGTTCTTGTTGTCTGACAGTGATAATGCCGAAGAAGCCGCTTCTTGCTCTTTTTCCTCCTGATCCCAAACGTACCAGGGCGCACTGCCGCTTTCCCAAAGTTCGCTTAAATGCAGGAACTCTCGATAGGTATCCATTGCGTAGAAAAAACCATCATGTCGGTAGGCGGCTAGTTGCCGCTCCTGTGCCAGGTTATACAGGGGAGTCTGCTCTAGGATGCAGTTCTTATCCGGGGAAAGATAGTCGAAAACCGCCCGGTTGAATACAAAGAATCCTGCACTGATCCAGTTCCTAGAGCGCGGCTTTTCCGCAAAACGGGTAATCTCGTCCGCATCGTTAATTTCAACGAGCCCGTATCGAGACGTGGGTTGAACAGTTGTAACTGTGGCAATCTTATTGTGACTACGGTGAAAAGCAATTAATTGACCGATATTCACGTCACTCAAGCCGTCGCCGTATGTCACCATAAATTCATCATCGTCAATAAAGCGCTCGATAGCCTTTACGCGGGCTCCGGTCATCGCATCGACGCCAGTATCCACCAGGGTCACTTGGAAGTCCTGCTCGTCATGCTTACTGTGGAAAATCACATTTTGCCGCTTGCCCAGATGAATGGTAAAGTCGTTGTTCATGGGCTCATAATTCAGGAAATATTCCTTGATCAATTGGGCTTTATAACCAAGACACAAGATGAAGTCCCGTATACCGTAATGGCTATATAGTTTCATGATGTGCCAGAGTATGGGTTTTCCACCAATCTCAACCATTGGTTTTGGCCGGAATTCGGTTTCTTCCCGCAGACGGGTCCCTTGACCACCACATAAAATAACGACTTTCATCAAGCACTTTCCTATAGGTCCTAGGGATAGCAAGCTAGAGCTTAGCTCGCACTATTTTAAAACCAAAAAAGAAAAATAGATACAAATTATAACAAATGTTAAAGTTAAGAAATAGGGATGCTCCCGCAAATTTTTCGCTTCAGAATCAAAATGATGGCTATTTCTGGACCAAGGGAAAAAGTATGGCCTCAAGACGCCTCAGGAAAAGTCCAGTCGCACCTTAAGATCTCGCAAACATCGTACAGACCGGCTTGCCCTGGTAAGAGTTCATCGGAAAAACGGTTCTTGCCACTGGAATAGCTGGCATGATACACGCATATCTGGGTAAAGCGCTGTTTGCTTTGGTGGACTTTACTGTCACAGGCCATGGGCATGTTGCGCGGAAACTTCTACCGGAAAACGCTTCCCTAAATTGGACTCGGGTCAGTATGCTTCAATCTTTTTGGGCATGCACAACATATTGTGCCCCAAGTGGCAGAAATTTGAGATAGTTCTCTAAATATCTAAAAAGAGGCTTGTCAATTGGAAAGAAAATAATAAATTCCTGCTTGATGTCAGAGAAACCCGAATCACGATAGAGATGCTTGAGAGTTCGATCATTTAATAGCACGGCGTTTTCATCCAAGGGGCACGTTTTCACAATGTATAACGTGAGAGGGTTATAGGGATTATGCTCAAATATCAACAATTTACCCCCAGGCTTTAGAACCCTTTTCGCTTCTTGCATAAAGTGCATCCATTGTTCAGGGGGGACGTGGTGCATGACACAAACCGCTTGCACAAAATCAAAAGAATTGTCCGCAAAAGGAATTGTATTCCCATCATTTGCTTTGTACTTGACTTGGGGGTTATTCTGTTGGGCCACTTCTATTACAGACTCTGCCGGGTCAATGCCGAATAGCGCAATATTGGTCCCCGCCTTTTCCAACAAGTAGCCATGGGACAGCCCATGCCCGCAACCAATATCCAGAACCTGCAGCGGTGCTTCCGGCTTAAATAAAGGGGCCATCTGCCTTAAGAGATAATCCGATTTAATCCGGATATAAAAATCATGGGATTGACCGGAGAATGAAAGCGATTTTTCAATCCCTTCACTATAAGTGTCCCTAAACTGGTTAAATTCTGCTGAAGACGTGGGAACAGAAGTCGTTTTCATACGGCGAGCCTTGATTCTTCGAGGTTAAGCCCTTTTTCTATCACGGTTAAGGGATGACCCCTTAATTGCTGATATATACGGCTAAGATATTCACCAATAATACCCAGAAACACCGCATTGACGGCAATTCCAAATAATACCAGGATAACCGTGGTGGTAAAACCATCCGGCCAGTCCATTCCAAAAAATAGTTTCCCCGTAACGTATACAAGCATTAGCAGTAGCGTAAATACAGCCAGACTCATTCCCAGAAGACTGGCAATCCGAAGCGGCAAGGTCGTATGACTGACAATACCATCAATGCCCATGCTGAATAGTTTTAATAAGGGAAACTTGCTCTGGCCATACTGGCGCTGCCGACGCTCATAAGGAAATCCTGTCTGGTTTTTAGCAAAAATAGAAACCAATCCACGAACATAAGGAGCGGCAACCTGTATCTCCTTTAATGAATCTAAAATGTGCCGATCCACTAAACGGAAGTCGCCACCGTCAATCATCAGGTTATCTTCTGAAATACTGGCTAACAGCCTGTAAAAAAGCTTTCGGGCTTCAAGCAACCAGACAGGCTCAGGACGGGTCTTCCTCAAACCGATCACCACATCATGGCCGGCCTCCCAAAATTCAATAAACCGGGGAAATAATTCAGGCGGGTCTTGCAAGTCGCAATCCACCTGAATGGCGGCATCACCTTTTGCCAAAAGGTAGGCTGTCAAAAGAGATTTATTGAAGCCGAAATTGCGGGTAAATCGAGCAACACGAACGCGGCTATCCAAATCGGCAATTTGTGTTAATTCCTGAAAAGTGTTATCGGTACTGTGATTATCCGTAAAAATAATTTCAAAGCGGTATTCATTATTCAGGATGTTTTCAAAAGTATTTCTGACTGCCTGATAAGCGCGCTCGACATTTTCCTCTTCATTGAAGACAGGCACGATGACTGAAATCAGTTTTTTCCGAGGCACAAACACATTTCCTCATCCTATATAAATAGCAAAACAGGCAGACCGCTCAATCGTTGCAGGATTGCTCAGAAATATGACCCGGGTAGCCTTTGGGGAAGCTGAAAATAAAGTTGGTGGAATTATATCACATCCCAGCGCCCAAAGAGCTTTTGGGGCGTTCCAGCAAGCAGGACGACTGTTCCTGTAGCACTATCAGAGCGGAAGACAAAGGGAGTGAGCGTTCCAACAGACGGCAGAGAGGTCTGCTGCTTGGTCCTCTTTTGCTTGCGGCCATGGGCGGCAAGACTTCACGAATAAGTGGGAACTGTGCTAAACTATAACCTGCAATTTTCCTATACATGTAGTAAAAATTGTTGCGGATGTAAACTCTTTTAGGAGCTCAGGAATGTATTCCTCCCCAGCGTCTCTTTCCACAGTCATTCCTCATCATAATCTTCAGCCCGGACCAATAACGCAATGCCAAATCTGTGGCTCTGATAACCTGGAGTTGGTGATGGATTTAGGTCATCAGCCCCTGTGTGATACCTTGATTACGGAAGAGGGGTTGAGCCAACCGGAGGTCTTTTATCCTCTCAGTCAGTTGTGGTGCAAAGACTGTACACTCAACCAGCTCTCTTATGCGGTGCCGGGAAATGTGGTTTATCACCAAAATTATCCGTACAAGAGCGGGGTCACCAAGGAACTGGCTACTTATCAAAAAGAGCTTGCTAAAACCCTTCTTTCCGATCTTGATATCCCTAAAGGAAAGTTAGTGGTTGATATCGGGTCGAATGATGGGACTCTACTTTCCGGTTTCAAGGAACAGGGGATGGAAGTTTGCGGGGTAGAGCCGACCAATATTGCGCATCTGGCCAACCAGGAGGGAATCCCAACCCTTCACATGCCGTTTACCCCGGAAGCCGCCCGACACATTATAGCCGAACGAGGGAAAGCCACCGTCGTCACTGCGACCAATGTCTTTGCGCATATGGCAAGCCTTGGGGATGTCATGCAAGGCCTTGAAATACTTCTTGATGATAATGGCTATTTCTGCCTTGAAAACCATTACCTCGGCGCCGTCATTGACCGGCTTCAGTTTGACACAATCTATCACGAACACTTACGGACCTACTCGCTGCATTCATTGATGAAGCTGTTCAGCTTCTACGATTTTACGGTTGTGGATGCACGGAAAGTGAGCCGATATGGCGGCAATATTCGTTTATACGTAGCCAAGGGAAAAGGTCGCATCCCCAATCCTTCCGTTCAGGAACTGCTGGATGAAGAACAGCAGGCGGGTATGCAATCTACAGAATATTATGCCCGGTTTCGGGAAAAGAGCATCCGTTTAAAAAATGACCTGGCTTCTTTGCTTTTGAAACTCACGGATGAAGGGAAGAGCGTGGTTGGAAATTCTTGCCCTGGTCGTTGCAGTACTTTATTGAATTATGCAGGAATAGGTCCGGAAATTTTACCTTATCTGGCGGAACAGCCTCAATCCTTGAAGCTTGGTCACTACCTGCCCGGCAAGCATATACCGATTGTAAATAATCAGCGCCTAATCGATGAGCAACCTGATTATGTACTCCTTCTAGCGTGGCACTATGCTGAACCTATTATGGAGCAGCTTCGAGCCAGAGGGTTACGCTCTAAATTTATTCTTCCAATGCCAGAACTAAAAATCATTGAAAATTAACCTTGAGTTCTATTGCGATTGCAGTGATTGGCGGGGGACGCTGGGGACGCGTTCATGTGTCCGTGCTGTCCAGTTTGCTGGGGGCTGAAGGCAAAATTTTCTGGGTGAGTTCATATTGTCTTGAAACCAACAAAGCCTGGTTACAGGAACAGAACATCTCTTCAGTCACCTTGTTAAACGATGCCGAAAGTCTGCCTGAGCTGACGATAGATGGAATGGTTGTTGCCACGGCCTCACACAGCCATCCGATTGATGTTGAAAAAGCCCTTTGTTGGAAAATACCAGTCTTATCCGAGAAGCCCTTTGCACTGGATGCAGAAACTGCCAACCAGCTTTCTTTCCTGGCGAAAGAAGTTCAGGTTCCTGTCGGGGTGAATTTTGAATATATGGAGGCCACCTATCTTCACCAGTTCAAGGCGCTCTTGGAAGACGTCCTGTCCAAAGAGCAAATTCAGGAGATTGAAATCCAGTGGCACGATCCCTTGTTCGAAACCCGGCATGGCGAACTGAAAACTGGAGATTTCGGAACACCTATCGCCCATGATCAAGGGGGACATTGCTGGTCTTTGTTAAAAGTATTACTGGAAGATGTAACGCTGTTAGAGGTGGTTTCAGGCACCGCTGAGCCTGATGGGTTGGTGACGGTTCTGGCACAGTGTCATTCAGTTGAAATCCGGCTGCTCTTGCACCGTCGAGCGCCCCAGCGTGTGCGTAAGATTAGCGTGAATCAGGGTATGGCGGTCCTGGACTTTTCCATAGAACCTGGCTGGACAAAAATCGGCGCAAAAGAATTTGAGAACACCTGGACATCTCATCGTCCTTTGAAAGCCGCTTTAATCCGTTTTCTGGAATACCTTTCCAATCGCTCCAGTGACTGGCCTTGTGCATTGGAGAGAACCTTGCCCGCAGTATATTTCTGTGAGGCCATCCATCAGAAGTTAGTCCAGCAGCAACAGCATCGTTTAACAACGCTCAGGCAAATAGATTCACTGGATGAGACAAACCCGAACTTGCAATGGTTATTGGTGGATTGGGCCGCGCCCCAGATGGCCGCACAGGGGCAACGGGTGCAGGTGTATCCGGAAAGCGCACGGATTGATTTTATCCGCCAGGCCTTATCAGTTCTGGAAACTTTCACAGAACTGAAAAACGCCTGAGTTCCGAGGTGTTAAAACCGATAATCATCGCCACTCTTGTAATCGCAGCGGACAGTGATTGGTGGCGTCAGGCGAACGACTTTTCGTGCCTGCACATCCCACCGCCATAGGGTGCTGACCGGCGCGCGATGGGGCAAGGTACTGACCACCTGCTCGACATATTTTCCATCCCAATGAACTGGGGCGCGGGAGCAGATAAGAAATGGCGTCAATCCAGCCCAAGAGAAGGGGTTTTCAACCAGTTCCGGTCCTGCGGGCCGTGCCAGAGAAGGGTAATGATAACGCATCGCCGAAGCCAATGAGATGGGACTGCCGAAAAACGGCACCTGCTTATACCGGAACGGCCCATCATAGAGGATGCCCGTACCGGGCTTGGCCAATTGCTTCAACATCTCTGGCGGTAGCGAATCCATGATATGCAACGACATTTGCCAAGCGTGTGCCCATTCCAGCGTACGTTGGAAGTTGGCAATGCCCAACCCCGTCATCAACATCAGAATGACACCAGCCTGCACGACCGCAAGTATTCTTGTACGGTTCATTGAAAAGCCGGAGTAAAGCAGTAGCCCAATCAGCGTTACCAGCCAGAATGTTAATCCGTTCGCGGTTCGCGAGGTCGTTCCGAGGGTATATATTTGATAGCCCCCGGCGGCGTAAAATGCAATGCTCATCAGAAAACCTGCCACGCAAACCAGCATCACTGTGGGAATAGCAGTTCCAAAGCTTGTATTTCCGGTTCTTATTGGCGGATAGCCGGGAGATTCACCGTCATCTGGTTGGGAGGCAGTTCTGCGCGTCTGCCACCAACGCCACAGCGCCAAGCCCGACAGCGACAGGAATAAAACAGCCGCCACTAGGACCAGCCCTTTCATCGAGCCGCAGCTTTTCAGCAGACGATTGGGCAATTCGGACAATGATTCCGTAAATAGGTTTAGAAATTTTGTCTGCAAACCTCGGGAAGAATGTGTTCGGTTCCAGAAGAGCGCCAGCACCTGCGCAACCATCAGTCCCATGAGAGGAAGCCAAACCTTGCGTTCTTTGAGTGAACGAAGCTTACCCGCCAGCCAGCCAATCACAAAGAAAAACAGGAACTGCCCATAGAATTGCTCGTAATAGAAACATAAAATACCAAAGACAAATGCTGGAACGAGTCCCGGCGAGCGGTCACGCGCCCAGGCGCTCAACAAACGCTCCCCACAATGGGTAAAGAGCGTCATGAAGATATAACCTACGGTACAGGGCCAAGCCGTCCAGCCGAACAGCCACGGCAAACAAGGCCAGAATGCCGTGGCGACAGCAATAGATGGGGAACGTTCGGGCAAGCCTAAGAGACGAAACAATGCTTTCAGAAAGCGGTAAAACACCACCATGAAGAGCAGGAAGATCAGCGCCAATAGGCCTTGCCACAAGATAGGGTTATCACCCAGCAGCGAAGTGAAAAACCAATGGCTGATAACTGCCATCGGACGATCAATGGCGACTGTCATCAGCCACGCGAGGCGTTCAGCGGAAAACGGCGCCCCATGGTGCGCACCGGCCACCGGATAGCCCCAGTCATCGTAGTAAAATCCCAGTGCCCATGGCCGCCATGCATAAAACAGCCCCCACAGGAGCAAGGGGAGCGAGAAATTATTCAAATTAAATTTAAGCTTCATAAATTAAAGTAACCCGGCAAGGGTTAACTCTCTGGTCTGTTGTCGTGAACATTATGCCAAAACTCCGCTGCGAGGTTTAAGCTGCTCGAATGGCCGGTGCCTGCCAGCCCTCACGCTTCACTGCGAAATCTTAGCACAAAGCCACAAAACAGGCAGCCACATCAATTGGCATTTATCGTCACGCGGAATAGCCGCCATCAGATGAAGAGAATCACAGAATTTACCGATAATCTCTTGAATAACACCAAAGCTCCACATCTACAAAACAAGATGGCATATTGATCAATCGTTTTCAACAATTGATCGATTCAGGAAGCTCACTGTCCGAACAGAACAAGACCCCTACAAATACAAACATTATTGGCATCTCGGATTAGCTTGGCTTGAACTCAAAAAACTTACCGGATGAGCCTTACCTGTATTTCCGTTTCTGTTCCTGGGCACTACCGCCATGCTGTGTGATTTTGCCAATGCAGTAATCCGGCGCTGGCAACCTCGACTCCCTGAGAATTGGCAAACCATCGCTTATACCGCTTCCATTCTACTGTCCGCCTTCCCTGTACTATCAACCACCGCTGAGTACACCCGCATCTTTGTAAAACCGGATACCCGTGCCACCGCTACGCGTTACCTCCAGCAGAAAGCCAAAAGCAATGACAGATTTTTGATAGAACCAGAGACCGTAACCCTGGATAATCGCCTCTTTAGTGCCAGCATTGTGATTTCTGACTCTGACTATGACGGACAGCATTTCCACTCTACTATACCCGTGAATACTCAAATGGAGGTCATCAATCCGGAAACCAACAACCCACGATATATCCTGATGGATTTCATCGAAATGGAGTCCCGCAAAGACGCACACGACAATACCTACTATGAACTGCCTCCCATTCCGGGTTATTCCCGGAATTTAAGGCATCATTACCGTTTCAAAGCCCCCTACACTATTTTTATTCCAGAAGCGGTCATGGCAAAAGAGCTGACAGCCAACGGCTTTGAGAGCTTATACGCCAGAATACAGAAGAGCAAAACCACTCTGCAAAGCCCCGGCCCGTTGTTTCTTTTGTTGGAACAGCGTTCCACAACGAATGGCAAAAAAGTGCCTTAAGCCGATTTTATTCTTAAAACATGGGGTCGGCACATTTTGACAACTTGCCAGTCCCTCAGTACTGAATAAAGATTGAGTAAAAGTGACAAAAACGATAATCTTTATGCAACGTGTCCCCAAGGAAAAGCTACGATGACCACTCAAATTCAAGAATCAAACATTCCTTCCACGGCAACATCCACCCCTCACTTCACTGCAAAAACAGCTTACGCTTGTCCAATCTGCAAAGGCTCCATTGCAGAAGCCAGCCCGGAAAGATTGCAGTGTGAGAGCTGCCAAGGGCAGTTCTTGGTCCGAAACAGACAACCGGATTTCAGGCTGGATGCGACCGACCCCATCAATGATCGCCAGAAGATGGATACAACGGAAAAATGGCAGAACCGCTTGAAGATGATTCTTCGCCAATCACCGTTTTTGTATCGCTTGCTCGTCTATACCATTGGTCCTACCTTGATATTAGGACCCACCTCGCAGCGCTTCGTAAACGACCTAGGGCCGAACGCCAATGTTTTGAGTATCGGCGCTGGGGTTCTGAGGCTGAAGGGTAACGTGACCCATCTGGATTATGAGCTTTACCCCCACTTGGAAGTGGTAGGTGATGCCCAGCACCTGCCTTTTCCGGAGAACAGCTTTGATGGAGTCGTCTGCGAAACGCTGCTGGAGCATGTTCTTGAACCCGAACAGGTCATCGCTGAAATGCTCCGCGTGTTGAAACCCGGCGGCAAATGCTACGTGATGATGCCTTTCATGTATGGTTTCCACGCCGCACCCAGTGATTACCAGCGCTTCACGCATCGCGGCCTGCTCCATCGTACCCGGGACTTTGAGACTGAGCAGCTAAAAGTGGTCTGTGGCCCTACCTCGGCGCTGATTTGCGTCCTGATGGAGTGGCTGGCCCTGCTTTTTTCGTTTGGCAGTCAAAAGCCCTACCAAATCCTGAGCCTTGGCTTTATGGTCCTACTTTCCCCCTTAAAACTCCTGGATTTTGCGCTATCTTACCATCCGGAAGCCGTCCGGATAGCTTCCGTCTTTCTTTTTATCGGAAAAAAGCCGGAACCCAAGGCCGTCTAGGCGAGCAACAGCCTTGCAAGTAGCTCATCTTCGCCCTGCCCTGGAGTATTGCGTCGGATATCGTTACTTACTGCAGAGGCAGCATTTCATTTGCCACCCTAGCCAGTCAGGTCGCTTGATTCTCGTAAGGCTACTGGATTACCCAGCTTGCACAGCAGCCTTCCGGCAAACGAAAATGACCTGAAAATGCCAATTGATCGGAAAGGGAAGCCGCTGAAGAAACCGCAACAGACCGACACTCCGGGAAGGATTCCGCATCACGAAGCGGTATAACGGAGGGACTGTCGGGAAGATCCCTCGGACTTCCAACACCTCAAGCCCCGCTTTTTCAAACAATTCCCGGTATTCGGGCATCGTCCGGTCCCCACAGTGATGATTGGCGGATGCTGTCCGGAGCAGCCGCCCTCTAAACATCAGTTTCAAGCGGGAAGTGAAATGCGCCAAGTTCGGACAGGAGAAAATAGCGATTCCGCCGGGGCTGGTGACACGAACGAGCTCAGCCAGCGCCTGGGGTTGTTCTCGATATTGAAGGTGTTCCAGGACATCCAGCGCCATCACCGTGCCAAAGTTTTGGTCCGCGAACGGAAGCTCGGTAATGCTGCCCTCCTGAACATGTTCGGAGGCGTAATTCTTGTCTACCCCGACGATATCCCAGCCAATGCCGGCATACTTTTCAACCAGAACGCCTTCGCCACAGCCCGCATCCAGGATTTTGCCCCGGTTGCATCCGTACCGGTTCAGCAAGGCGTCAATGAGCTCCACCTTGTTGACATAAATGGGATAGTAACTCCAGTTGGGGTTCAGATTCCGGTGAAATTCGCCCTGACGGGCGTATTCCTCCTTGCGGACAGGCTGGGACATAGAGGTTATGGCCATCGGTTTCAATTCGACATGGAGGGTAACAATCACTTCATACTATCACAGCCACAACGCTCCCTGCCAGCACCGGGTATCGTCAGAAAACATAGCTCAACACCGGGGCCGTTAGGGAGAACGACGAAGAGAGTTGCTTAATAAAGCCATGTGCCTAAAAACCTTTGCGAGAGGCGGGTTTTAGAGGAAAAGATGCGCCGACAGCTCATCCAACACGCTTGACACAAGGTTGGCATTGATGGAAGAATTCCTGAGTCCAGATATGAAGGCGTGGTTTAATTTTTCAATGACTCAAGCTCCGACAAACTCAGGTAGCATCAAGCACAAGACTATACTTTCAGAGTATGCCCAGGACCTGAAGAGTTATCAGCGGCTTCTGCAGTATTTAAAGCCCTACCGGAGCCGCTTCCTGATCGGTTTGTTTGCTTCCGTCCCGGCATCCGCGCTGGAAAGTTCGATGGCTTTTTTCATCGGCCCCTTCTTTGATCGCCTGATCCACTCTCAAGATTATTCCTTTCTGCTGATCATACCAGTTGCCATCTTATCAGTAAGCCTCATTCAAGGCTTTTTTGAGTATGTTAGCCAATACCTGACCACTTATGTCGGCAATCGAATCTGTGTTGATATCCAGGGCGCTTTATACCGCCATTTAATCGGACGGGATCTCTCGTATTACAAACAAACTACCTATGGTGACATCGTCTCCCGCTATTACTCAGATGCCCACAAGCTTCAGCAAGCCATCGTAACCAATCTGCAAGGTTTCCTGATCCAGTTTTTCACCATGCTGGGTCTGGCGACTGTTCTTCTTTTCCGGAACTGGCAGCTCTCTATCATTGCCTTGTTTATTATTTCACTCATCATCATCCCGATTGCCTACCTCAGTCGCAGAATTCGGGAGTTGGACTATATGCTGCGCCAGGCGTCAGCGACAATGGATAACATTTTCAACGAAACCATCTATGGTGTGCGGGAGGTCAAATCATTCAATCTGTACGGCGTCCAGATCAAACGCTTTGACAAGACCCGCCAGAAAGTCTTCAGCACCGCCATGCAAACCGCTAAAAAATCCATTATTCTGGGACCGATTATGCAGATGATTGCAGGGGTCGGCATCGGCGCCATTATTTTTCTTGGCGTATCCTATGTCCAGAAACACCAGATGACACCGGGCGATTTAACGTCCTTCCTGGTAGCTCTGCTGTTGCTCTACAAGCCTGTAAAGGTTGTCGCTTCCATCATTGGTAAAATCCAGGTCATTCTGGCCCCCGCAGAACGGGTTTTTCTATTGATGGATGAGGTATCAGCCATCCAGAATCCTGAAAACCCTGTTCCCATCAGTGAGTTCAAAAGCCTGGAGTTCTGTAACGTATCTTTCAATTACGGACCGGATAAGCAGATCTTGAAGAATATCAACCTGACAATCCAGCCGGGAGAAACCATCGCTATTATCGGTACCAGCGGCGGCGGAAAAACCACCCTGATTGATCTAATTTCCCGCTTTATCGAGCCCTCTGAAGGCCAAGTTCTGATGAATGGCACAGACCTTCGACAGTTTTCTCTTACTGGATTACGGAGTCTGGTCGCCATGGTTTCCCAGGATACGGTGCTATTCAACGGGACCATCCGGGAAAACATTATGCTGGGCAATATGGAATCGACAGAAGAAGAGCTGACCGAGGCGCTGAAAGTGGCGCATCTCTACGATTGGGTTGCGAGTCTTCCGGCCGGACTGGACACCCCGGTCGGCGATCGGGCGTCTTTCGTTTCAGGTGGCCAAAAGCAACGAATCGCCATCGCCCGGACCTATTTGAAGCATGCGCCCATCCTGGTTTTAGATGAAGCAACCAGCGCCCTAGATAATGAATCCGAAGCCATTGTGCAAGGGGCCCTGATGGATCTCATGAAGGATAAAACGGTGATCATGATTGCCCATCGACTTTCCACCATCCGGCATGCCAACCGAATCCTGGTAATGGAAGCCGGTCAGATTGTCGAGTCCGGCACGCATGACGAGCTAATGGCTTTGGACGGCATTTACCATAAGCTCTACGGCCTCCAATTCCGGGCAGAGGAACTAAAAATCCTTCATGCCGCAAGCATTTAGCATTTAACCTAGCGCCAATAACAGGGTGCCCACAAAGAATTAAAGACTATATGTCTGTAGTTCATGACCTGCAAGTTTGTAGACAAACATGCGACACATGCGGCAGAGGGTCATTTTGAATCTGAAAGGCAGTTGAGGGCAGTGGCAAAAAAACAATCCAGCCCATGATGGCACGTCTATCTTGCTTGACGGTCCTGTTTTTTAATGACAGAATAGCTTTTCAGCATTCGGATGTGGATAAGCTGCATGATGCATCCCCCCGCCCAGTAGTTTAGTCCACTTTCGGCCAGATGTTCTTCGGTAGGCTTTCCGCCTAACGCAAATGCTGTGGATATTACCTCCATTAACGCCATTGCAAAACCATGGAGTGTGAGATTATTGAGATTCAGGTATTGATTGAAGCGTTCTCATGACACAACCGTTCTGGCAAGACAAGAAGGTGTTCCTGACCGGCCATACCGGTTTTAAGGGGAGTTGGCTGGCCCTGTGGTTGCAATCAATGGGCGCGGAAGTCATTGGCTTCTCATTGCCAGCACCGACTCACCCCAGCTTGTTTGAGCTGACCGATGTGGCTTCGGGCATGACCTGCATCACCGGGGATATTCGGGATTTGGATGCTCTGAGCCAGGCAATGCACAAACACCATCCGGATGTGGTGATTCATATGGCCGCACAATCCCTGGTTCGGGAATCCTATCAATCGCCGGTCGAAACCTATGCCACCAACGTGATGGGTACGGTTCATACGATGGAAGCTGTGCGCCGAACGCCTTCGGTCCGGGTCGCACTGAATGTAACCACTGACAAGTGTTACGAAAACCGGGAGTGGCACTGGGGTTACCGTGAAAATGACCGACTGGGCGGGCATGATCCTTACGCCAACAGCAAAGCCTGTTCTGAGTTGGTCACGATGTCCTATTGGAATTCGTTCCTGCTGAATCAATCAATATCGGTGGCTACAGCGCGAGCCGGAAATGTCATCGGTGGCGGAGACTGGGCCAAAGATCGGTTGATTCCGGATATTATTCAGGCGTTCATGAATAATCAACCCGCTGTAATCCGAAATCCCGACGCTGTTCGTCCATGGCAGCATGTTTTGGAGCCTTTATCCGGCTATCTTCTGTTAATTGAAAAACTTTGGCAGGATGAGCAGAGCTATGCCGAGGCTTGGAACTTCGGCCCTTTAGCTCAGGATGCCCAACCCGTCGGATGGATTGCGGATCGTTTGACGGATGCCTGGGGCAGTAACGTTCGCTGGATGAAAGATGACGGGTATCATCCGCATGAATCAACAATACTGCGCTTGGATTGCAGCAAAGCCTATAACCGCTTGGGCTGGGAAGCTTCGCTACCCTTAGTGACGGCGCTGGATTGGATTGTGGAATGGTATCATGCCTATCAGGCTGGTGGTGATTTGCGAACGCTGACACTGGCGCAGATTAGCCGCTTCGAATCCTTGCAGCAAATAAACGAAAAGGCTTTACCGATATGAAAACCCTCGGCTGTCGTTTCTGCAAAGCCCCATTGACGCACAGTTTTGCGGATTTGGGTATGTCCCCACTGTCTAACAGCTACATCCGGCCTGAACGGGTAGATGGGATGGAGCCTTTCTACCCTCTGCATGCCTATGTTTGCGAAAACTGTTTTCTGGTACAGCTCGGAGAATTTGAATCACCAGAGTATATTTTTGGGGATTATGCCTATTTCTCCTCTTATTCCGACAGTTGGCTGGCTCACTGCAAAACCTATAGCCAATCCATGGTGAGACGTTTTAGCCTAGACGAGCAAAGCCAGGTGATTGAGCTGGCCAGCAACGATGGTTACCTGTTGCAATATTTCAAGGAGATGGACATTCCTGTGCTTGGCGTGGAGCCCGCTGCCAACGTGGCGGAAGTGGCTATTCAGGCAGGTATACCTATGCTGGTGAAGTTTTTTGGTACCAGAACTGCCGACGAGCTGACGCAGGAAGGCCACCAAGCTGATTTGCTGGTTGCAAACAACGTGCTGGCCCATGTGCCTGATCTGTGCGATTTCGTGCAAGGCATCAAGCAAATCCTCAAGCCGACAGGAGTTTTCACCATCGAATTTCCACACCTGCTGCAACTCATACGCCAGAACCAATTCGATACCATCTACCACGAGCATTTTTCCTATTTCTCGTTTGGCACGGCCCAACGGATTTTTGCCCACTTTGGCATGACGCTCTTCGATGTGGATGAGTTGTCCACACATGGCGGTTCTCTGCGTATTTATGGTTGCCATGAAGAGAATACGACCCTGCCGGTGAGCGAAAACGTGATGGCATTGCTTGACAAGGAGCACTGTGCCGGGCTGAATCACTTGCAGGCTTATGATGCTTTCAACGAGCAGGTAAAAGCTACCAAGCGACATTTTCTAAAGTTTTTGATTGAGGCCAAGGAGCAGGGCAAAACCATTGTGGGTTATGGGGCACCGGCCAAGAGTACCACGCTGTTGAATTATTGTGGAGTGGGTACTGATTTCATTGATTACACTGTGGATCGCAACCCGCACAAGCAGAATTGCCTACTACCCGGCACCCGCATTCCGATTTATCACCCCAATAAGATTCAGAAAACCCAGCCGGACTACGTGGTCATTTTACCTTGGAACCTGCGTGAAGAAGTCATGGCTCAAATGGCCTACATCCAGGATTGGGGTGGCGAATTCGTACTCCCCTTTCCTCAGTCCCGGGAAGTGGATTCACAAGAAACATTTCAAAAGGGTATTGCCACCGTATGAAATACACCGAGCTGCCGCTGAACGGCGCCTATCTGGTGGAAATCGAGCCCATCGAGGATGAGCGGGGATATTTTGCCCGCACTTGGTCACGGCAGGAATTTATTGACCTGGGCTTTGAGCCGGAATTCATCCAGTACAGCATCTCTCACAACCACAAAAAGGGGACGCTGCGAGGCATGCATTTTCAAATCGCGCCGTTTGAAGAGATGAAAGTTGTGCAATGTACACAGGGCAGTATATTTGATGTCATCATTGACCTGTGTCCAGAATCTGCCACTTATGGCCAGTGGACCGGCGTGGAACTTTCCGCCGACAACCGACGTATGCTCTATATTCCCAAGTGTTTCGCCCATGGTTTCCAAACACTTGAAGATAATACGGACGTGTCTTACCGGATTGCCAACCATTATTCGCCCGATCATGCGCGGGGTTATCGTTATGATGATCCGGCGTTCGGCATTGAATGGCCGCTGCCGGTCAGCGTGATTTCGGAGCGGGATCGGAAATATTCTCCATTCAAGATGGGGGCCGTCGTGTGAAAAAAAGAATCCTGCTTACAGGCGCCTCCGGTTTCATTGGCCGATATTGCCTGCCCGAGTTGATTGCGCATGGGTATGAAGTTCATGCCGTTTCCCGAAAATCGTCACACTCAGAAACCAAATCTCCTGTTATCTGGCATCAGGTTGATTTACTTCAGCCTCCAGAGTTACGGGAATTACTGACCTATGTTCGACCTCATTCACTTTTGCACTTGGCCTGGTATACCGAACACGGACAATACTGGCACGCGAAAGAAAACCTGGACTGGCTGAGAGCCAGTCTGGACCTGCTGGAAGTTTTTGCGGAAACGGGTGGCCAGCGTATCATCATGACCGGCACGTGTGCAGAATATGACTGGTCTGCGGGCAAGTGCTCGGAGCTTGAGACACCACTCCACCCCTCGTCACTTTATGGTAGCGCCAAGAAAGCCTTGATGGAAGTTCTGTTTGCTTATGCCAGACAACTGAAACTACAAGCCGCATGGGGACGCATTTTTTTCGCCTATGGGCCTTATGAACCAGAATCCCGTCTCCTTCCCAGTGTAATCCAGGCACTAACCCTGGAACAAACAATTCCCTGCACAGCGGGATTACAGAAACGCGATTTCATTTACGTGAAAGATGTCGCCAATGCTTTGGTCACTTTACTGGAAAGCACTGTTGAAGGAGCAATCAACATCGGTTCCGGCAAACCCACTTCGATTAAAGACCTGATACAATATGTTACCGAGCATTTGCAGGCTAATCCAGATCTGGTTCAGTGGGGTGCTATCCCCAACCTCACGCCAGAACCTGATTCTTTATTTGCCGATATATCCCGCCTCAGAGATGAACTGAAGTGGACTCCTCAATGGGATTTATCAGCCGCGATTGAAGACTATACTGAGTTTTGGAAGCAGAAACACAATGAGGCCAATCATGTCTTACCAAATATCCACCATCCCGGAGAAAGCACAATCGGAGCCCATGGAGCTTGACCAAAAGCTTATCATCGACAGCAAGGCAAGGACACTGACCATTGAAAATGAAAAGGGTCAAAGCGTTTCAATGGATTTATACAGCAAAGAGTCTTTCAACCTGATCAGTCGTCATTGGGTGAAAATAGGTTGGCAACAGAAATACACTTATGGTTTTAGTTGGATGGGACGTCCGATTATCCAACTGCCGGAAGACATGATCCGGATTCAGGAAGCGATTTACCGGGTGAAACCGGATGTGATTATTGAAACCGGCGTGGCTCATGGCGGCAGTATTGTCTTCTATGCCAGCCTTTGTAAAGCCATGGAAAAAGGTCGGGTGATTGGCATTGATATTGAAATTCGTCCCCATAACCGGCACGCCATTGAAGCTCATGAATTATTCCCATATATCACTTTGATTGAAGGTGACTCGGCAGCCCTTGCCATGGTGGATCAGGTAAAAGCATTGATCAATCCGGATGAAACAGTCATGGTCATCCTGGATTCATGTCATACCAAAGCCCACGTTCAAAAAGAGCTGGAATGCTACCATTCATTGGTCACCACTGACTCCTATATTGTAGCCACCGATGGCATTATGCAAGATCTCTACGATTTGGATGGCATTAATCCGGATTGGAAATGGGACCACCCCGCAACAGCGGCGCGGGAATTCGCGTTAGCCCATCCAGAATTTATCTTGGAACAACCACCCCTTGTTTTCAATGAGGGGCAAATCACGGATTATGTCACCCATTGGCCCGATGCATGGCTAAGAAAGATCTAAAACAACTGGCTACACCGGCACGGAAAGGATTTCATGCCTCAAGATACGTCCAACCCACAACGCTTTGACCGAGAGATCATCAATAAGGCCCAACACATAACCATTTTGATCCCCACTTATGATCGACCGGATTATATCGCTCGTAACCTGAATTATTTGTCACAATGCTTCCCGCTGCCTGCACTAAGGGTACTTATACTGGATTCTTCACCAAATCTCAGCGAAGAGGTAGCTCGTATCGCCTCTCGTTTCCCCGTGGAGTACTATCGATTCGCGCCAACTACACTTTTTGCAGAAAAGTTGCTGGCGGGATTCAGGCTGGTTACAACGCCGCTTGTCGCGATTCTGGCAGATGATGACTTACTGGTGCCAGAGGGACTATACACTTCGATTGATTTCCTGCTGACGCATCCCGATTATTCTATCGCCTCAGGCGCCTATGCCAGCTTGGCGATTCATGAGCAATCCAACCTAAAATGCAAACCAACCTATACCCAAATGCGTTCGCTGGAAGGCGAAAACCCACTGACGCGATTACTCAATTTCTACACCCATTATGGCCCCCTCTATTATGCAGTACATCGAACTTCTTTAATGCAAAAAATATACGAAGAGGCCACACAGTACTCTTTGCAGGCCAACCCGGACCATTTTCAATGTCATGAAGAATTGATGATTGATTCACTTCAAGTGATTCTTGGCAAGTACAAGAAACTGCCCGTCTATTACTACATTCGTGAAGTTGGCCAGTCCCTAGCCTCAAACCGCGATAAATTATCACCGATTCACTTCCTGCTAAGCCCTTATTTTCACCCTGAGTACAAACGTTTCCGGGATATTATGAAACATTATTTGCGTGAGGCACTGAGGGAAGATAACTCGGATCAGGAGTTGGAAGAAATATTGGATATTTTGTATGGAACATATATCAACAGCGCCTTAACACCCGATCGTCTGCTGGAGCAGTACCGCAACAACACCCCGTTCAAGGAGTATTTCAAAGTTCATAAAATGCGTGATCTGCCTTATTATTTTGCCAAGTACCGAAAAAAGCTTCAGCATTCGATCAAAGTAAATCGAAATCTCGCAGAAGCCGATAAAATCCAACAACTCACCGCAATCAAGTTTCTGAAAGGTTATCTTCAGGCGGATAACTGCATTAAAGGATAAAGAGGCTGAATTGTCACAGAGTCACTTTGCAAACATTGATTCACGCTTTGGGCGTATGAAACAGGAACGCTCCAATTAAAATTTATGATACGTTGTTAGCGTAATCTGCGCATACCACCCAAAGTCACTTTTTACAAGGAGTCTCATGCTGGAAGCCTTCCTCGACACACTGTTTCGCTCCCTGCTCGGCACCGGGATCCTGGTTTTTCTCTCGCTTATGACCCTGTTGGGTTTTACCGGACTCATGATTCGGAAAAGTGTAGAGGAAAAACCCTCCCCTTGGTTGTTGCTCCTGCTGTTTCTGGCCGGGCTGGGCCTGCGGCTTTACTGGATAGCGCTGACTCAACCAGTGCCTCACAGTGACTTCCAGCTCTACTGGCAGTACGCCAATAACATTCATCACGGCGATCTCAGCTTCACTGCGCTGGACAGGCACACCGGCAGCATTCTGTTTTATTCATTTGCCATGGCGCTTTTCGGAAATGCTCTGCTGGTGGGCTGGGGCGTGAACCTGCTTTTTTCCCTGCTCGTGCTGCTGGGTATCTATCGCCTTTCGGTGGAGCTATTCAACCGAAAAGCGGCGCTATTGGCCACCGGGCTTGCCGCTATTTTTCCACAGTTCATTACATACAGCGCTCTCATGGCCACCGAAATCCATGCTATTGCCTACACGCTTGTCATTCTCTGGGCTGTCCTGAATTCCCGCCATATAGAACAGCATAAAATCCTCTACTGGATGGCGCTGGGACTTTTGATTTATGGCGGCGTAATGGTTCGCGCCAGTAACCTGCTGCTGTTACTGCTGATTCCGGTTATTTTTCTGCACACGCGGCGTGGGCGGCTTAAAACAGACCTGACTGGTTGTGCAGCAATGATTTTGACGGCGGGTTTCCTCATCTCAACCTGGGTATATCATCAGTACGTGCTGACCGGCGTTCCCAAGCTCTTTTTTACCGAATATTCACTCGCGTTTGCCAGTCAATACGGTGGGGAGGGCGGAGTGACCGGGCTGCAGACACTGCCTTATTACCCGAAAGCCCAAGCGCAACTGGATGGCACCATCAAAGGTGAACTACGGTCCCGCAAGGTTATCGAAGCCGAGGCTCTGAAGATTATTCGCCAGGATCCCGGCAAATATCTGCGTTTCGGCGTCACCCGGCTTCAAAACTCCCTCTGGTTTGCGCGCACTGGCATCGTCTGGAGCATTGACGCTTCCAAGACATTCCATCCCGGCCCCAAATTCATCCGCCGCTTCTCTGAAGCATCAACTCATACATGGCGCGTGTTGCTCGCTCTATCTCTGTTGGGCTGG
>DATNPJ010000043.1:0-74826 GCA_036703295.1 Coleofasciculaceae cyanobacterium | reverse complement strand
TTATACCTGGGACATGGAGGGAGACAAAGCGGCCAAAGACAAGCTGTCCACAGCAGCGTCTTACGCTTCCGAAGAGGCTTGCCTATAATGGAAAGGTCAACGGGGAACGCGCATGAACCAGACCACAGAGGAACCACAACCCGAATCGCCATCACAGGAGGATTCCGCCGGGCAGCCGGACGCAACAGTAGACGGCGAGCAGCCTGCCGCTTCCAAGGATCCGCCCGCAGCGAGGCAGCCTTTCTACCGCCGGTGCCCGGTCAGCTCCGGCTTTTCTCTGTTGCTGCTGGCAGCTTACGCCCTGTCCTCCTACCCGGTTGGATTCCAGGGCATTACGGAACAGGCCGCCCGGTGGGGCGCATTGATCCCGGAGGCCGTCCATCAGGGGGAATGGTGGCGTATTTATACCGCCGCGCTGCTGCATGCCAATCCCTCCCACCTGCTGGCCAACCTGTTCGGCATCCTGGTTTTCGGAAACATGCTGGAACCATCCATCGGTTCCCTCCGGCTGTTTGCGCTCTATCTCGTCTCGGAAACCGCCGGACTGCTGTTGACCTTAGCCATGATGCCGGTGGTTTCCATTGGTGCCTCCAGCATTGATTACGGGCTGATCGGCACCTATATCGGGCTGATTTTGCTGCTGCGCTACGGACAGAACCGCCCGGTTTTCTGGCAGGAACTGAGGGGCGCCTTGTTTTTCATGCTCCTGTTTATTGTCAGCAATTCCCTGGAACTGGAACGAATCAACCTCTGGGGCCACCTGGGCGGTTTCCTCGGCGGTATTGTCTTTGCCCTGATTCTCTGGCTTGACCGCAACCGTGCCCGGCACTAAAGAATCAGCATGCAATCGCCGTAGCTGAAGAACCGGTACTGCTGCTCCAGAGCCTCTCGGTAGGCGGCGGCGATATTTTCACGACCGGCAAAGGCGCTGACGAGCATCAGCAGCGTGGACTTCGGCAGGTGAAAATTGGTCAACAGCATGTCTACCGTCTGGAACCGGAACCCCGGATAGATAAACAGGTCGCTCCAGCCGGACTCCGCCTGCACCAGACCTTCATGCCGGTGCGCCGAGGTTTCCAGGGTCTTGGCCACCGTGGTGCCAACGGCCAGAATACGACCGCCCGCGTTTTTGGCTTGCTGGATTACCGAAGCGGAGGCCTCCGGGATGGTGTAGGCTTCGGGATCCATCCGATGTTCGGTAATCTCATCGGCTTCCACTGTCCGGAATGTCCCGGCGCTAACGGCTAATGTCACTTCCGACGTGTAAACGCCTTTCCCGGCAATAGTTTCCAGCACATTGGGTGTGAAATGCAAGCTGGCGGTTGGGGCCGCCTGAGCGCCGGGCACTTTGGCAAACACGGTCTGGTAGCGTTGCTTGTCGTCCTCTTCAGGGTCGCGGCGCAAATAAGGCGGAATCGGCATCAGCCCGACCCGCTCCATCAAAATCGAAACATCCCCATGTTCGGCCGGATGCACGCGGACCCGGCAACAGCCGCGTTCCCCTACGCTCAGAATCTCCAGGGTAGCCTGTGTTCCCGGCAACTCTACAATCGTTCCAGCGTTCATCTTGCGGGCCGGACGAATGAGCGCGGTCCACTCCAGCGAACTCTCCGGGGAGGGATTCAGCATCAGGATTTCCACCCGCCCGGTCAAGCCCTGCCGGTTGCCATAGAAGCGGGCGGGCAGCACCTTGGTGTTGTTCAGCGCCATCAGGTCGCCCGCGCTCAGGGTGTTCGGCAACTCCGAAAACAGATGATGACTGATTTCCCCGGTCTGCCGGTTGA
Source organism: Coleofasciculaceae cyanobacterium (assembly GCA_036703295.1). Taxonomy (GTDB): domain Bacteria; phylum Cyanobacteriota; class Vampirovibrionia; order Vampirovibrionales; family Vampirovibrionaceae; genus DATNPJ01. The sequence continues at coordinate 73,042 of DATNPJ010000043.1, read as the reverse complement.
GCACCAGCATGCGCGACTGATCGCGCTCTGGCAAGGGATAGCGCGCAATCAGGGTTTCCGGTAACGGATAATCATAATCATCCAGCGCCAGCCCGGTGCGGTTTGGCTCAAAAAGCCCGGCAGTTAAGGGTTGGTTTTGGAGAGTCAGTTCGTTTTGCGCGGTCATGGCGGGAGTCCGGTTGAAGGCGTGTGAGAAAACAGGGCTTGAATGACACGCCGCTATGCGGCGCGGAGCCTGCACAGGTATTGTAACCGTATCCGGCGGCAGATCCAAACTGATCACCTGAACGGATCCCAACCAGGTGGGACCCAAAGATGGGGCCTTGGACAAAGAGAGCCGTTCAAGGGTGACAGAGCGGACACTTTCGAAAAACGAGAACCAAAAACAGCGGCAGAGCCTTACTCTGATAGCCCTGATGGACTGGTAAGCATTGCCCAACAAACCGGTTAAAAATCAGGTGACAGATTGTTATGGTGGTGATAAAAATGCACCTGAGGGGTCACGACCGATGAGTTTCATTTGTCGCAGCGATAATGCTCGCGTCATCGCGGCTCACTGGGTCGGGACGACATTCAGCAACCTGAAACCAGGTACCGGAAGTTGCCGTGCATTTTGCTTGCGCGCGACGTGATCCGGTTTCGCCGACCGCAGGTTGAAAACCGATCCATAACGAGGAGAACATCATGGCAACCGAGTCGATCACCCGCACCATCACCCTGGAGCTTGATTTTGCCACCGTTGAGCAAATCAACTGGCTGAGAGAGCATGGACATTTCGCCAGCAACAAGGAGGTGGTTGAAGCCGGTATCCAGGCTCTCAGCAGGAATTATGAGCGTATTGAAGACGAGCGACGCTACCGCGCGGAACTGGCTCTCCAGACTCGCTTCAAACCACACGATTTGGGTTAGGTTGCTCATTTCGGTCATTCAACCGGCAGCCATCCGGATCGCATAGGCTCTATTGAGAGTCGGTGCGCAAATTCCTCATGAATGCTTTAAAATGAGAAGATGCGTGGAAGATGATTATTTCCGTTGAATGACCTTCTTGCGCGTTTTGACATTTGTATTTTGGGGATGAGGCACCAATGGAAGATCAGGATTTAAATCGAAGCCGCACGCAGATGCGCTTGCAGAAGCTGGTGGCCAAGCCCATGGGGGAGTCGGACCATCCGCAGCACAACGGCGCAAATCCTTTCACCGCCGTCTCAACCCAAAAGCCGTTGGTGGCACTAAAAGGAAAACGCAATGGCTACCTGATGCTGGCCACCAGCCAGGAGATTTTGCAATATGCCGAGTTGCCGGACAGCCTGCTAACCTCTGCGAAGACCTGGGCCGCCACCCTTGAGAAAATGGGCGCCCCCCGCGTTTACTGGATGACACTTTCCGAAGTGACCCCGCACCTTCATATTCACCTTTACCCCCGCTGGTCCGAGGATGACCTGAAGGGAATCCCCCTCTTCGAGGCCCGCGAATCCAATCCCCAACCGGCCTGGACCGAGCTGACGGAAGCGGCCCTGGACAAATGGGCGCTGGATTTCAACGTGGAAATCGGCTAATCCCCTTTTGTCTCGGGAAATAGCCCTTTACCTCAATTGTTTACGCCCTGAGAAACCACGCCGATTGATTTGCGTCAGTGCAAATTACGGATATTGATGCAAAAATCTGTGCCAGGCAACGCATGAAGCAGCTCCCGGAAGAGACGGCAGCCACTTGCCACGGAACGGACATCCCAACGCCTACCCGCGTTTGGATCCGCAAAAAACAAGGGGAATCAATATGGATCACACGCACCATCATCCAAAGTGCGGTTCTCACCAGGAAGCTCCGGCCCAGGAGAATGCGAGCGTGAGGGATCTCGTTTGCGGCATGCCGGTGAATCCAGCGGAAGCGCTCAATGAAACCTTCGCGGGAGAGCCGTATTATTTTTGCAGCAAGCATTGTGCCGAGAAATTCCGGGCAAACCCAACGCAATTTATACAACAGCAAGACGTCACACCGGCCAGAAGTTGCTGCCATGCGGCACATGCTCCACAGACTTCGAAATTAGCCTCATCAATCGGGATTTATACCTGCCCCATGCATCCGGAAATCCGGCAGAAAGGGCCAGGCTCCTGCCGAAAATGCGGGATGGCGCTGGAGCCGGAATCCCCTCTGGAATTTCAAGCCGGTAAGACTGAATATTATTGCCCGATGCACCCGGAAATCATCCGTGATCAGCCGGGAAGCTGCCCCATTTGTGGCATGGCGCTGGAACCGCGCACCGTGACCATAGCTGAAGAGGCCAACCCGGAGCTGATCGATATGAGTCGGCGGTTCTGGGTGTCACTGGGATTGACCATCCCGTTGGTGGCACTGGCCATGGGGCGGATGTTTCTGCAATTGCAGCTGGACAGGCTGGCAGCCCCCGAAACGCTGCATTGGATTGAGCTGATTCTAGCGACCCCGGTGGTGTTGTGGGGCGCAAAGCCTTTTTTTGAGCGGGGTTGGACGTCCATCATCCATCGCAGCCTGAACATGTTTACGCTGATTGCCATCGGCGTGGGCGTGGCTTACCTTTACAGCATTATTGCGGTGCTTTTTCCGCAGATTTTCCCGCCCGCGTTCCGGGGGCATAACGGGCAGGTGGAGGTCTACTTTGAGGCCGCCGCCGTCATCACCGTCCTGGTGCTGATGGGGCAGGTGCTGGAGCTTCGCGCGCGCAGCAAGACCAGCAGTGCCATTCGCAAGCTACTGGGACTGGCGCCCGCAAACGCCCGCCGGGTGGAAGCAGATGGCAGCGAACGCGACATCCCGCTGGCGGAAGTCCAGCCTGGGAACCGCCTGCGGGTGCGACCCGGCGAGAAAATCCCGGTGGATGGCGTGGTGCTGGAGGGAGCAAGCGCGGTGGACGAGTCCATGATTACCGGAGAGCCCATTCCGGCGGAGAAGCAGCCGGGGGACCCACTGACGGGCGGGACGATGAACCAGACCGGGAGCTTCGTCATGCGGGCGGAGCGGGTGGGGAGCGATACCCTGCTGGCCCGGATCGTACAGATGGTCTCGGAGGCGCAGCGCAGCCGGGCGCCGATTCAGCGGACGGCTGACTTGGTGGCGGCATGGTTTGTCCCGGCGGTGGTGGTGGCGGCGATTGTTACGTTTATGGCATGGGCCGCGCTGGGACCAGCCCCGGCGATGGCGTATGCGCTGGTGAACGCGGTGGCGGTGCTGATTATTGCCTGCCCGTGCGCGCTGGGGCTGGCCACACCGATGTCCATTATGGTGGGGACGGGGCGCGGGGCGGAAGCGGGCGTGTTGTTCAAGAATGCCGAGGCGCTGGAAGTGTTGGAAAAGGTGGACACGCTGGTGGTGGACAAGACCGGCACCCTCACCGAGGGAAAACCCAAGCTGACCACGGTTATTTCGCTCCTACCGGGGATGAGCGAGGAGGAGTTGTTGCGCCTGGCGGCAAGTTTGGAGCGCGGGAGCGAGCACCCGCTGGCCTCGGCGATTGTGAAAGGGGCGGAGGAGCGTGGCATTTCGCTCAGCCCGGTGGAGGAGTTTCAATCCGTGACCGGGCAGGGGGTCACGGGCCGGATTGAGGGAAAATTCATCCAATTGGGGAACTTGCATTTGCTGGCCGGGCTGGAGACTGCGCCACTGGAGCTGCAAGCCGACGTGCTGCGAGCGGAGGGGCAGACGGCGATGCTGGTGGCCGTGGACGATCAGGCGGCGGGGCTGGTGGCGGTGGCCGACCCCATCAAGGAGACGACTCTGCCCGCGATTCGGCAGCTGCATGATGCGGGGGTGCGCATTATTATGGTGACGGGCGACAACCGGACGACGGCGGAGGCGGTCGCGCGGAAGCTGGGCCTGGACCGGGTGGAGGCCGAAGTGCTGCCCGCGCAAAAGCGCGAGATTGTGCAGCGTTTGCAAGACGAGGGCCGCGTGGTGGCTGTGGCGGGAGACGGCATTAATGATGCCCCGGCGCTGGCGCAGGCCCAGGTGGGGATTGCGATGGGCACCGGCGCGGATGTGGCCATGGAGAGCGCGGGCGTGACCCTGGTAAAAGGCGATTTGCGCGGCATTGCGAAAGCCATTGCCCTCAGCCGCGCGACGATGCGCAACATCAGGCAGAACCTGTTTTTTGCCTTTGTTTACAACAGCCTGGGCGTCCCCATCGCCGCCGGGGTCCTGTATCCCGCCCTCGGCATCCTGCTGAGCCCGATGATCGCCGCCGCCGCCATGAGCTTCAGCTCCGTCTCCGTGGTCGGCAACGCGCTGCGCCTGCGGCGGGTTCGGTTATAGGAGCCTACCATCCCGACAGGCTCCCGATGTCTCAATCTTTGTGGCCGCGACCGTGACTTTTTCCCTCGTGCTTGGAATGCCCATAAGCGTGGCCACGGCCATGTCCGTGCCCGGGACCTTCCTCCGTTTTACCGCTGGGAGCAGGTTCATTACCGCCGGTTGGTGCCTGAGCCTTAACGGTCGGGGCCGCCATTGGAGTGGCCATTGGATTAGGCGCTGGTGCGGCCCCCTGGGTAGCCGTTGGCTTAGGCGCTGGTGCGGCCATCGGCGCAATGGGTGTCGGGGCTTGACCCGTGGGAGCAGTGGCCGGAGCCGGATTTGCGGCTTTCTGCATACTTTGCTGAATCCTCGTCTGGGCGGCCAGCATGTCCTGCTGCACCTTGGACTGGACGTTGATCACATGCTGCTGGAATGCGTTCTGGATTTGGGCCGCCGCAGCCGGATTCTGCTGGGCCTGCTGCTGGGCGCTGATGAAGTCCTTTTGCAGCTGAGCCTGGGCTGCGGCCATTTCCTGCTGAATCTGGGCCTGGGCCTGCATGATTTCCTGCTGAATGGCTGGCGGCAGCTGCATTGGCTGCGGTTGCATCATGGCTCCGGGCGGCAGGGTCATCGGAACACCCTGAGGAAGCCCTCCGGGCAGCAAGGTCATCGGCATACCCTGAGGAAGCCCTCCGGGCGGCAGGGCAATCGGAACGCCCTGAGGAAGCCCTCCGGGCACCGGCATGGGAACGCCCGGCAAGCCAAACGGCTGCCCTCCTAGCGGCTGACTACCCACAGGCTGAGTCAAAAACTGCTGCGGAATCAGCCCCCCACCCGCGACGGGTGGTATCATCGATAATCCCATAACACTCTCCTTAAAAAACACACCAACTTGAAGCACACCAATACTTAGATCGCCTGTCTATACGAACCCAATCTACGACATAACACCCTCTATACCAGATAATACAGTAAAACCCACATCTCCAAGAGAATTGCCGAACAGGCCCCACACAACCGACCAAAAACCAGACAGAACCGCGTTTTTTGCTTTGTATAAAATTCTTCACATTAGAGAGACAGAACGCAATAGAACTGCAAAGCCATGATCGAAATTTTTCCCACGCCCTTGATTGGAACCGAAGCGCTCGCACAATGGCTGGGCATTCCAACCTGCGACAGGTTCGGTTGCAAAGGGGAAAGCCTCGATAGGTTACCGTTTGTATCAGCCACCCGCCGCATAATCCCGCCCAGGGCATGGCTATGATATGCTTTAGTGAAGTAAGGTCTTCATAATCCCTTGGCCGCATGGTCGAATCCTGTTGGACCTAGTTTTATTTATAATGAATTCACAATGCAAAAAGTTGTATTTCTTGGTATTTCAGAGCGCGCGAGTTACATAGCAGGTACCAATAAATGGAATGTGCTTGGATTAGGATATTTTGTTTATCCTTGGCTTTTTCCATTTGACCTTGGAAAGAGTTATTTTTGTTTTGCCATAAATAACAAAATAATTGACGGCATTAAAACATTTAAATTTCAAATTACTGATGACAACAAAAATGAAATTGGGACTATATCTAGTACTGCGGAACTTAAAACATCTTTAAAAGATTTACCTTCAGATGTTCGGTTTTGGAACTCTGACAACTGGTCAATTGCATTTATAAATATTCCTCATGGCAGTACAATATATATAAGCAAACCAGGTTTTTATCATATTAGTTTAGCTACTGGGGAAGAGGTAGAACTCCTAGGGACTTTTCAAGTTATCCCTTACACTGCCTATCCGATGACTGAAGAACGTAAAGCTGCCATCAAAAGTGATCCAAACGCATCTAAAGCAGTTCGGCTTGATATTATTTTTAAATGCTGTACTTCAAAACTTCAGGTCTATACAGCTTTAGAAAGAAGTTCTGAGTATGAGTCGCAAGGGTTACTATGGTATGAGACAGTTGCTGATACTTTCATCTGTGAGTGTAAAAAAAATACAATAGATACAAGTTTTATGCGAAGTAATATGCATGTACTTTTAGGGCAAAGACAAGCTGATAGCTCAGACATTAGTTTCATTCCAATGTATGAAAGAAGCTCTCTAGAGTCGATTCGGGCTGCTTTTAAAAGCCTACTTGATACCAACCCAAGTGAAGAAGAGTTACAGACCTTTATTGAAAAGTATCCCATTCTCTTGCATCAATTTCCAGCTCGAAAAGTTCTGCACAAACCACCTATTCTCACAAAATATTTTGCAGATTTCGCAATCGTAACTTCGCAAAAAGAATTGATTCTAATTGAAATTGAGAAAACAAAAACTAAATTAATGAAATCAAATGGACATCGGCACTCAGAGCTAACACATGCTATCGATCAAGTGAACGATTGGCTCAATACTATAACAGAGCATCGTCTAGCAGTGCTAAACGAGCTCAACATAAAGCCTGATGAGATTAATATAATTAAGGGCGTAGTGATTGCTGGCAGAGAGCAAAATTACGATCCTATTAAAATGCGCCGCTTAAAGATGACTCAAGAAGCGGGTGTATATTTTTTGACCTTTGATGATCTTCTATTATCACTTGATTCCCTCATAAATAAATTTAATGCCTTATAACCAAGAAGTAATAAGTTCTCAAATCGAATCTCCTAATAGATTAGTCTCGAACTAGCAGGACCACCCGCCCATGGGCCTCGACGAACTCATCAACGCATTGCGAAAGCCACAGACCATTCAGGAGCATCCGGATTGGGCGGGGTTTAAGGCGCGGCGGTTTCCGCAATATGTCAGCTTCTACTACACCAACCAGGACGGGCAGGAAGCCTATTGGGACCAGGCGCGCATCATCAAGCTCGACCTGAAAAACCTGCACCTGATTGTGGAAGGCGCGCACGGCGACCCGCTGAAGTTTGAAATCCCCAAAATCATGCACTGCAAAGATGCCAAAACCGGCGAGAAAGTGCAGGACATCTTTTTTGAGCTGACCCGCATGTGGCGCGACATTTACCAGCCCGAAACCTAGCCCGCAACCCAGCAAAGCCCATTCAACCCAGGACTCGGTTATTTGGAGTAAATTCCGCCCCAACTGGATTAATCCGATTGAACCCCGGCCCGTCATTTGCTATTGTTGAATGATACAACACGCCAAAGCGTTGCCTGTGCGGGCTGCCTCCAGCACAGGCTCCGGGCCGATTTTAAGCTGTTTGTTTGGTGATGGGTGAAGCGTTGATTTTCCGGATGACAAAACCGACCTTGCGGGCATGGACAGGCGTAGTTCTGGCGGGGGCGCTGGCGCTTTCCGCAGGTGTGCTGCCGATATCGGCCCAAACGCAGAGCGCGGCGCAGGCCGGGCAGGCGCAAGTGCAAACGCCGCCCAAGCGCAAAGCCCCGGAACCGCAGCAAGACTTTACCATCCCCATTGCCATCCTGGCACTGCTGGAAGCACTGGTGATTGGGTACCTGATCTATCGGATCAAAATCCTGCAGCAAGTGCTGGAAGCCGAGCGGGCGAAGAGCATCCAATCCAAGCAACAACTGGAGAGCCAGGCGCTGTTTGATGCACTGACACAACTGCCCAATCGTCGCCTGTTCCGGGATCGCCTTTTCCAAACCATGAAGCTGGCCAGCCGCAGCGAAGCGAAATTTGGCATTATGATGGCGGATTTGGATAAGTTCAAACCCATTAACGACACACTGGGGCACGAGGCCGGGGATATCCTGCTGAAGGAAGTGTCCAAACGCCTGCAAGGGGCCTTGCGCGACTCGGACACCGTCGCTCGAATGGGAGGCGATGAGTTCGCGTTTATTTGCCCCAGCATGCAGGACAAAGCCTCGGCGTCCGTCGTCTGCATGCGCATTCTGAATATCATGAAGGAGCCGGTGTCGATTCTGGGCAACGATTATACGGTGGGGATTAGCCTGGGGATTGCCGTTTTTCCGGATCATGCGGCCGATGCCGAGGTGCTGGTGCGCCGCGCGGATGCGGCCTTGTACCGGGCAAAGGAAAAAAGAAACACCTTCGTGATTTTCGATCCCAAGCTGGATTTGGGGAAGTAGGGCCTCCCTTTAGCCCCCTCCCCCAGGGTTCCAGCAACCCCCGATGTAACGGAACAGAACGAATCGGGAAACTTCTTTCTATGCGGATTCCCGGTTGATTACGCTTGTACGACTCACGGAGCGGAGTGGAGTACGTTCCTCCCGGCTCTGCTCCTGCATGCGGATTTTATCCCTGAACCGGGCCATGCAGGGCACGCAAACGCGATCCTGCAAACCAAAGGGCTGCTCGCGCCAGAGGGAAATTTTGCACGACAAACACCGCGTGTAATACATAATCTAACTCCTCCCGTGACTACCCAGCTTTACGCCTCAGTACAATGATTTTATGATCGTAAGCGGGCTCCGGCATATTCACCGACAGTGGCGTTTTAAAAACTAACCAACCGGCTAGTGGCCAATCCCACAATGGGATGATGCCGGGATTCCGGGCAAGACCCGCGAATTTCCAAAAAGCACGACTCAGGCGAGAAATCATAAACTTCAATCGCTGGGGTTTTTCACGCCGGGCTTTCATACTGGAATCCAGGCCGCGAGAGCAAACGTGAAAATCGCCACCACGGCGGCAGGAGCCTGCAATGTCGGAACTGACAATCCACCAGATTCATACGCCCACTGAATTCACGCGGTACGAAAGCGGAATCCGGCGGCTTTTGTTTTTGTTTCGAGAGACTTTGCTGGATGATTTCTGCGATCCGGAGCCTGAAATGCTGGTCCGGAACACGGCCAGTTACCTGCCCTGGCTCTGGCTGCTGGTGGATTCCGAAAATCAGGTTCTGGCCCTGGCCTGCCTGACGGAGATCATTCCGGGTCGGCATGCTTATGTGCATGGGGTCAGCGACCCGGCGATTCGAAAGCATCCGGGCATTTCGATGCTGGCGGAAACGATGCTTTCCTGCGCATTTGAGACGCTGGGCGTCAACAAGGTTAAAGCGGAGATTGAGGCCACGAGTCTGGGCGCCAAGGGCTTCTGCCTGAAAATGGGCTTCACGCGGGAGGGCTGTCTCCGGCGTGATAACCGAATCCGGGGGCAGTGGCGGGATGTGCTGATCTACTCCCTGTTTGCGGAGCGGTATTTTTTGGACAAAGCCCGCAAAGCCCAATCGGAGGCCCACGCGTTGACTGAACAGTTCCGCGATCATCAAGCATAAGCAAAAAATACGGGCCCTCCGCATAATCAGAGTGGCCCGTATTCCAGGATCATTGAAGGCTTGCTAAATCCGGCTGGGCATAGCGGCACTGGCGCTTAAACCCATGCCGATACTTGCGCCGCCGGTAAAAGGAGCGGCCGCAAAACCCAACGCAATCGGAGCCACCTTGGCGATAAAACCGGCTCGTCTGCTGCGCGCATCAGCATCCATCTCCATCGTCCGCTGGGCCAGTGAGGCTCGTTTCACGGCCAGATCCTGGGCGCGGTTGGTTTCATTCTGCAACAGGTCGCTCGCAGTTCCGGCGAGACCCTGCGCCTTGTTGTGCTCATCCAGCAAGTAATTCTGAAACAGCGTGAACCGCTTCATCCGGGAATCCTCGTCCTGCCGGTACAAATCCTCGCCCAGCAGACTGGCCTCTTTGGCCGCGTTGGATAGCCTGGAAAGGCGGTTATTTTGCAGACGGGCCAGGTAATCCGCGCCAAACGTAGCGTTGAATGCACCGCCAAAGCGCTTGGACAAATCGGACTGAGCGCCGGAAAGCAACTCATCCGCTTCCGAATTGATGGCCCCGGCCTGAAGATCATAAAAATCGCGGGCGCGCAGGCCTATATCGTTGATCCGGCGCCCATCGGGACTGGAAAGTTCATCCGCTAAATTTTGCAGGGCCTGCTGTCCCGTCTGGATGGTCCGACTGGATTGCGGGCCCAGGATGCTGTCGCTGATCTCGGCGCTTCCCTCTCGCCGGGTCAGATAACGGTCCCCCAGGGGGGAGTTGAATTCGTACCGGGTCACTTGCGGGGGTGCCTCAATTGTTGGAGTTTTGGCTTTCTTGCGACCGGCGGACATGTTGAAACTCCTTTTTTATTGCAAGGTATAAAACGAAGTGTAAAAAAACGTATATTAAAGAGATAAAAATACATCCGGCTGAACCGAACGGATGTTTTTCGCAGCGCAATGTTGAAACTTCGAACATCTGCGGGTGGGCAGTATTTGGACTATAGCAGGCTATTCCATCCAACCCCAGAGATCGAAATTTATGATTTTTTATGTGACTGACTTATTTCCTGAATTCGAATGACTGTATACTAGTGGCATAGCTTTACTAGGTGTTAGGTTTTCCAGTCGGAATCAAGCTTAATATGACAGGCATCGATCGAAACGAATACAAAAACTTACTGCACTTTCTGGCGGCATTTTTGGGAATTTCCCTGGTATTTTCCAGCGCGCTGGCCACAGCCATCGTCTTGCCCTGGAAGGGCATTCCCATCCTGCAACACGGCATTCCCATGTGCGGCATTCTCGCGCAGGAACAAATGTGGGACCGAATACTTTACACCTCCTGCGGGTGTGCCCTGGTAGAAATCGTCCTGTTTCCGCTTTCGCTGGCGGCCCTTAAATTCTCCGCGCCCCGCCTGTTCCGCCAGTTCGCTTATGTGCGCCGACAAGGCAAACGCATGATTCAACCGAAGTAAGCCGCTGGCAGTAAACAGCCAAGGAGAGTCCGATTGATTCTCAAGCCCACATCATTTTTTCGCGAAGGGCACTTAGAAAACCAGTCTTCCGGCCCGGGGAGGGCATCAGAAACAGCGGCTCACTCTCTACCAGAAGGCGATCGATTTCAGCAACCAATTCCGGTCCGCGCAGGACAAACAGATCATTATGGTTACCGGCCGGCACTTCATAAAGGTCCGCTTTCCACAGGGAACCGGTAGCGGCGGCGTGGTTGCGATGGGACATTTCCAGCGGAATCTGCTCATCCTGTACCCCATGTGCGATCAGGATCGGAGACCTGACTTTCGCGATCTTATCAATCGTTCGAAACATGCGATTCAGTTCATTGCTCGGTTTGACGAAACCAGGAATATGCATCTGACGTGCTCGCCAAACCATCATCTCCTCCATCGTCGTAAATGGAGGAAAAATCACCAATGCCCGAAACAGCGTATCTACTGCGGCATCCACCGCTACGGCACTGCCCAGGGATTCCCCGACGGCCACGATATCCCGCTCCGGCCTTAAATTCTGTTTCTCCTTCAGGTATTTCAGGGCTGAGCGATAGTCAGCGTAAACGCCCTTCTCCGAAGGTTGGCCTGGACTCTGTCCATAGCCCCGGTAATCGAACATTAAAAAGCCATAACCGGCCCGCACAAAGCTTGCCATGTTCGTTTGCCGGAAATCCCGCGTTATGTTGCCGGAATTCCCATGCGCGTACAGGACAGTTGGCCGACCAGGCGCCGCTTTCACGTACCAGCCATTCATCTCCGACCCGTCAGAAGCGGGAATTTTCACCTTATCATCGATTTCGGCATTTCTGTCATCCAGCGCTTTCTGCAGATCAGGTTGAAGCGGCGTGATGACTGCATCCGGCTCAAAAATCATGCTCAGGGCAAAGCGATCCACCTGATCCTGAAGCGCCTTAGCCAGGTGGTCAAAACAACTTGGTGCAGTGCTGCGGACTGTATGACTGCTCTTCAGTGTGATAGGTGTCGCTCCCTGCGGGACGCTGCTTGCATCATGCAGGTTGATCGCCTGACAACACCGAGATTGTGCTTGTATCCCAGGAACGGCCCCCCGAAGACCCATGAAACCCTCCACAAATTGTTTTTTAAATTTTTACCACAAATCCAGGCAGGAAACAATATGCTGCTTCCAGCAAGAATTCTGCCCTATCACGCAAAGATTGTCGCAAAACCGTATACCGACATGCAAGCTGAACTTTTTTATGTTGCATTTTCTCTGTTTGTTATAGGATTTTTTAGAGTCTGATACTCTCGATTTGATTTTTAGTTTCAAAGCATATGTGAGGAGTAATCTTATGGCGTTGGACGTCAAGGGGCAGAATAACCCGTGGCCGGTTTCACAGATACGGCAGGCAACCAAAGGTAACGAGACGAATCCCTTGCTTTCTGGCGCGCAGCCTGGCGTACAGGCGGATTCGTTCCTGCTCAAGCGGCTCATTGAGGCTGATACAAAAACGCCCTTGCTTTTTGGCGCGCGGGCAAACTCGACCCTGTACAAAAAAGAAGGCTTTGCAACTAAGTACCCGAATATCTGGGTCCTGGATGGGCGTCGAACCCCGTTTGGCGATGCCCAGGGTCTGGGAAAGCTTAAAAATCTGACCGCCGAGGATTTGGGCGTCATTGCATCGAAAGGCGCCCTGCAGGCAGCCGGTATTGCACCGGAAGACGCGGATGCCAGCGAGTTTGGAACCGTCATCACGTCCAGCAAATCAGGCCCTTACAATGCCAGGGATATCGGACTGAGAACGGGGCTGCCTTACGGGTCAATCGGCAACAATTACGACAAACTCTGCGGCTCCGGAATGTATTCACTTGATGTCGTCGCCGGAAAATTGGATAGGATTCAGAATAAGGGAACTGATGCCCTGTTCCTCGCCGGCGGTACGGAAAGCATGTCCCGCGCGCCATTCTCCTCTTATGAGTACATGACCCAGTTAAAGGAAGCCGGTAACAAACGGCAAAACGCAAAAAATCCAGTGCAAAAGCTGGCGGCTACTGTCAGCGCCCTGCGGATAGCTCGAGCTCTGCGCAAGAATGCCAACATCGATTTGCTTCAGACCGAAAAAAAGAAGGGGCCCAAAAGCAAGTCGGAATTCATGAATACACTGAGAGCCTCCCTCACCCATACGCTGGTAAACATGGGAATGCTGGACACGGCAGAAAACCTGCGGGAATTGTTCCGGTTTGCTGATGACGAGCTGGATGCATTTTCCTTGCTGAGCCAGCACCGGGCCGGCACTGCCATTGCCCAGGACAAGTATGCGGATGAAATTGTGTCGGCAACGGATGCCGATGGCAAGCTCCTGCTGGAGGGGGACGAAGGCGTCCGAGGACTCTCCGCAAAAATCGAATCGTTGCTCAAGCTGCGCAAACGCCCATTGGGTGAATTCCATAACCACCCGGAAAAAGCCAGGCACAGCGCCGCTAACGCCAGCCGAATCGTGGACGGCGCGGCGGCAATGGTCATGACCAATGAGCAAACGGCGGCAAGATGGAGCGAACGCACTGGCCTCAAACCGTTAGGTAAGATTATCGCCAGTGCGGAAGTGGGTGTTGATCCCAACATCATGGGCTACGGCGCCGTGCAAGCTGCCAAAACAGTTCTCAAAAAGTCCGGACTCTCATTCAAGGATATCGATCTCATCGAGATCAACGAGGCCTTTGCCAGCGTGGCCCTGGCCGCCATGAAGGATTGGGAAGCCGCCTACAAAGTACCCTTGAAAGAAATCATGCAGAAAACCAACGTCAATGGCGGCGCTATTGCCATCGGGCACCCGCTGGCTGCCACCGGCTCCCGGTTGGTCATTACCATGCTGAAAGAACTGCAACGGCAAAATAAACGCTATGGCTTGGTGACGGCTTGCATCGGCGGAGGCCAGGGTATAGCGATGATCGTGGAAAACCCCTTCGCTGAAGGCGGCGCCGGATTAAACCCGCCCCGAAAGCCAGCGGCCCGCAAACCCAAAGCTCAGTAAAAGAATTCTTGTGAGAGGTGAACCGTATGGTAACGACCAGCAATACTTTTAACGCGGCTCTTTTGTCGCAAAAGCGCGTAAAGACCTCAGTAACCCCGGGACAGTCCCCCGAGGTCAGAAACGGCTCGATCCTGTTTGGCGGGCGGGATGATTTTAAAATTCGCAACAACAAGCGCTTTAACCCGTCATTGGCAAAACTGCATTTCGGGCTATCCAAACTGTCCTTCGATCCGACCAGAAGCCCGATGGCCGAGCTGCAAAGACGCGGCGTTATGGTTATTGGCGCCAATGGCCTGATGGGTCGCGACATTCTCCAGAATGCCCGGCAAGGGCTTTTCACGGTGCATGCCATCGAGATGGATCCATTGGATGCCAATACGGCGATTGAAAAAACCGACCAGAAAATCGCGGCAGCCAAGCAAAACGGATACGTGGACAGTGACGCCTACAACCAGATTATGACCGGCGGAAAAGCCAACGCGTTGACCCGCATCAGCGGGGCAAAACTGACCGATATCAAGAATCCACTCCCTTACACAAAGCAAGACTTCCCCAATTGCGGGATTGTGATTGAAGCGATCTTTGAAGACATCAACGCGAAGAAAGCCCTGTTCCACAACCTTGAAGCCGTGCTTCCGAAAGATACCATCCTGGCCACCAATACCTCCTCCCTATCGGTGAATGAGATGGCCGAAGTCCTCAAACCGGAAAACCGGAAACGCTTTATTGGGCTGCATTATTTTATGCCGGCCATTTCCAACCAGCTGGTTGAAATCATTCCCAGTAAATATACGGATCCGGCGGTAGTGGAAAAGGTCAGGCGTTTTGTTGAAGCCAACGGGAAGGTGCCCGTGATTATCGGCAAGGATTCTCCCGCCTTTGTGGCAAACCGGTTGCTGATGTCCGTGATGGCCACCGAGGCGCTGAAACTTTATGAAGAAGGCTATGGCGACTCCAAGACCATCGACAAGGTGGCGAAAAAACTATTCTGGCCGATGGGCGTGGGCATCAAATCGGCGGAAGAGAAAATGATGCCGCCCTTCGTCCTCATCAACAAATACAGGGCTTTGGCGGTGGAAATTGCCAAAAACTGCGAAAAGCTGGGGGATGGCTTCAAGGTTTCCCCTGTCCTGATGGCCGAGCATGAACGGGTGCAAAAATTGACCCGGGAAAGGCTGAAACCCCTCAAGGATGAACTGGCCTTTCAGCGGGAAGCATACAACAAGTTGCGTGATCAAATCCTCGCATTGCAGGGCAAGCAAACCCACTATAAAAAAGATGCGGACTACCAGCAGTTGGTAAAAAACCGCGACATGCAGGATGCCAAACTGAAGAACCTGGAAGCGGGTGTTGAGGAACTTGAAAAACAAGCGCAATACTTCCCGAACGGGTTGCCGGCGCCGAGCAATCTCCGCTCCGAGTCTCTCCCAGTTCGGGAAAAAATGATCGAAGAGCGCCTGTCAAAAGCCTATCATGACTCCGCGCGGCAGATGGTCAATGAGGGCCTTTGCTCTCTTGAGGATGTCGACAACATCGCGAGGCTTGGCTTTAAATGGGCCATTCCGGAAGCCGAGCAGGCAGAGGAACGGTCCTGGATCAAGGTTTCCCCGGTCAAAAACGGAGTCCTCTCCATTAAACTGGACCGGGTGCAGGATCTGATGGGCAAGGCCAATTTCAACACTATCGGCATTTCCACAGCCAAGGCCATCGAGAAAGCAGTCAAAGAGGCCAACAATCCGAAGGTCAAAACCATCGTGTTCGAGGCCAATGGCGGGTCCATCTTCTCGGGTGGCGCCAACCTGGAAGAAGTCCTGGGCAACGACGATTTGAAGAAAATGACGGCACTCGTCGAGCAGGGCCGGGCCATGATGGACACGATCGCCAAGTCTCCCAAGGTGACGATCGCCAAGGTCAATGGCGGTGCCTATGGCGGTGGAGGCGAGCTGGCTCTGGCTTGCGATTATATTGTCGCAAGCGACCAGGCATCGTTCTCTTGGCCGGAAGTCAACTGGGGTATTGTTCCGGCCTGGCGCGGCACGAAGTTTTTGCCTCAAAAAATCGGAAAACCATTGGCCAAAGCACTCATCCTCAACGGCAGGACGAAAACCGGCCTGGTTTCCGGCTTTGATAAGAACATGCCCGGCTTCGCTAAACTGGTGAACAACGTGCTGGGCTGGGATATGGATAAGCCCGGTTTCAGCCTGGATGTGAAAGATGCGCAAAAGCTGGGCCTGGTTCAGCTGGTGGTTCCGCATGCTCAGTTGAACGATGCCATGGAACAGATTCTAGAAAATCCAGGCGCTTTGGAAAAGCCCGAACCGGCCTATTCTCAGCGCGGCCTGAAGCAATTCCAGAAGCCCGAGGATTACCCCGAGGATATCCGGAGAAAGTTCAGGCTGGATACCATTGTGGACGAAACCCACCCCCTGAAGCATGCTTTGACGAGACCGGCCTGGGAACTGGCCAACCGCCTGATTGATGTGTCCGACCATCCGGAGAAAGCAGACCACTTTGAGTCGGCGGAGCTGCAGGCGGCGATTACGAGTGCCGCGCAGAAAAACGAGAAACTGACGGAACTCCTCGACGCAGGACTATCCTTCGCAAAATACGGACAATATTCGAAGAAAGGCATTGGCACCCTGCTCAAGTCCGTTCTGCTCAATCAGCAAATTGTGCCGGGCACGGTGCAGGCGCTGACTTCCAAGAAAAGCCAAAAGAAAAATCAACAGCGGCAACCGGTTTAAGAACCGGCTCCCTTGAAAAAAATCCCCCTCCTGTGTGGAGGGGGATTTTTTGTAGACGCTGGTGAACGTTTCCGGTGCTAATAAAGTCGATCGAGTCTAGATCCGCTCGGGATGATGAATTTTGAGTCCATCCTTTTCAAGCGATATGACGCCTTCCTGCACCAATGAATTGATGTAGGCCCGTCCCCGAATTTTCCCGATATTTGAAATCAGATCCGCCGGAAAATCGTGGCCGGTCAAGGGCAGAATATAGTCCGGAATGAGTTGTGGATTAAAATCTTTTTTGTTCTTCGCGGCTTCACCCAGTTTCACCTTGAAGTTTTTCTCCGTGTTTTCATCCCGGGTATTCGACAGGACCACCGAAACGATTTTAGACCCTTTATCCGGCGGCAATTGAAATGTGAGCTGATGCCGGATCGGCAGGTGATGTAACAAGAATTTAAAATCTTCGGACGTGTATTTTTCACCGTGGATGTTGATAATGTCATCCGCGCGACCCATCAACTGGAGATTGCACTCACCGACAAAACGCCCGATATCGCCTGTGTTGAACCAGTTATCCGGTTTGAACGGACTGTCCGGCCCTTCGGGAGCCCCTCCCTCATAGGGCTTGGCGCGCCCAGGGGTCTGGACCCAGACTTCGCCATAACCTTCACCATCCGGGTTCCGGACCTCAATTTTAGCAGCATCGCCACCCTCGGGAGGTCTGCCGACATGGCCCCATTCACCGGTTCTATTGACGGTGACAATCCCGATTTCCGTCATGCCGTAGCCTTCCCATAATGCCTTGCCCGGCAGCAAGTCATTGAAACGCTCATGCATCTCCTTGGGAAGATAAACCCCGCCCGAAATCATAAAACGAAGCGTATCCAGCTTTTTTCGGCTCTCAGGGTTTTCCTTAATCTCCTCCAGGATCCTGTTCAGCACCTTCGGCACCAGCGGCATAAACGTGGCCTTTTCCTGGGCAATCGCATCCAGCAATTTCTCGGGATGCTTCACCGCCTCCGTCAAGTCGGGAACCAGCATAATCCGGGCATTTCTCTCTGTGGCAGCCAGGACAGCCAGCAAGCCGTAAATGTGGTACATCGGGAGCCCCGCCACTTGCGTGTCCGCTGCGGAAACATCTGACGCCATGACTTTTGCGACTTGCTGAACGTTGTAAGCCAACGCCGCATGCGTGATGGGGGTCGCCTTGGGATTAGCCTGAGTGGTCCCGGAGCTGAACATCAACAGGGCTTCGGTATCTCCCGAAGGTTTCAACATCAGTTCGTTTTCCGGAAGCGGCTTGGTGATTGCAAGCAACTGGTCGCGTTGCCGGGGCGTCACAATCGGCAGATTTTCCGGCAGATTTTCCACCAGATAAAATGCCTTGTTGAAAGACGGAATTTGATTAAGCAGCCGCCTGGTGGTGCATGTTTTTTGGGTCACAAAGCGCTTGCTGCGCGGCCCCAAGAATCTTTCAAGGCGTTTTATCCCTTTCAGGGCATTGAATCTTGGGTTCTGGTAGATGACGTCCCCCTGGAACATCACTTTGCTGTGCGATGCTGCCAGCATATAGGCCAGTTTTTCGTGGGCCTGCTTGCCGTGTTTGCCTTCCAGCGCGGCAATATTTAGGGGCATCAGCCGGGCACCGAGAGCCTCCGTGGCGTAAAGAAGCTTGTAGAAGTCCAGCGTGTTGGTTTCCATCGTGGCCACCGTATCACCGGGCCTGATATGGTAATGATTCTTCAATATATTCGCCATTTTTCGGGCTTCCAGGTACAACTCCCAATGGGTCAATTGGCTCTTTTTGCCGGGGATGGCGAAAGCATCTGGAATCCGCACCGCAACCTGGTTTGGGTACCTTCTGGCACGCTCCCGAAGACGGTTGACGATGCTTTGCTCCGGGGAGTAGTGATAGCCTGACTGACCAAACCGGAGCCGGGTAACCGGCGCGAAATGATGCAGTTGAAAGGCGGGGCGCGGCGCTTTCTCCGGAAACGTTTCAATTTGCCGAGCGGGCGCATCCGTTGGCTTTTGCCCAGTATTCTGGCGCTGAGAAAATATAATAGGTTTACAACCCGGCATAACCCGCATTTGACGCCCCTCTTAACCTAAATTTTCAAAAGAAAAACAAAATCAGGATGAGATTAACTTTTGTAAAATTTAATTAAACTTTACAAAAAACACGATAATAGACACTGTACTTTGCTATTGATATACTAAAAAAATTGCAAGTTCAAGCACTCTTTGCGTGCGGGGATTGCAAGTTACCGACGGGGGGGAATAAGAACCGAGCACTTGCAACGGAGCTTACAGCCGCCACATCAAGAAAGCCGGTGAAATAGGGTCACTGCTTTCAAGGGTTCGCCTGAATACAAGCGGTTTAGCATATCCTATTTATTGAATGGTCTGCACTCAGATTTCGTAAGATGATTTTATTGATGGATAAGATTTTAATAAAAACTTTCCAGGCAGCACACAGTCGTTTTTCCTGGAACCAATCAAGGGGAGGTTCATGATGGTGATATCTGGCGCAACTCAAGCCACTTATCATCCGAACATCGCGCAAGGGCGGGACAACCAAACATTAAAAGCCGTTCCAACAGGCTTCCAGGTTCCTGCACGCACGCTGACGTTTGGCCAATGCCATGGGCTCTCCGAACCTCTGAAGAGCCGGGAATCATCCTCATTCGGCTCCCGTGTGATCGATTTTTTCAGCGGCCTGGTATCAATGTCGCTAACTAAAATTTCGGATGTCGTTGTATCCTTGGAGGATGAGGCGACCCTGAAAAAACATATCAACAAAAATACTGTCGCTTTCATCGTGACGCCGCATCCGGAGTACTTCACGGATGCACAGGTGGACAAAAAGCTCGCCAACAAATTCTTTCCGGAAGCTTCCTTCATGATGGACGCCAGCTTCTTCAAAATGCCAGTGATCAGTACAGTCCTGAGGAGCGCCAACGTTCGTCCCAACAATGGCGGAAAAGAGGGTCTCCAGCAGGCGGTTGACTGTGCCATGGAGGGAACGGGATTCCTGCTGAAATTTGAGGGCGGTGTGACCGGCAAAAATGATAAGATCCACGCCGGGCTGCCGGGTGCGGCGGATATGGCCATCGAAGCCTATATGCAAAGCAAGGCGGCGGGTGACAATCGAAAGATATATATTGTTCCAAATGCCTGGAAGTACGTTTTTGACGGTGATATCTCCCCAGGTCTTCAGAAACATATGGCGTTCATTGAAAAAAAGATGAATCTGCCATCCAATTCAGGGCTATCGCTCCCGGATCGATTTGCCAAGCTCCAAATAAATATTTTGAAAAAGCTGATGTGTGAGCTGCGAAAAACGGAGTCATTGCCAAAATCCTTGGAAGACATTGAATTGTCCAACAGCAACTTTTTCTTTGTCAGGGCCGAACTGCTTAAGCAGTATAAAAAGGAATTGGATGCTCTGGTAGGCAAGAGATATGGGCAAGATATCCGGCTTTTCGGGCACTATGAGAAAGAATTGGATAAGTATAGCAAGCTGAAAACCAAGGAAGGGAAGGAAACCTACCAAAAGCTGAACTCTCTGTTCCAGGCATTCAAACATCTGAAAGGGCTGGATGAGGAAGTTTACAATACCTCAACCCTCACCCAGGAACATCTCTTCGAGAGCCTGCTGCGGATTCGTCGATATTTTGAACTGAATGCAATCCCCTTCCTACCGGACAACGCACCTGGGCCCCGGAAGGCGTATGTCCGGGTGGGCGAACCGATTGATGTTAGAGATTTTGTGGCGAAAGGCTCCAAAAATCCTTGGTTCAGGATGGCCGAGTTGCGTGACGAAGTGCAAACAAGCATGCAGGATGCGATAGATGATTTGAATCGAAGTCGTGAACTGCGGGTCAAAATGAGCCGGTTCCGGGTGGCCAACAGGCTCGGGGACACACCGAGGGTTCGGGAACTTTAGGATTACCGGCAACTGTTTAGTAGGCGGGCTTGAGGCTGGCTGTCGAGCGGGTTCCGCTGGCCGGACCGGCAGGGGATAACGGATCCACAAAACCCAGGATTCTTTGATCCCCCAGCTTATAAACCGAGCGGGCCACCGTGCCGCTGGTTCCGCCCGAGGTTGTGGCATGGCCTTCATTGCCCCCTATGGTGGTGATGGTATTATCCGGATTCACGGACTCCACAAAGGCCACATGATCGTAGCGAAGCCCGTTTCCGTAGCTGAAAACCACCAGGTTTCCCGGATCAGGCCGCGTGGTGATTCGCCCCCCGGCTACTCCCCATTCATAAATATCCTGAACTCTGGACAGATGCCCCCAGGGCGACCCCCCGGCCCAATCCAGGATAGTGGAAGCGAAATCCGCGCACCATTCCTGATCCTGTCCCTGGCTGAAGGTTTGGTTGATGTAATCGCGGGCGGCATCCTTGCTCAGGCCTAGTTGGGCTCGGGCGGTTTCCACAATCCGTCGGCGCCGGGCGGGATCCGAAGTGCCGCTGGCCCGCTCCTCGCGAAGCCGCCGCAGGTTTTCCAGAGCCGGCATGGGAGGCGCTACGCTAGCCACCGTCGGAGGTGCAAACGATGGCTCACGCTGTGGTGGACGCAACTGGATTGCCGGGGGCTCCACATCACGCCTGAAAACCTGTTTAACCATGTTGCTCAGCAAATTTTTTGGACGATTTCCCGCCAGTGACAGCATGTTGCTCTCCACCGAGACACGGAAATGCTCCGGATGCGGGGTTTCAACCACCACCCGAACGGTATCCCCACTGAATTGCCCCACTCGCAGGCTGTTGACGGGCACCCCGTTCAATTCGGCGGTTGGTGCGGACATCAGCGTCCCATCGACTTTGGCATCCACGATATCGATTACCAGGCGACTGGGATTGGCGAGAATGAACGGATTCCGAATGCGCAACCGCGCTCCGGGTGCGGCAACCACGCGCAATCGGCCATTCTCCGTCAGGACGTTTTCAATTCGGCTGAGCGGTTTGTCCAGGGGTGGCGGTTGCTGGCCGGGAACGGGGGGACCTGCGGATTCCGGGAATGGCGCAATGGCCTGGGCATGGGGCTGAAATAGGCAAACAGCGACCAATGCCAGGGAAACGGCCATGCAACGAACGACAGGAATCCTGGGGACCATTGAAAACTCCATGCTCAAGCGTTCAGTCTCAATTCAAGCAATTTCAATTCAAGGCTGAGTTATTTCTAGTTTATCATTCCGGATCCGGATGAGCACCGTCATCCGGCTGGCAAAGTCAGCCCGCATTGCACAGGGCCGCTTGAATATCGGTTGCATTCGGGAATAACGCTCAAATCTTCTTCACCACTTCGAAAGCGGGAGCGCGGAATGCCTCACCGACCTGCATGATATTGCTTTGCCTGGCTTTGCCCAGAGGCACTTTTACTTGCATCACGGGTGCCTGTGTCCGGATTGCCAAAGGTTTCAGCTGGTCCTTTTGAGCAATCTCCCGTTCCCGGATTTGCGGGAGTGTCGGGACTTCTTCAAGTCCTGCGGCGACTCTGAGTGCTCGGTTTTTGAAGGCTCGGACTGTCATGCGTGTCTCGGCCTCCTCGCGCGCCTGGGCTTCCGTGGGATAGAAATGCAAACCGGGATGAAACAGGCTTGAGGCATCCCGGCTAAACCAGGGGGCGGTATAACTCTCGCCGGGCATGTAGAACTTTTGTCCGTCTTGCCCGAACTCCTGAGTGCGATAACCCAGCACAGCCCCATCTTCGGTGATCTCAAAACCGGCTTGAGCCAGTTGTTCCAGGGACAGTCCGGGAATGGGCGCTTCCGGATCCAAAATCGTGCCCTTGAGTTGGGCCCCGGTGAAATCAGCCCCCAGGAGCTCAGTGCCTGCCAGATTGGCCCCAGTCAGATTGGCCTTGGTCAGGAGAGTCCCGGTCAGATCGGCTCCGGCCAGGTTAGCCCCGACGAGGTTGGCCCCGGTCAGATCGGCTCCGGCCAGCTTGGCCTTGGTGAGATTGGTTCCGGTGAGATCGGCCCCGACCAGCTTGGCTTTTCTGAAATCGGCATTTTGGGCATGAGCTTTTACGAGATGGGCTTCGGTGAGATTGGCCCTGAGGAAATGGGCCAGCAGAAGCTCTGAATTGTTTAGAACCGCACTTGGGAGCTCGGCGTCTATGAAAATCCCCCCTCTGAGATCGGTACGGTTTAAAGTTGCGCCTCTAAGATTCGCCTTCCAGAGATCCGCCCCGACCAGAGCAACCCCGGTGAGAATGGCATTTTCGAAATTCGCCTTTTGGAGTTTGGCCTTATGGAGACCAACCACCCCTTTGAAGTTGACCCCTTTGAAATCAGCCCCTGCCAGGTTGGGCGCTTTGTATCTTTCCGTGCCAAAATTCCCCCCTTCAAAAAAATCCACACCCTTCAGGCGGAGCGTTGCTTTTCGACTGTCCAACAGTTGCTTAAGGCGATTATACTCCGTAACATCGGCATTCTGCAGTGCCTGCCTCGCTTGTTTGGCCTCTGCGGGTTCAAATGGCGAAAATCTGGCAAATCGCAAGGGGGGAATCGGTTGGCGCCTGCCCGCAAAATGGACGGTATCGCCCCCTAGGCGTCTTGAGGACAAGGGCTGCTCCTCTAGCGGCCGGGTCAATGCCACAGCCGGACCGTTATTACCGAAACGGGAGATCAACATAAATTACACCCCTTTTAGTCTGTTTTGAGTTAAACAAGCCTGAACAAACAGTATTGCCCAACCTGTCCATTATTGTGAGTGCCAAGGTGGAGAAAGAGACTGTAACGGTGCTTTGCAAAGCATGAAAGCTTACTGCCGGAGCACAAAAGCATCCGGAAGCTCGCCACCTTTGCTGGTCGTCAAGAAATCAAGCATACCCCCCTTTTCTGACTGGTTTGGAAACGGCTGGCTACCCGGTCAGTTGGCCGACACGGGGAGAGAGCCGATCAATGGGAGTCATCGGACTGCCGGGACCGTTGGCCGGGCGGATGCCCAGTTCGTCCTGGGAGATGATGATCCGGTGGATCTGGCTGGTCCCCTCGTACAGGTTCAACACGCGGGCATCGCGGTAATAGCGGGCCGCCGGATACTCCTCGGAGAAGCCGTAGCCGCCGAAAATCTGCACTGCGTTATACGAGGCGCGAATGGCGGCTTCCGCGCAGAACAGCTTCGCCAGCGAGGTTTCTCGGGTGTTACGCACGCCTTTATCCTTCAGGTAGGCGGCCCGTAGCACCAGCAAACGTCCGGCTTCGCATTCCACCGCCATATCGGCAACCATCTGCTGGACCATCTGGAAATTGCCGATGGCCTGGCCAAACGCTTCGCGCTCCATGGCGTACTTGGTGGAAATATCGATACAGCCCTGGCTAACGCCCACCGAACCGGCGGCGACGCTGAAGCGTCCTTGATCCAGGCAGTACATGGCGACCTTGAAGCCTTCTCCGAACTTACCCAGCATCTGGGACTTGTGCACCCGCACGTTATCCAGGAACAGCTCGGAGGTGACGGAAGCTCGCAGCCCCAGCTTGGGTTTGATTTCTCGGGTGCTGAAGCCGGGGGTGTCGGTCTCCACCAGGAACGCACAGATGCCTTTATGCCCCTTGGACTTGTCGGCCTGGGCAATCACCAGCGCGAGCTGGGAGATACAGCCATTGGAAATCCATGTTTTTTGGCCATTCAAGACATAATAATCGCCGTCTTCGGTGGCGGTGGTTTGCTGGTTACCGGCATCAGAGCCCGCATTGGGTTCCGTGAGGCCAAAACAGCCGATAATTTCACCAGAAGCCATCCGGGGCAGGTATTTCATCTTCTGCTCTTCCGTCCCGAATTCCAGGATGGGCTTTTCCACCAGGGAAATCTGCACGGAGAACAGGGTGCGGGTGGAGGAGCAAACGCGGGCGATTTCCTCGGTCATCAGCGCGTAGGCGATGTGATCGATCTCCTGGCCGCCGTATTTTGCGGGAAGGATGGAACTGAAGAAGCCCTGGTCCGCGATTTTTTTCAGCAGGTCAAAGTCGAATTTCTCCGCCTGATCATTCCGGGCCGCCACGGGGGCAATCTCCGTATCCGCGAATTCCTTGGCCCACTGCCAAATCTGACGTTGTTCATCGGTCAAATCAAAGTTCATCTCACGACCCGTCCTTCCTAAAAGTGATATATCCCTCAAATTATACGTCAAGGGATCCGCAGGCGGCCAATAGAGTATGATCCTTGTATCCGAAGACATGAAGCCCTGATGATGGCAGCGTAGCGTATCAGCCCCATGAGAAGGGACTAGCGCCTGTGTTTTTTAGTTCAGTTGATTAACTGGTAAGATGGAATTTGATGTCAAAAACCGTTACACGCACTTATTGGCCTAAAATCGCTTTAGGATTGGTTATCTTCACTATCCTGTACAATATTGTGGAAGCAGGGTTTGCAGTCTCGTTTGGCTTTGAAGCCGAGAGCATTTCCCTGGTGGGTTTTGGTTTTGACAGTCTCATTGAGGTTTCTGCGGCCTGCATGATTTTCTGGAGGCTGACTCAGGAATTTGCCCATGTCAGCGCATGTCAGCTGGAAGCAAATGAACGCTTTGTCCGTCGCTTTGTTGGGGCAACTTTCATTCTTCTGGCCGTGTACGTGATGTATCAATCCATCATGGACCTCTGGCTTCAAACTAGACCCTCTGCAAGCATCCTCGGACTGATTCTAGCCATGTTGTCATTAAGCATCATGCCGCTTCTGGCCTGGGGAAAAATGAAAGCTGCTCATCACATCGGCAGTAAAGCATTAAGGCTAGAAGCAAAAGAAACGATTGCTTGCTCTTTACTGTCTTTCATTTTATTGGCCGGTTTGTCATTAAATGCCTTGTTTGGTTGGTGGTGGGCCGACCCTGTTGCGGGCATGATAATGGTTCCCTGGCTTATTAAGGAAGGGCGAGAAGGACTGCGCGGCAAATCATGTTGTGGGGATTAGAAAATATCCGATCTTGCCGACTTCTTCCCTACATCCGCTCGGTAAGCTGGGGCGGATTTGCACTTAGGATTGGCCATGACTTCCTCTGGTTCGGTAACAGCATGGAATGACCGTACTGGATTCCCTCCGGGGAGTTCCATTGCTTGCGCACCTACGGTTGATTTCCGATAATCCAAAATCCTGCCTGCCTTGTCTCCTGAGTTTGGAGGAGGAAGGGGCAAGCGCGGGCGGCTATGCTGGAATGTGGTTCATTCCTGAAAGGTGCGTTGTATGGATGGTTCAACCCTTGCGGGCCTCGGGCTCGGTCTGGCGATTCTGGCGCTGGCGTTGCTCATTGGGCATGTGCCCCTGGAAACCCTACTGAATCCGGAAGCCTTGCTGGTGGTGTTCGGCGGGACGCTGGCGGCCACCATGGTCAGCTTCAGCCGGGCCTCGATTTGGCGCGCGCTGGGAGCGTTGCGCGGTGGCGCGCAGCATGAGGGCGCCTCAGATATTCGGCAAACCGTGGCGTACGTGATGGATGTGGTCAATTTTGTGCGCGACGAGGGGATTCTGGCGCTTCAGCCGGTCATCGACAGCATTGAAATTCCATTCCTGCGCAAGGGGCTGATGCTGGTGCTGGATAACCGCACCGAAAAGTTTATCCGGGAAAGCCTTTCCACCGAGATTGAAGTCATTTACCGGGAAGACATGAACCATGCCCGTATCTTTGAAACAGCAGGCGGCTATGCGCCGACCATGGGGATTATTGGGGCGGTCATCGGCCTGATTTGCGTGGTGCAATCCTTCAAAGACCCTGCCCAACTAGGCAAGGGGGTTGCCAGCTCCTTCAGCGCCACGCTTTATGGGGTGGCCCTCTCTAACCTGTTCCTGTTGCCGCTGGCCGGAAAGCTCCGTCAGCGGGCCCGCGAAGACTGGTTTATCCGCACGCTGCTGCTGGAAGCCATCCTCAGCGTGCGACTGGGCGAGCATCCGCTTTTGGTGGAAGAACGCCTGAACGCCTTTGCCGCCAGCGCCCGCCATGAGAACACTGTTCAAACCGCAAAGCCCTATGCCACCGGCAGAGAAAGTTATCAGGGAGTGACATTGCCGCCCCAAGCAGTCATGTCGGATGACTTCCTGCAAGTATCCGGAGTGGACGCATGAGCAAGCTGCGCTCTCGCGAGCCGCTGCCCAAGCTGGAGCAGGCCGGGCCTCCACCCATTCGGGATCTCTTCCGCCGCTACGAGCAGATGGAGCAGGAGACGGAGGCCTCTTCTCATACCGGGCACACCCGCTGGATGATTCCCTACGCGGACTTGCTGACCCTGCTGCTGGGATTTTTCGTGGTCCTTTTTGCGGCCTCACGCGTAGAAACACCGTCCCATGCCGTCACATCCATGGATGCCAAAGCGGATCGGCAGGAAGCCGTCCTGGATTCGGTCAGAGATCCGGCCAAACCCGCTAACACGGCACAAAAATCGCAAAGCGTGGACGAAGCCAAGGTCCAAAATCCACTTGAAACACCAGCAGAGGTGGCGCTCGCCGAAAAACTGGAGCGTGATATGCAAAGCGCCAAGGCGTTGCCCGGCGTCGAAATCCTCCGACAGGAACGCGGGCTGGTTATTTCTCTGAAAGACAGCATCCTGTTTGAGCCGGGCAGCGCGGAGCTGTCTCCCCAGGCACGCAAAACCCTGGATCGTCTGGCCGCGCAGTTGTCTACGGCAATGAGTGGAGAAGTCCGCCCGATCCGGGTGGAAGGGCACACCGACAACACGCCCATTACCACGGCACAGTATCCCTCCAACTGGGAGCTTTCCACTGCCCGCGCCACCAATATCGTGCGGTATCTTATCGCTAGCCGTTACTTTTCATCGGAACAGTTATCCGCGGCAGGTTATGGCGAGTTCAAGCCCGTGGAAAATAATTCCTCCATTGAAGGGAAACAAAAAAACCGGCGAGTGGATATAGTGGTATTGAGTGCCGATGCTGCGCGTCGGGAACCACCGCCGGCCACGCCAAAATCCGAGCCCGGCATGTGATTTGAGGAAGCCGGGAATTCAACCGGGAATCCAAGAGGTTAACCTTGTATGGCCAGACCCACCAAGCCCAAAGATTTGAAACCCAAGGCAGAGGCTGAAGTCGCCTCCGTCCCAGCTCCCCCGTCGGGCGGCGGCGCTGCATTCGATATCAAGTACATCGTCATGCTGGTGATTGTCGTTCTCGCATCCCTGCTGGGCTCCGCCGGATCGACCTACCTGATGACCACCATGGTGGTGATTCCCGAACTTTCCAAGCTGTCCGCTGCTCCTGCGGGAGATTCCGAGAATCCGGACGAGCATGGCGGGGAAGCCACCGAGAACCAGGTCGGCATGAACTTGGAACTCGACGAATTTACGGTCAATCTGAAGGCGGATGCCGCAGTCAACGGCAGCCAGTTCCTGCGGGCCAAGATGGCGCTGAGCGTAAAAGTACCTGAAGCCGAGAACTGCTATGCCGAGCACCAAGCCTCGCTTCCTGGTCCGGTTGTGGCGGTGGTGAACGCGTTGCCCGGCGGAAAAGTGGCCGGTGCCGCAGCACCCGTGGACAGAACCCTGCTTGCCAGCGGTGGCGAAGGCGGCCCAAGCTGCGAGGATATTTTCAAGAACAACATGGCCAAGTACGTGCCCACCGTCCGGGATGTGATCAATGCCGCCCTGATGAAGCGGACCGCAGGCCAGTTGGCCTCTCTGGAAGGACAAGAAGCTTTGAAGGACGAGATTAAAGAGCAGTTGACCGCCATTATGGCGCCAAATTATGAGGTATTGCGCGTTAACTTCCAGGATTTCATTATTCAGAGATAGGCTTATTGCCAGGGGGCCAGCCCCCTCGGCGCTCCCCCGTTGGGGCGTCCTGTCGGACATCCGGATTCGTAAGACTCCGATGTCGCCAACAACTCCGGACATCCGTGTCCCCAAACCCCTCCGATAGTGTGAGGGTTGCTGGTTCATCAGTCCTAAACCAAATCAGAGGTCCACTGTTAAGGTATGCTTTCTCAGGACGAAATCGATAATCTGCTATCTTCCCTGTCCGTCGGGCTGGATCAGCCTTTGGCGACGGAGGAAGGGGGGATTATTGGTGAGGATGTCGTTTACGAGAAGCGCAACTACAAGCTTTACAACTTCCGGCGCCCCGACAAATTCTCCAAAGACCACCTGCGGGCCTTGCAAACCATCCATGAAAGCTTTGCCCGCCAACTGGGCCTGGTGATGACCGCCTACCTGCGGATGACCGTGGAAATCGATGTGGTCTCCGTGGACCAGCTGACCTACGACGAATTCGTGCGCTCCATGCCCAGCCCCATGACCGTCGCCATCCTCGAACTCGACCCCCTGCCGGGCCAGGTCCTGATGGGACTGGGCTACGAAGTCAGCTCCAGCGTGATCGATCGCATGCTGGGCGGTCCCGGTTTTGCCGAGCCCAAAGCCCGCGAGCTGACCGATATCGAACAATCCCTCATCCGTCGGGTCATCGACCGCACCATCGTCTCCCTGGAAGAAGCCTGGCGCTCCATGATGAACGTCAACTGCACCATGGTCGGTATGGAAGAAAGCTACGCGCTGATCCAGGTTGCCACACCGGGCGAGATTGTGGCCCTGATTACCTTTGAAGTGAACCTGGGCAACAAGAACTCGGGACTCATCAGCTTGTGTATCCCCTACCCCGTGCTGGAAGGGGTGATCGGGCAGCTCAGCGCCCAGCATATTTTCCACCGCCAGCAATCGAACATTCCCTTTGAAGAGCAGGAAAAGATTCTGCGCAAACTGAATTACGCCAAAATGCCCGTCCAGGTGCTTTTGGGTGGTACCACCATCACGGTCAAGGACTTGCTGGAACTCACCGTCGGCGATGTGATCCGACTGGATCGCGACGCGGCGGACCCCATGCTGGCCTGCGTCAACGGGAGGCCCAAGTTCTTTTGCAGGCCCGGCAAGCTGAAAGACAAAGTGGCCGTATGTGTGGTCGACAACGTGGAAGATGAAGAAGCGATAGAAGGATTCGGTCTCCATGAGCAATGAGCTGAACGAAAATCTTGAAAGTATCCTGACCAAGGAAGATCGCGATACCGTCAGCGAAATGAGCAATATTGCCATGGGTGCTGCCGGGTCCACGCTGGCTATCCTGCTGGGGCAGGAGGTGGAGATTGCCACGCAGGCAGTCGAAGAGTATCCCAGCCTCGCCGCCATGGATATCCCCTTTGATGAAGAGCCCAAGACCCTGATCATGGTCCAATACACCAAGGGCATTTACGCCATTTCCCTGTTCATCATGAAGAACACCGACGCGGGCAAGCTGGCCGAGATGATGCTGGGCAGCACCGGAGACGGAGCGGGCGGCCAGCTCAATGAGTTGCAAATGGGTGCCGTGGGCGAATTGATGAACCAGATGATGAATTCCGCCGCCACGGGTCTCGCCTCCATCATTCATGAATCGGTAGAAATCAGCAATCCGGAAGTCATTCCATACACCAGCGATGCGCTGGCGGAATGCCTGCCGCAAGTACTCACCGAGTCCTTCATTGCCTGCAAGCTGCAATTGAAAATCGGCAGTGAGCCTCCCATCGAGCTGCTGGAATTGAGAACGGCCTCCCAGGCCAAAATTCAGATTGGCCAGTTTCTGTCCATCGAGCCGGGTGTCGACCCCGATGAAGAGGCTGGCAGCACGGTCACGACCGGCACCATCAGCCTGGATGATTTGATTCGCCCTCAGCCCGAACCCGAGCCGATGATGGCCTCCTCCGCCCCCCGTGCGGCATCCAGGCCAGCAAGCCAAGGCGCAACATCACAAGGTACCGTCGATCCGGTGACGGTGCGCCCGGTGGAATTTTCCTCCTTTGATCACCAGCCCAACGTCTTCGGCGAGGAGAACAAGAACCTGGAACTGGTGATGGATGTCACCTTGAACCTCACCGTGGAGCTGGGCAAAACCGAGCTTTCCATTAAAGATGTGCTGGAACTGACCCGTGGTTCGGTCATCGAGCTGGACCGGGTAGCCGGTGAGCCGGTTGACTTAATGGCCAACGGCAAGCTGATTGCCAAGGGCGAAGTCGTGGTCATCGAGGACAACTTCGGCCTCCGCATCACCAGCATCGTCTCCCCGGCCGACCGGTTGCGCGGACTCTAAACAAAAACAAACCCCAACGAATTTGCCGGGGTTTGTCATATTTGAATATTTGGATTCCTAGAAGCCCATCACATGGAAACCGGCGTCCACGTGGATGACTTCGCCGGTGATGCCACGGGCCAGTGGGCTGGCCAGGAACAGCGCCGTATCACCCACTTCGTCGGCAGTCACGTTGCGCTTCATGGGGGTGTGCTCTTCCATGTAGCCCAGGATGCTGGAGAATCCGGAGATGCCGCGCGCGGCCAGCGTCTTGATAGGACCGGCGGAAATGGCGTTCACCCGGATGTTTTTGGGGCCGAGATCAGCGGCGAGATAGCGCACGCTCATCTCCAGCGCCGCTTTGGCCACGCCCATCACGTTGTAGTTTTCCACCACGCGCTCGCCGCCCAGGTAGGTCAGCGTGATCACGCTGCCACCGCCGGATTTTTCAAGCAGGGGCTCGGCAGCCTTGCAGAGGGCGGTGAGGGAATAGCTGCTGATGTCCTGCGCCAGCTGGTAGCCGTCGCGGGAGGTATCCAGGAAGCGCCCGGCCAGATCTTCTTTCTTGGCAAACGCCACGCTGTGCACCAGCGTATCCAGACGGCCAAACTCGCGGCCCACGGCATCAAACACGGCCTTGACTTCCTCGTCCTTGGTCACGTCGCAAGGCAGGATCAAAGCGCCTTCCAGCGTCCCTGCCAGCTCGCGAACATTTTCCTCCAGCCGCTCGCCTTGATAGGTAAAGGCCAGACGCATACCGGCGTTGGAAAGCGCCTGGGCGATGGCCCAGGCAATGCTGGTTTTGTGGGCAACACCGAAAATAACACCGGTCTTTCCGGCCAGCAAGCCGCGCAGCGCGGTTTGGGGGGCTTCGTTCAGTTCAGTCACGGGCATGATTCACTCCTTTTGGGGATGGAATACTTAAGCATAGGGTAGCCGGAACAGGCGTTTTTTTCAAACCTGGGTTGGAGAATTCACCAGGGGTTCAAGTACTTGCCAGGCGGTATCACGCCCCAGGTAGGTTTCGGCGGAGTAGACGATGATATCGGAGGCGTCTAAATCCAGGGCTCGGGCCGTACTTGCAAGCTCCTTGGAGGCTTCGTTGCGGGAAAGCTTGTCCGACTTGGTGAGGACCACCTGCACTCGCTTGCCGTGGTGCTGAAGCCACTCAAACATGCGAATATCATTATCCTGCGGGCCATGCCGGGCATCAATCAGCTGAATAACCAGCCGGATCGCTTCCCGCTTGAGGAGATAGGCTTCCAGGTTGCGGCGCCATTGCTCCTGCTCGGTTTTGGAGATTTTGGCATAGCCGTATCCGGGCAGGTCCACGAAGACCAGGGTGTGAACCGGCGTTTCCTCGCCCATTCTCGGGCTGGCTTTTGGAGAAACTTTTAGCTTCGAGGTCCGCGCGCTTCCCGATTCAGCTTCTTCTGTATAGGTAATGTGATAAAAGTTGATGTAACGGGTTTTTCCGGGGGTGTTGCTGGTGCGGGCCAGGTTCTTGCGCCGGGTCATGCTGTTGATGAAAGAGGATTTCCCCACATTGGAGCGCCCCACCAGGACAATTTCCGGCAATCCGCCGAAATCCGGGCAGTCTTTCAGGCTCGGGGCACTTTTAACGTAGTCTGCGGTGTGAATTTTCATTTACATCAGCTAATGGTAGCGGGTTGCGTAAAAGATGGGCATAATAATCTTGGGCCAAAGTATCTTGAAGCCATATCTTAATCGAAACCCGGTGCGGAAGAAACTCAGGGCGAGGAGCAAGCATGAAGCATTTCAATAAAAGTTTCCGTCTTTGCTTGTTGGTGGCGGCGTTTTTTGCACTGCTGACCGGCATCCCCACCGCTCAGGCGGACCTCAATAGTTATGGATACAGCCCGCAAAGTTACAAAAGTAATTATACCTACGGCAACGGCATCTACTTCGCCCCCTATGATTTCACCATTCATTCGGAACCCAACGAGCAGTCGGCAATGATTGGCCAGTTCCACTGGAGCCGGAAGACCCGCAGCAATTCAATCGATGTGACAACCGAGGACAGCATGCACCACTCGGTATCTGCCGACAAGACGTTTTTCTGCTTCTACCCCGAACTGGACGTAGCCATGATGGCCGTCACCGGAGACAACGAGAAGGGTTGGGTAGAGGTTGTTTACGATCAGGCCCGCCAAAAAACAGGCTGGGTACAGGTCAAGGACGCACCGAAGCCTAAAGCAGAGGACGGCAAGAGCCTCCCGCCGCTGGACCGGAGCGAGCCCGCCCATTTTGGGGTTTACCAAACCTGGCTGGAATTTATGAAGATGAACGCCAAAGCCAGCGGCATTTACTGGTTGAGCGGCGTGAGCGAGTACAATCGCTCGGTACGCTCTTCGGATGCGGACGACGCGAAACTGATCCCCATTACCATCATCCGGCAACTGAAAGTGAAGCACGTTCGCGGCAACTGGATGCTGGTGGAAGTGCTGGATTTCGAGCGAAACACGCCCATTGGCTGGGTGCGCTGGCGTGATGACAACGGCAACCTGATGGTCTTCCCCAATCTCTCCGGTCAGCGCCTGCCGATTGTAACCACCACCTTTTAGCGCATTCCAAGGTGTGATACCGCTAATTCCAAGGTGTGATACCGCTAGAAGCCAGGAGAGTTCCCGTTCTTGACTTGAGCGGTTGCCAGACGACTAGACGAAGGTTGCGCCCGCGTCCATCAGGCGTTGTTTCATCTTCTGCTCCCGCTCTTGCATCTTGGCCGCCGATTCCTGCATCGCCAAACCGACCTGGTACATCGTCTGGGCGTAGGCACCCTGCAAGGCCAGCGCCTTGTCCATGCGGGCCAGTTGCACGATATCACGCGGGGATTCATTGCCGGTGACTCTGTTGGCCAGCCCCATCTGGCGATCCATCGCGCCAAACATCAGGTTGGCGCCGCGGTGAGCGTAGTTGATTCCCTGCATGGACATAATCATCGGCATAATCATGCTTCTCAACCCTTCCCTTCATCTTGCCCTCAGTGTTTTCCCCTGAAGCTTGCCCCCTGTGTTTCAGCTTTAGACTATAAATCAATAGTCACTTTCCTTGATAAACTCAA
Source organism: Coleofasciculaceae cyanobacterium (assembly GCA_036703295.1). GTDB lineage: Bacteria > Cyanobacteriota > Vampirovibrionia > Vampirovibrionales > Vampirovibrionaceae > DATNPJ01. The sequence continues at coordinate 39,225 of DATNPJ010000043.1, read as the reverse complement.
TTCTATCAGTGAAGCCTTCATTGGAAAAATATATAAACAAATAAGGACTAAAAGCGGTATAGTCATCGACTTCCTGCTGAAAAGCGGGATTTCTGCCCAAATAGCCAGGCAAAAATCAATACCGTCACTTGAACGCGGCGGGGAGAACTACGTCTATACATCCCATGCCGGAACGATTATGATAAGGCATGAAAAGAGACGGACAGACGATCGCGGGCGTGCCGAAAGCGCGTCTGAGGAAAGTCCGGGCACCGCAGAGCATGTCGCCGGGTAACTCCCGGTGCGGGTGACCGCGAGGACAGTGCCACAGAAATGATGACCGCCGATGGATTGCGGGAGCCGAAGCGAAAGCGGAGGCGTTAGAACCCAATCACAGGCAAGGGTGCAACGGTGGGGTAAGAGCCCACCGGCAGGGTCGAGAGGCCCTGGCCAGGTAAACCCCGACAGGTGCAAGGGCGCCATAGGGACTTTTAAAGGACTTATGGCTTGGAAGCTGTATTTGATTACAAGGGCTGCTCGTTCGCTTCCCACATTCCGCTAGAGCCCCCCGGAGACGGTGGGTCGAGATAGATGATCGTCCAGAACAGAACCCGGCTTATGGCCGTCTCTTTTCATCTTTCTCAGCAGCCAGACGGTTCGGGATTCTTCCCCCGGTTACCAGTCCGGATGAAACCTGTCGTTGCAGATTGCATCCGGACATGGAACCGAAGGCTCGGCTAGGCAAATTTGACGGTTTTAGGCTGACTCACTTTCCCATCGGCCACATTTTCCAACGGATTCAGGACCGGATCATGGACGATTCGGACATCGGGATTCAGTTTTTGCTGCCTCAGAAAATCCACAATCACCTTGGAAGGGATCGCAAAATTCATATTTTGCATACCTTTCAAAATAAAGGAGGGCATACCAATGACGGCACCGCAGGTATCCGCCAGCGCGCCGCCCGAATTGCCGGGATTGATAGCCGTATCCGTCATGATGAGCGGTACATCTGTATAGTTCTTCATGTTTTCGAACACCTGGTCAACCAGCGAAATAATACCTGCCGTGGCACTGTTTGCAAATCCTTGCGGATTGCCGATCGCAACGACGGGAAGTCCTTTGACAATGTCGTTCATCCGGAAGGCTGCTGGCTGTAGCTTAACACCCTCCGGGACATCCACTTCCAGGACGGCCAGGTCGAATTTATCGGAAAGCGCCTTAACGCGCCCCGGCAGCGTCAAGATCCGCCCATTCGGCTGGTAAAAGGTCACGCTGATTTTGTCCAGCTTTAAGCCTTTGGGAGTCTCCGCCACATGCTTGTTGGTGACGATGTGACGCTCATCTACCACGATTCCGGCGCCAAGACTGCCGATTTTTGCCGGACTATCCGGCTGTGCAAATTCCATTTCAATCAGCGGGACAGAAGGAGAGAGCCACTGGATGGCCCTGGGAATCCGTTCCAATCCTATCGTGGGATACGCGCCAGTCAGTTCCTGCAGGGCTTGCTGGAATTTTAGGAACGCAGCGCTCTGGGCTCCTTGGGGAATTTCAGGCTGGCCGACGCATTCGTTGGCCAACAAGTTTCGCATGCTGACCGGCATCTCCTGCACTTGGCCAAGCGCGGAAGGCGGCTTGATAGCCGAGGTACACGCTGACAACCCAAAAACCGCAGCGGCCAACAGTGTTTGCAGCTTGCCAGGTTTTTTCATCCCCTGAAATTGCAATGGTTCACCGGTGCGGTCCGGCAGCTGATGGAAAGCCGGATTCCTCAAAACAACAGGATGCTTTCCAAAAGCGGCACCACCGCTATACCCCATCCGGGACTGCTCAAACCTGATCATATTTCCTCCAATCCAAATTTAGGCCTGTTTCAGCCTCGCCCCTCACATAAAACCCATTTGAAACCCAATAAACAACTCGTCATTAATAAAACAAACTAATATATTTGTCAATAAAATTTTATGGACTATTCAGTAGGGGTCAATCCCCGGATGTGCTGTCCGACCGGCCTACGCGCAACAGGCAAAGGTCACAGTCCCCATCTTGCGGCCATGCCCCCACGCATCCTAAGCACAAGCCCTGCGGCTGATACCATACCGCTATATGCAATGCCCCATGACAATGGCCTAGACGCAGGCCCAGTCCTTGCTCGATAGGACTGCCAGCCTTTATATTGCCGGTTGGCTAAGGGCATCAGGCGTCGAAAAACCCGATTGAAACCAGCACCGGTCACTTAGCTGAAACAATTTCTATCCCTGGGGGGGCACCGGCGGGCCGGAGGGCTGGGGCTCAGGCGACTGGACGGGTTGCGCCAAAGGTTCAGCCACTCTCTCTATTGGACGGGCTACCGGGCGTCGTTCTGTGGTACGGGCGCTATTAGCGGATATGCCGTGTTCCGTCCCCGTTCTGGTAGTCGCGGATTGTCCGGCGGAAGGGGGTTCCCGGCCTTCTTCGATCATCGGCGGAAGACTCTCTTCAAGAACGACATCATCAGAGACCGGCGGCAAATCGTTGTCTCCAGGCTCCTCTTCCTCGCCCTTCTCGGCATTGGCCGTCGGCAGCGGTTCCCTGGACTCCGGCGGGACATTCACGGTGGAGCGCTGCAATCCATTTGCCTTGCTGTCCGGGTTCATCTTGAAATCATCACCATAGATCTTGCCCAGATCGGGCGCCGAATCCGGCAGCTTGGTATTAAAGCTGAGATCCACGTTCTTGAAGAAGAGGCTGAAGAAGATAATCAGGATCACCAGCGAGACCGCCACGGTGGAAAAGAACAGAATCAGAAGGTTTCGAGGTCCCATACTTATCTCTTTCTAAATGATTGGGTCATCAGACGACCGCCCGCACCTTGCAGCAGGAGAGTTTAATATCATCCCACTCCTCGGCCAGCGTGCGCATGCAGGCCATTGCCAACGGCTCAATGGCATCCTCCATACCCAGCTCCGAGGCGAGCCCTGCGGCTTCCACGGGGGCACCCTGGGCATCGATGTTCAGACCGGCATGAATCAGGATGGAGGTTGGGCTGAGCGTGCAGATGGAAACCGACAGCTTGCCCGTGTTGTTGTGGAACAGGTCGTCGCCTCGCCGCCGGATGTTCGCTTCCGCGTTCATGGTGTTGATGCGATCTTGGATAATGGAAGAATACAGGCGCTGCAACAGAACGCCTTCCTGCAACGTGATGCCGAAAACTTCCACAATGAAGTGCAGCATCTTTTTGGAATAGATGTAGTCATCGTTGAGGACATCCTCAAGATCCACCATGCGCTCCCGATCCACCTCGCAGGGGCCCACGAAGGCCACCACGGCATCACCCAGGATGCCGAAATTGCGGTAGATCCAGTGATTCACCAGCTCATCGCCGGTGTAGGGGATCTCTTCGGTAATAAATTGGCATTTCATAGCACTAGTGTACACCAGTCTTGGATTTGAGTTTAGCGGTTGCGGCCCGGATCGGTCAGCGGTTGCATGCCGCCGCGCTGATTGGAGGTCGAAGCGGGATCAACGGGAACCGGCGCGGTCAGGGCCGATTGCCGAACGGCATTGGGGTCTACCAGCGGTTTCATGTCCGACTGACGGGGAGTCGTGGCAGGCTCCGCGTAACCACCCGCACCCGGATGCAGCGGCGAGAATCCGTAAGCCGGGTCAGCCTGTTGCGGTCCGAGATTCCGGTTGGAGGGAGTGTTGTTGGCCATGGGGATGGGCGCCCGTTCGGGAGAAACAGGTCCGCCATCGGAATCCGCCACGGCCTGCTTGCCACCCAGGACTTTTTTCTCCACCAGAATCTTCTCCGGTTTGGGGAACTGCCCCACCGGAATCGGGTACATTTTGTAGTATTCGCGGGCGAAATTGCCCCAGACCTTGGCCGAATTTGAACTGAACACGCCGTGCAACGGCTTGTACTCGTCGTTCCCCATCCAGACCACCGCAGACATATCCGTGGTGAAACCGGAGAACCAGATATCGCGCATTTCATCCGTGGTACCGGTCTTGCCGGCCACCTGACGACCCTCGATAATGGCGTTCTTGCCAGTCCCTTTATCAACCACGTCGATCAGAATGGAAATCAGGTTGTTGACCGGTTCCGGGGCGAAGCGTCGCTCCGGTTGCGGCTTGTCAATGGGGATTTCACGGCCACGGCTATCCTCGACTTTGAGAATAACCGTCGGCTTCATGAAGACGCCGCTGCGGGCAATGGTAGAATAGGCCGTCAGCACCTCCAGCGGGGTAATCCCGGCCGAACCCAGCAGGCTGGAAAAGTTGCGGTCGATGGGAGAGTCGATCCCGGCTCCGCGAGCAGTCTCAATGACCGGATCAATGCCCATCTTCAAGCCGAGTTTCACGGTGGGCGTGTTACGGGACAGGCTGAGCGCCTTGCGGATGTTCATGGCGCCCATGTACTTGCCGTCCCAGTTGTGCGGACACCAGTTGCTGTAGCCGTTGCTGAAGCAGACCGGGCTGTCCGAGATGGGGGATTCCGGTGTGATTAAGCCCAGCCGGAAGGCGGTGAGGTACACGATGGGCTTGAACGTGGAGCCGATGGCCCGGTGCTGCTGGGTGGCATGGTTGAACTGGTTCTTCTCGAAATTCCGCCCGCCAACCAGGGCCAGGATTTGCCCCGTGGAAAGGTCGGAGACAATGAAAGCGCCTTCCTTCGCGCCGGAATACTTGATGGTATCCATCTCGTCATACAGCGATTTCTCGGCCAGCTCCTGCACCGGCTGATCCATGGTCGTAAAGACTTTCAAGCCACCCTGGCGCACCACGCTCTGCCCGAATTTTTCTTCCAGTTGCTGAATCACGTGCTGAATGAAAAAGGGATGCTTGGACGGTTTGGGCATCTGACGGTTCAAATCGATTTTTTCCGCAATCGCCGCATCCCGTTGCTTGGGCGTAATATAGCCAAATGTCACCATCGCGCCGATCACTTCCTGTCGGCGGCGATTGGCCGCTTCCGGGTAGCTATACGGAGAAATTCCTTCCGGTGCCTTCAAAAGGCCTGCCAGCAGGGCGCTTTCGCTGATGGACAAATCCCGTGCCGACTTCCGGAAGTAGCGGCGGGCTGCTTTCTCGATGCCATAGCTCTGGTTGCCCCAGTACACCTGGTTCAGGTACATTTCCAAAATCTTGTTCTTATCGTAATGCCGTTCCACCCGCATAGCCAACAATGCTTCGGCCAGTTTCCGAGTGATGGAGCGCTCGGGCGAGAGAAACAGGTTTTTCACCAACTGCTGGGTCAGCGTACTGCCGCCTTGCACGTCATCGCCGCGCAGGTTGGCGCTGGCCGCCCGCAGCGTCCCACGAATATCCACCCCGTTGTGCTGGTAGAAGCGATTGTCCTCGATGGCCATGACCGCCCGCTGAATGTTGGGCGAGATATCCTTCAGCGGCACCACCACGCGGTCCTCATCGCCGTGAATGTTGGCAATCAGGGTACCGTTGCGATCATAAATCCGGGTGCTCTCGTAAGGGTGCCATTCTTCCAGCATGCTGACGTTAGGCAGGGCTGCGGCAGCCTTGGCCAGAACAAAGCCCAGGTTCACCGACAACAGGAACAACAGAAAGGTAAAGACCGCAACCACGGTCAGGATAATGATCAGGCCCAGACGGTCCTGGACCACTTCGCTTTTACGCCGGATATCCACCGGAAGTTCAAATTGCCGATCAGCCATGGGGACTCTCGTTCACTTTCCTCGAAATACGGACGGCTAGACCACGAGCTTCGTGAAGCAAGCCAGCTCCAAATAGAACCGATTTAACACGCTGAGAAGATTATACCGGTTTTTACGCACCGCCTGATCAGGATCGTTGACCATGACTTTCTCGAAGAACCGTTCAATCGCCTCATTCAGCCCGGACAAAGCCGTTATCAGCGCCTCGTAATCCCGGCCGGGATTTTTCGCCTCCAGCGCCTTCACCTGTTCAAACAACACCTGTTCAGCCGGATCTTTCAGCAGCGCAGGCTGCACGTCCGCCGCGCGGGCCGCTTGATTGTATTGCTCACCCAGGATCTTGAAAATCCGGTTGGCCGGCTCATAGACTTTTTTCAGCGCATCCGCATTCAGGGTCAATTTTTTCAGATGCTCGATGCGGGCCAACACATCCTGGATATCGGAGAGCGGATCGCGGCCCGATTCCAGTGCGGCGTCTACAATATCGTAACGGTTGCCCTGCTCCAGCAACAGACCGCGAAGGCGTTGCAGGATAAAAGCGCACACCAGATCCAGCGTGGTCTGCTCGTCCTGGAACTGCGGGCCCTTGTTTTTCCCATTCTTGTCACCGGCATTCTGAGCGGGCTCCGGGGCCGGAACGCTTTCCACCAGCAAGCGATAGGACGATTGCATCAGCGCCGGCAGATCCACGGAAAGCCGGTTTTCCAGCACGGTCTGGATAATGCCGCTGGCCATCCGGCGCAGACCCAGCGGGTCCTTGGAACCCGAAGGCAGTTTGGCATTCTTCTGACTGAAGACGGCCACGATGGTATCCAACTTGTCGGCCAGACTGACCGCAATGCCCACGGGCGTATCCGCCACTTCATCCCCGTTAAAGCGGGGGAGGTAATGCTCGTAGATGGCCTCGGCCACTTCCTGCGGTTCTCCACCGATTTGCGCGTAGCGGCGACCCATGACGCCTTGCAGCTCGGTAAATTCAAAGACCATGCCCGTCACCAGGTCGGCTTTGGCCAGCATGGCGGCCCGTTGCACCTGCTTTTTGCGCGCGTCATCATAACCCAGCGCCTCGGCCACTTGCAGGGCCACCTTTTCCAGGCGGCGGGTCTTTTCGTACATGCTGCCCAGGCCCTTCTGGAAGGTAATACCCTTCAGCTTTTCCAGCCGGTCCTGCAACGGGATTTTCTGGTCTTCCAGGTAGAAGAACCGGGCGTCTTCCAGACGTGCGGTCAACACTTTCTCGTTGCCGTGACGAATCATCTCGGCGGCTTCTTTGCGCCCGTTGGATACGGTGAGAAAACAGGGTTGCAGTTTTTCGCCCTGGTAGACCGGAAAATACTTCTGGTGGGAGGCCATCACCGTGGTGATAACGGTATCCGGAATTTCCAGGAATTCTTCCTTGAAGCGGCCCATCACCACCGAAGGGTGCTCGACCAACATGTTCACAGTGTCCAGCAAATCTTCGTTTTCGGCCACGTTGCCGCCCGCCGCTTTGGCCGCTTCTTGCAGCTGCTTCCAAATCAGCTCCCGCCGACGATTCTGATCCGCCAGCACTGCGCCTTCGCGCTCCATCACCGACAGGTACTGCGCCACGGATTCAATCCGGATAGGGCCTACGGACAGCACCCGATGGCCATAAGAAACCACATCGGAGGTCACTGGGCCAATAGTCAGGGGAAGATGGGCTTCGTTCCACAGCGAAACCAGCCAGCGGATGGGCCGGGAAAAGCGAACAGTGTAGTGCCCCCAGGCCATAAAGTGCGAACCGGAAAGACTGAGCACCAGCGCCGGGAGCATCTCGGCCAGCAATTCCCGCACGGAGCGGCCAGACATCACCTGATTCAGGAGCATATAGGTCTCGCCGTCAAGGCTTTCCTGGGTCAGCTGGCTGAAATCCACGTTCAGCTTGCGGGCAAAACCCAGCCCGGCCTGGGTGGGTTTCCCTTCGGCATCCAGAGCCACGCGGATAGGCGGCCCCTTGGTTTTAAAAATCCGTTCTTCCTGAAGTTCCGGCAGATTTTGGATCACCAGCGCCAAGCGGCGCGGGGTGGCATAGACGGTAACATCCCCGTAAACCACGCCCTGTTCATCCAGAGCGGCTTTGACTTTATCGGTCAGCTCCGTGGGAGCGGACAGCAGGAACTCCAGCGGCAGTTCCTCGGTGCCGATTTCCAGCAGATAGTTGTTCCCTTGGGGTGCCATAACGCGTACAACCAGCCTCAACTTACGATATCGTACGCCTATTGTCCTATAAGCCGCCCCTGACAGCAAGCCGATTCCACTAAGGAACGGAGGTGGATGTGAGCCAAAACATTGCATCCGTCCTCGTGAGAAACGCAGGGGAAGTCTGAGGGGGGGCACGGAATCTTGCCGCCCACTCTGTGCCCCCCTCAGCGGAGGGCCGTAGGTGGCAGGAGCCCCCTAGAGAGAATTACCTTATGATTTTAGAAGCAGCGCCCGCTGATGCGCTTTGGTTTCAAATCGATCATCCAAAGGCGCCAATGAAATTTCACCGTAGCGCCGTATTAATGCTTTGGCAATCAGCTCATCCGCCAAGGCCGGATTTTTTGGCAATAACGATCCATGCAGGTAGGTGCCATACAAATTGCCGACGGCAGCCCCCTCGAAACCGTCCTCTCCGTTGTTGCCGTGACCTTGCATCACCTTGCCCAGCGGGGTGACGCCGGAGCCGAGATATGTGCGTCCGCTGTGGTTCTCGAAGCCAGCAACCTGGGAGCCATCCGGGCGTTCAATGGTCACGTTACCAATGTACCGGGTGTTACCCGCGACCGTGTAGGCGTCAATCAGGCTCAAGCCTTTCAACTCGTCCCCGTCATGCGGTTTGTAGTAATGCCCCAGTAACTGGTATCCGCCGCAGATTGTCAGAAAAACCGCGCCGTTGGCGGCAGCTTCTTTCATGCCCTCGGCTTTCACCCGGTGGAGGTCCTCGCAAACCTGAATCTGCTGGGCATCCTGCCCGCCACCCATAAAATAAAGATCCGCGATCTCCGGATCGATACGCTCGCCCGGCCCGATAGGCATGATGCGGGCTTCCAGCCCCCGCCAGCGGCATCGCTGGAACAGGGTGAGGATGTTGCCCCGGTCCCCATAGATATTCAGGTGATCGGGATACAGGTAGGCAATGATCAATTCCATCATGTGTTCTATTAGAGCATTTTTTAACTTTTAGTTACATAGTAGCAAGGAAATCCAATTATTTGCTTTTATACAAATACAAGGACGACAGACAGTCCGAATGGGTTGATACAGGTTGATAGTAGGCATAGGTTGGTTTTGTCGGGAGGTAGTGTATTCATGTGTAATTTACCAAAGCGGGACATTTTGCGGGAAAAATACGGCAACGAAGATTCTCTGAAACTGGCGCGGGATGTGCTCCAGAAAGACGAGCAATCGGAAGAGGCTTTTTTGGGCGCTCAGGGCATACTTTTGCTGCACGGACTGCTCTAGTCCCCACAAAGGCTTTGGGTCTTCCATAGACACGGCATTATTCATCTTTTATCTTTTATCTTTCTTTTTCCTTTCGTTCTCACTTCTGCACGAGAAAATGACGGCAAGCGTGCTTCGCCGTCATTTTCGCTTTGGCGGCACTGAAAAAAGCCCGGCCTGAACAACTTCAGGCCGGGCTTTTGGATTCTTGCCGAGAGGCGGATCAGCGGTCGCGGATCACCTGCGAACCGAAATCGTCCACGCCGCCGGTCCAATCACCGTAGTAGATGTTATGGAAAAACTTCTCGATCGGTGTCATCCGGGGAGCGGAAGGCTGGCGCCACTCCTGGCGGCTGCGCTGCGATTCAGTGGCTTCGATGACTTCGGGAGAATATCCCTTGATGCGCATGAGGTCCCCTTCAGGGGCGTAGGCCTGTGCCGTCTGGCCTTGGAAACCACCCAGACTGATGACCGCCGCAAGGGCCGCAATGGTGATATGCTTTTGCATGGTGCTCCTCACTTTTAGGCTGCTCCCTTATGAACTCGGCAGAGCCGGGGAAAGCTTTAATCTTTTTTGGTCTATAATCCCAGTTTAGTAGGAGTACCGAAGGGTCAAATCCTGACAACGGATGAGATTTCAGGTCCGGCACCGGCATCCTCAGGAAAAATGGATGCGTGAGGGCACTCAACTTTTTGACCCTGCGTCCGATAAGGTTTTTGAGAGTCAGCAAACTGGATGAGCCATCCCGTGCCAGATACGTTTTTGACTGAAGAGCCAAACCCCTCCGGACTCCTGGGTGCCGCCGCAGGAGTTCTGGATTTGCCGTGGGAAACACTCAGTGCGATGATCGAGGGGAAATCCTCGATTGATCTCACGGCAATGCCCATCCGGAACCGCGAGGAAGCCTTCAGCCTGGTCTACAACTATGGTTTCGATCTGAACCTGCCCGAAGACCGCTCGGAGATGGAAGGTTATTTCATTGAGGCCGTCAACTTCATTGAGCACCGTTTCCTCAGCCCGGCCATTGACTGGGCCTCCCATGGAGAGCCACCCTCCCCAGCGGATAAAATCCCGCTGGAAGTCACCCAATCCCGTGATGTGCTGGAACTCATCATGCTGGCCGGACAAAAAAAACACCCTTACCGCTCTTGGGCTTGCGCTCTGCTGAAAGTCATCCACACGCTGGTCTATATCCAAAACAGTCCGCTTTACAAGCACCATGCCCAGGCCAGTGAGACCATCCTGGCCCGCTTCCGGGAAGTGCTACTGCCCGAAGCGGACGGCCCCGTTATCCTTCAGGGCGCCGAAGGGCGACAGTTAAAGCTGTATGGGTTTGAGGCCAAACACCACAAGCCCCGAGAAAGCATTCTCATCAAACTGCTCTGCAAAAAGGAAAACGTGGCGGAAAACGTATGGGATCTGGTGGGCGTAAGGCTCATCACGTTTCATCCGGCTGAAGCCATTCTGGCAGTGGATATTCTGCGGGAACAAAAGGTGATTCTCTTTCCCAACGTCATTCCCAGCCGTTCCCGCAACACCCTCATCGATTTTGTCCACTTCCGGGAGCTGTACGAAACCCGGCTGAGCGAGTTCAAGCAAGGACTTTGCGATATCCAGGCGATGCAAAACCTGTTCAGCACCGATGAGTTCCTGATTCCGCAAGAGACCCACAACAACCAGAACCCGCTCAGTTCGCCGCATTACCGCTCGCTGCACATCACCTGCCGCCAGTTGCTGCGTGTCAAACAGCCGGATGGCCTCACGGAAACCCGCTTTGCCTTCCCCTACGAAGTGCAAATCCTGGATAAGGCAGGCTTCCTGGAGAGCCGGGTGGGGCATGGCGCCCATGCCAACTACAAGCAACGACAATTGTTTGCCGCCCGCAGGCGTGTGCTGGGCCCCTTACTGCAAAAGCCCAATCCCTCTGCCTGATATGCCCAACCCGACGGAAGATACGGCAATTTTCTTGGCCCGCTTCGGGCCGGAAGCGTTTCGCTACCGGGACAGCTTGGCCTGCAGCCTGATTGACGGCGATCAAGGCTATCTTGTTTACACAGCCGATACGGTTGCCGCCGGGGCCGTCGGACAAGCACAAGGCGAAGCGTTATTGACAGCATTGAATGCACTCCAGAGTTTGGGGATTCGCACCTTGGAACTTCGCATCAATTCATCTGGCGCGCATTTCAAGGATCCCATGGAAGGCCTGTGGCATTTAAATGCCTTCCTGGAGGCATTGTGGGCCTTTCACGCAAGAGGTATCCGCATCATAACCCGCTGCGACGGCTGGCTGTACGGCGGCATGGCCATGGCGCTGACCGCTGTTTCGGATGAAATCATGCTGGGCCCGCAGGCCCACATCGGGCTATTAGGCTACCGAGCCACCACGCAATAAGCGCCTGCTGTGATTCCCACACGGAATAAACAACAGGCGCTAAGCGATAAAGCAGTTAGGCGGCGGCGCTTGCCGTTTGTAGTTGCTGGTTGCGGTTACGCCACATGGCCAGCAGCACGCTGGCGTTGAAAATACTGGAATACGTCCCGGCCGCAATCCCGATGATGATGGCCAGCACAAAGTCACGGGTGGTCTCGCCGCCCCACAGGTACAGGGCCGTCAAGGTCAGCAAAGCCGTCAACGAAGTATTGATACTTCGAGCCAAGGTCTGGTTGACGCTGGCATTCACGATATCCACAAACGGGACCTTCTTGGTGAAATAAATCCGGTTGTTTTCCCGGATTCGGTCAAAGACCACAATGGTGTCATGCACACTGAAACCCACCGCCGTGAGCAAAGCGGTGACAAACAGGCTGTCCACCTCGGTGTGGAAAAGCGCACCGAACATGGCGAACATCCCAAACAGGAACAGCGTGTCATGCAGCAGGGCGGCGACGGCGCAGATGGCGAAATCGAACTGGAAGCGGAAGGTGAGGTAGCCCACAATCAGCACGTAGGCCATTAGCAGGGCCAGGAACCCGTTCACCAGCAGTTCATTCGCCAATGCAGGGCCGATAGAATTCTTTTGCAGCACGGTGATGGGACCGTACTTGGCTTGCAAGTCCTTCAGAATCTCCTGATCGGCGTGCCCCTGGATGTGCTTGGTCCGCACGGACACAATGGTTGCGATATTGGGGGTTGCCTCCCCTACCGGCTGCGCTTGAACGGCTGGTTCCGGCTGGGTCTTTACTACCTTCGGGGTCTGCTGGCTACCCTGGGTGCTGACAGCCTGCTCCGCCGTCTTGGCTTCGGACTGGGAGGGCGCGCCAATTTCGACCGCCTTTTTATTGATGCCGACGCGTGGTTGCTGAATCTGGATGACCGAGCCGGTGTAACCATGCTCATCGAAGACGGTCCGGATGTTGGCAATATCAGGCTGCGAGACAGGCTTGGAGAATCCGTACTCAATCATGGTCCCACCCCGGAAGTCGATGCCCAGACGCACCGGCGCCCCGATTTGCGGGTCCGTCATGTTGCTGATGATGAAGAAGATGCCGGGAATCAAGAACAACAGGGAAATACCCAGGTAAACCCATCGGTATTTGTAGATATTCAGCGGCCCCGACTTGAGGGGCTGGCCGTTATTGGTAGAAGCAGTCTTGGACATAACGCAAATTCTTTCTCCAGATGCTTTTTATAAGACCTTTAAAACCGGTTTCAGCCAAGGACTCAAACTTTGGCGGCAACAGTGGCGACGGGCATCTCATCACGCAAACCGGGCAAGCCGGTGGAACCACCGGCGTTGTTAATGAGATAGAGGAAGGTGCGCGTCACCGTAATGGCGGAAAACATACTGACCGCCACCCCGATGGCCAGTGTGAGCGCGAAGCCCTTCACGGCACCGGTTCCCATGAACCATAACAACGCGCACGTAATCAGGGTCGTGGTGTTGCTATCGAAGATGGAAGGGAACGCCCGGTCAAAGCCGACCTCGATCGCTTTCCAACGGGACCGGCCCGCTTTCAGCTCCTCTTTGGTCCGCTCGAAAATCAGGATGTTGGCGTCAACGGCCATCCCGATACTGAGGATGAAGCCCGCAATCCCGGCCAACGTGAAGGTCACGCCAATCGACATGTAAATGGCGAAGGTCAGCAGGGTATACACAATCAGGGCCAACCCGGCCACCAGCCCCATAAAGCGATAGTAAACCAGCATGAAAACCAGGACCATGCCAAGCCCGACCAGTCCCGCAAAGAGACTTTGCTTGAGGGAAGATTGCCCCAGCAGCGGGCCAACGGTGTTTTCCTCGATGATATTGATATCCACGGGCAACGCCCCGGCATTCAGGGTATCCACCAGCTCTTTAGCTTGATCATGCGTAAAATTGCCGGTAATCTGGCCGTTTCCGTCCAGGATGGGTTCCTGGACCCGAGGCGCGGAAACCTGCTGATCATCGAAGAAGATCCCTAGAAGTTTTTGGCCTGGCGCCAGCTTGCTGGTCAGTTCCCCGAATTTCTGGGTCCCTTGCGAATTCAGTTCGAAACGTACCAACCAGTTTCCGGCTTGATCTGTCGCCACATCCGCCTTTGCGAAATCCGCTCCGGAAACCCCGCTGTTAATCCATTGTCCGGTGGTGGGGTCTTGGGTCTTGAATTCCAGCTTGCCCACTTTGCCCAGGCGGCGTTTGGCATCTTCCGGATCTTTCACGCCGGGAATTTCCACCAGCATGCGGTCTTGTCCGGCCCGCTGCACCACGGCCTCGCCAATGCCCATGCCGTTGACCCGTCGCTCAAGGACAGATTGCAGGCTTTCCATGATAGCGGGAGTAATGCTTTTAACGTCCGCAGTCGGTTCGGCTTGCAGGGTCAGGCGGGTTCCGCCTTTCAGGTCCAGGCCGAGACGAACGTCTCCAATGTCTTTAACCACCGTCCAAACGGAAAAGAGGACGAGGGCAACAATAATCAGCAAATTGACTTTCGGATTCTTGAACATGTCAGGTCTCTCGGGATCTTCATGAATGTGAATTATTCTACCGGAAAAGTACGCTCCCTCCAAAACCGGGAGGGGTGAATGCCCGGATTGGTAACAAAGTGTTGCGGAGTTAACGGGGATACCTGCCCGGTTTTAGCCAACCGAAGCTGTTTTTCACCGGGGAATCACCATCAACACGGATTTGACGGGACGCTTGACCGGGCTGGCATCGGCGTTAAACTTTCCATAGAAAGGTTTCCCCTGATACCAGATGCCGGATGAGCTGCCCCCATCCAGAGCCAGGGCTTTCACGGCCCCGCGTGATTTCAACAGGGAAGCCATCTCCTGGAGATTAAAGCCGGAGTTTTTAGGCTTGGCCGGGTCTTGCGCGCCCATCACCAGGATCACATCACCTTGCTCGGTCAAACCGACGGCACTCCGTGCGTTCTTGGCACAAACCCCGATGGGGTCCCGGCTTACTTTGCCTTGCGTGTTATAGTCCACAAAGCCTTCCTCGTAATCCGTCACCTGGGGCAGCAGGACCGGACCAGCACCAATGGCGCTCTGTAACCGGCATTCCTTAGGTGTTTCGGCGCTGTGGCGGGTGATATCATACCGAAGTGTCAGGCCGCCATCCGCCTGACACTGGTATACACGAAACTCGGAACGGTCGAAGATTTTGGGCAGGTAAGGCGCCAGCTTGGGATTGTCCACCAAACGGGGATTCAAGCGAGGATCCCCCATCAGCGCCCCGTCCTGGGAGACGTAGGAAGTCGTCAGGCTGTTTTGGGGATCGAAGAACCCGCCGTTGATTATAAATAGGGGCTTCTTGGCTTTCCACACCATGGCTTCGATTCCAGCCAGCTTCTCGGACAGGACCGGCGCGATTTGATAGGGACTGCCCGCCGGGACCCGCAGTGAATACAGGGTCCCATCCGGAAAAGCCTTTTGCTCCAGACGCAAAGAAGCTTGGGGAGTGGTTTTTTGAGGAGCGGCCGCCAGGATGAAAGAAGGCCGGCACCACAAAACGGTGCCCAGCAGGATCAGGAGGCCGACGAAAGTGGAAAAAACAATTTTGTTAACCGGCATGCGTCAATCTTTCCAAGGGTATGGGACACCGGCTATGGTAGCGTATTGCAATCTTTGTGTCGATGTTTTACTGTATGGTAAAGGGGTTCCTGGAAATATTTGCCGGTATACGGAAGGGTCGGGTCCCAAGCGGACGGCAACCCAAAAACGCTAGCACCAAAAACCCGTGACACGTTTTTATATAGCAGGCCGTCGGTAGGCCTTGAATACCTGAAAATACCGGTGGAACAACAGATTTGCTGAAAAAATCATCATAAAGAAACATCACAAAGAAGAATATAAGCACTGATTTTGGCGAGGGATCCGGGTGGCCTCATTTCCCATTACAGCAAAGCTGAACCCGTTGATGAAAGGTTTACGCATCAACTGGCCTAATGTGGGCTTTTTGATGGAAGCGGCCATCATCACGCGCGCTTTGACGGCCTTCACCCGGATGTGGCAGAACATGCCATCCAAGTTCCAGGATCAATCCCTCACACCCAACCAGAAGCGACAAGCCCTGATGGAGCGGGTCTTTGTCGAGGGGATCGGCACCCTTTCTTTTGTGACCATGCTGCAATTCGGGCAGGATCTGGCCGCGAAGCTGGTTGAAAGAACGGCTAATATGCCTGTCGTTCCGAAGAATGCCGCAGGGATATCCGCGCAAGGCATTCGAACGGCGAATGAGACGCTGCGGGAAGTTTTTGGACAGGATGTCCGGGGTGTAATCGCCCGGATTTTGTACGGCAATCATATGTCCCTGGCGGGCAAGCCCGCTGTGCGGCGCGCGAATCTGACCACCATCCGCGAGGCGCTGCATGGCAAACTGGGCGAACAAGCCGGGGACGCGCTTTTTTCCGGAATGAAGGAACATATCCTGCCCGCCGTTCAAAAGCTCAACCGGGGGGCTTCCTGGACAATGCTGGCCGGGATTACGCTCAGCGTGCTGGTCAGCGGACCGCTCATCCAGAAGCTGAACGATCGGTGGTTCTCCCCATTGGTGGCAAAAAAGCTGGCCAAGCGCTATGGCGAAGATAAGAAACCACAGGCAGCCAGCCCTGAGAGTGCGCCAGAAGCACCCGCGTTTTTCCCGTCTCCGGAACCGACACGAGCCCCGGCGCAACGGCTCGACATTAACACGTTTGGAGAACTCTCACCACTCAGACCATCTCAGCCCCCCTTCCAGTCAACCTCGCCGGTTGTCTACCCGCCGTCCACATTGAATGTGGTCAGCCCGGCCCCCGCCATGGCCGTCCCTGCCTCAGTCTTGCCGAATCCTGCCACCCATAGCGTAATGCCCGGCATGGGTAGCACTACCCCGACTTTCTCTACCCTTAATAAGTCGCCGATCGCTCCGTTGCCACCCGGAGCAATCCCACTATGAGTCTGATTACGCAAACCGCAGCCAAAGCCGCCCTGAGTCGCCCTACCGCTTTCCGGCAGCTGGCCCGGAATACCGCAGAGATTCTTTACAACAAAGGGCAAAGCGTTTTTCATAATCATGCCGCACTCCGGAAAGACGCCCTGGTGGTCGCTTCCTTGGCACAGGTGGCGTCCCGCATTTTTATTTCGAACGTGTCTGCGTACAAAGCCAAGAACACCCAAGATGGCCCCTATCGTTATTGGCAAGCGATGAACACAACCCTTCGCGAGTTCCTGGGCTGGATACTGAGCTTTGGCGTGCTGCGATTTACCGAAGAAAAGATTCGTCAATGGTTCCGTCGGGGCTTTGGCATCGAGACGCCTCCAGAGCCGCCTTCCATGCTGAAACAATGGCGACAAGCCTTGGGCAAAGCCTGGCGGAGAGAGTGGCATGAGATTCCGAAACCAGCGCCGGATCCGGCATTGGTTGAAAAATTCACATTTAAAAACACCGCCCGCTTCGAAAAACTCCGCCCCTGGCTGGAGAAGATTCCGCTTCTGAAGGGCAAGGCCCCCGCAGAGATGGTGCAGCATCTGGTGCATTGGGCGCCGTTTCTGCTCAGCGCCATTCCAACCATCTTACTGTCCGGCTACATCCTGGAACGCTTTACCCGCGATCATGCCGATTCCGTGGTCAACCTGCTCAGTCACAGGCGAAAGAACAAAGAAAATCAGGAGCAGACCCCACCGGAAAACGCCTTTTCGAAGAGTTTTTCGTCAGGCTCCTGCCTGCGGAAGGGCTTCAATAGTTTTTGCTCGGATATCCAGTCTCAACGGATGGTCCGCAACTTTGGCCCGGCCCAAACCGCGGGGGCATCCTCACCCTGGATGCAACAGCCCTCCCCATAAAAGTAAAGCCGGGGGATGGTTCCCTGTAATTCGGATGCGGCTGCCGTATAATAGCCGGATGATGTCTTCCTCGAATCTGCTGCTGGGTACCGATCTGGTATTTCTTCCCCGTCTGGAGCGAACCTTTCGGCGTCATGGCGATGCCTTTTTCCGGAAGTTGCTGACCCCGGAGGAACTGGCGTACTGCCGGGAGGGCGGACGCCTGCCGCATTTTTTTCAGCGGGCGGGTGGACGCATTGCAGCAAAGGAAGCGGTCTCCAAGGCGTTAGGCACCGGATTGAACGGCTTAGGCTGGGGACAGGGCGTAGATTGGGCGGAGATAGAGGTTATTTCCCAAAGCAAACGCCCTCCCGAAATACGTTTGAACGGGAGGGCGCTTGAGTTTTCATCCGGGCTCGGTGTCCAACAGTGGCGAATCAGCCTGACGCATGACGGCGATTACGCCATGGCCACCGTGCTGGGGATTATCTAGGCGGTAGCGCCGGCGACCTTTTTCTTGGCGACCGGTTTTTTGGTGGCCGTCTTGGAAGCCGTTACTTTCTTGGCGGTGGCTTTCTTGGCAGCCGGTTTTGCCGTTTTCTTGGCGGCGGGCTTGGTGGTTTTCTTTACAGTGGCTTTTTTAGCAACAGCTTTTTTAGCAACAGCTTTTTTAGCAACGGCTTTTTTGGCAACCGATTTTTTGGCAACCGATTTTTTAGCAACGGCTTTTTTGGCAACCGATTTTTTAGCAACGACTTTTTTGGCAACCGATTTTTTAGCGACAGCCTTTTTAGCGGCTTTCTTGGCAGCCGGTTTTACCGTTTTCTTGGCGGCGGGCTTGGCGGTTTTCTTGACAGTGGCCGCTTTTTTGCCAGCAGCGCTCAGCCCTTCGAGATCGTGAGCCACCTTGCCCAGGGTGGCCATCGTCTTCTGGCGAGCCCCGTCCACAACCTTGCGAACACCTTCCTCGAATTCGACTTTACCGTCCTGGAAGCGTTTTTTCAAATCTTCGGCGACTTTCTTGGCTTCGGCGGGATTGATGTCTCCGCGGGCCACCATGTCATCCACCAGTTCTTTCACGGCATCACGCAGTCTTTCGGCAGTCATCACGGTGGCGCCCAGACCAATGAGGAACGCGCGCTTCAGCGTATCCATCGAATCATGGCCCTGCTTTTTGGAGGCAGCAGAGGACTTGGCGGTGCCATTGGCGCTTTCACGCATTACCAGAACTTTTTTGGCAGTCTTGCTTTTGGCGGGGGACACTTTTTTTGCCTTACCCTTGGCTTTTCTCGTAGTCAAGATCAAACTCCTCTCAATATCCTGTTGTCTTCAATTTCAGTATCAGTATTGCTAACTGGCAATTCGTTTTCGGTCCCGGATGACAGAACTTTAAAACTTTTCAAGGACTGCCTCCTAAATTCAGATTTTACCTGATTTTTTGCGATTGCTGTGTACACTTTTCAATAAGTCAGGAAGTTTTCAACAAGAAACAACCCCCTATATCGCGCTCCAGCAGCGGGTTATAGACCTATAAAAATATATATTCGTTCTGATGAAATTCCTCCTTCCGGAGGAAGGAACCCAGGTTGGTTTCCTGGAATTAAAGTTTCGGATTCCGCTGCCGATAGATAGCCAGGACCCGGAGCAAAGGTTCTCCGTCCAACCAACACTATGAGGGTAATCGGACAATGGGACTTGCAGCCAGCCAATCTCGATATCTGGTCTTGACGGCCCGCAAGAACGATCTGGAACTTACCGGCCAGCAGATCAACCAATCCCGTTTGCAACTGGCCAACATCGCCAACGATCTGTTCAACACGTCCACCACGCTGGATCCGGACACGCCGGATTCCATCAGACTGCAACTCCGAATCAACGCGATGCAAAGTTTAGACAAAGCGTTGGAGCTTCAGCTGCGCCGCGTGGAC
Organism: Coleofasciculaceae cyanobacterium; assembly: GCA_036703295.1. Lineage (GTDB taxonomy): Bacteria > Cyanobacteriota > Vampirovibrionia > Vampirovibrionales > Vampirovibrionaceae > DATNPJ01. The sequence continues at coordinate 19,980 of DATNPJ010000043.1, read as the reverse complement.
ACCCAGCAGCAGGCGGTTCAGACCGAGCTGGAGGCGGTCAAAAAAGTGATTGATAAGAACGTTGAACTGACCTTCAAGACGTTTGCATAAATGCCGAACAGGCTCGAAGCAAAGCGATGACAACCCCGCAAAACAGAGATCAAAACCAGCGAGCATTGCACGATGAGCTATAAGAACGATCACCTGATCACCATCCTCAATAGCTACGACAAAGCCAGCTCCGCCGCGAAGGCCGAGTTGTACGAAACTTACGATCGTTTACGGGACTTGACCGTTTCCGGCCCGGCCCTGGGTGGCAGCGGCGTGGGCAAGTTTGGCAGCCTGTTGATGAATATTGCCCGCATGTTTGGTGGCGCACCCTTTTTGCCCACTTTCGGCAGCGAAGCCATCAACATTCCGGGGACATCTTATTATGCGCCCATTACCGGCGGAACAGGCATCGTTCCAGGCGGACAGGCCGCATTCGGATTAGCGCCCTTTTCGCAGGTAACCGGTCTGACCGGGGGCGGAACCTTCGGTGGCGCCGCGCCCGTGGACAATTCGTCCGTCGCGCCGCTCAGCCTGTTTTCAGCATCGGGCATCGGATCCATGGCAACGGGCGAACTGGGTTTTTCCGGTCTGGGCGATAGCTGGTTTCCGATGAACAGCACCATTGGCGGCGTTTTTGCCGGGGGTGCCAGCCCGGTTTCGGGCGCCGCCGGATCGCTGATGGGCGGCACCATTGCGGGGGGAGCCAGCGGCTTTTCAAACGCGGCCACGGCAGGTGGCTTGGCCTTGGGCGCCGGAGCAGGCGCCGGATTCGGCCGCAACTGGGTCATGCCAGCGGCGGGCATCGTCAGCGGGATTGGCGGATTATTGACCACCCTCGGGCCATTTTTCGGACCCTTCGGAATTGCCGCCGCAGCGGGTGGGGCCATCATGAACGGGATGGCGGGCGCGGTGCTGTCTTCGTTTCAGCACATTTCCAACCGGATCCTGGTCAACGCGGATACGATCCTGACCTCCAAAATCAAGAACCTGGAGACCACGGTCAAGCAACTCGACGCCCAGGAAGACATTCTGAAAAAGCTACTGAAGGAATCCCTCGACGGCGAGAAAAAAGCCCTGGATAACCTCTAGTAACCGGTTGATCACAGGGTGGCGCGCAAGCCGGACATCGCTCCGCCGACCAGCGCCCTTCTTCACCTACGGCCATGAGAAAAAGCTCCATAAAATGGAATAGAGAACATGCCTCCAAAATTACCGAAAAATCTGCCGCCCTCCAACGATCCCTTTATGTACGCCAGCATCCTGGGCGGGCTGTTTCAAGACCGTAATCCCATCCAAACGATTGTGGGCGATATGGGACGCATGATCCATGTGTTGACCCACCTGAATCAGAATCGCCAACTGGCCCAAATGCGCATCGATCAGCTCCAAGAGCAGGTTCAGCGCGTGGAAAACGCCATGACCTCCGCCACCCAAAAACCCGCCGGCAGCCGCTTTGATCGCACCCGATAATTTTTGTTAACCACGATCAATACTGCTGCTTGAGTGCCTTTATCTTTTTTACGGACGTGTCATCATGATACCCGCCATCAAGATAAAGGTTTTGAAGATGCAAACATCGTTTTTGGGTCACTCTTTCGGGAGGAAATCGATTGTCACCGGGAGAGCATTGGCTCAAGCCACGCCTGCAATCCAGTTTGGGCAAGATCAACAGGTAACGGCTAATGAGCTTTGCGATGTGGCGAATATGAGTCGTCGTGCCGAATTTTACGCGGGACGTGATGCCAGGCTTTGTGATTTGAATGGAAAACAGTTATTCAAGATCTATTCATTGTTGGAACAAAAAGCTGGCGCCGAAGCGGCCCAAGGTTTTGCGTCCGTTATTCTCAACATGAAGTCGTTGCCTGCGTCCGATGTCATTGGCACACTCCGCCAGTTGGAAGCTGCCGATTGGAAAGTCGCTCCTAATAGGGCACAGGATGGTGGCAGGGCTGGCATTGAGGCTTTAACTGAAGAATTGCAAAGAAGGTCTCAACAAGGCGATGCTCTTGGCGCATCAGTTATTCTTGGGGTTGGCTTTGGCTTTCCGAAGGATACAGCAAATAGCGTCGATGAAACCGCCTCGATCAAACGAGACTTTATCTGGCAATTAAAAAATGCCAAAAAGCCTATTCCTGAATATCCGGAACTTCCTGATCCTTGGGCGCAATTTGGGCATCGTCGCTGGTAACTGTAGTCCCTTCCTTGCCAATCAGTTGCACCAGCTGGGCGAGATCTTTTTTGTCGGCGGTGAGTTTGAAGTACTCGTGGAAGTTGCGGGTGATGTTTAAAATGTAAGTCCGCCCCTCGCGGCGTTTGGAAATCAGCTTGCGTTTGAGCAGGCTGGCGATGTGCTCGTAGGCCGAAGCCCCGCGCCACTCGATGAGATCCGTCTGCAAGACCGGGGCCTTGATGGCAATGGCGCTGAGGGTGCGCAATTCTGCGGCGGACATCTCCAGCGGCATCATTTTATTCACGACATCGCCGTATTCTTCTTTCACTTGCAGGATGTAACCATCCGTATCATCAATCTCCAGCGCGGATTCCTCCCGGAAACCATAGTCGCCCATCAATTCAACCAGGGCCAGCTCGACCTCCTCGGAGGGAGCCTCCACGATTTCCGCGATATCCGCAGGCGTCAGCGCTTTGCCGGTCATGAACAGCACCGCTTCAATGCGGCCTTTCAACGTTTGCCCAGCCGGTACTTTAAAAGTAGAAAGGCTTTCTGCGGCCCCTTCTCCGCTTGACATTCCATTTCCACCCCGCACTCGTCCCTTGGCCGGAGGAGTCGCGCCAGTTTTTAGGGGCGTTTCGTTCCGAGCGTTGGTTTGAGCACTGGCATCACTGGCGCCCACCCCAGCCTGAGCCGGAGTATCGTCATAATCCAGGGATTCCCAGTCAATATTGCGTTTAAAACCACTCATCCGGCCAGCTCCTGTTGGTCATCAAATGCCGGGTCACCGGTCAAATCCGTTAACTCGTGGCGAGAGGCGGCAATATCCGGGGCCACGTACAGTTCGCCGTAGAAATCTTCCTGGTGCATGGCAAAATCTCCACGGGCGGCCAGAAACAGCAGCGCCAGAAACGCGGAAATCTTGTCCAGTTTTCCTTCCTGAATAATTTCGGTCAGCGAAACCTGCTCCTGATTGACCAGAATTCGCTCCAGAATATCCCGCAGGCGGATAATAGTGTCCTCGATGAATTCCTCGTGCGCCATTTCCTCGATGTCATCCGCCGTAAAATCAGCGTAATCCATCATCCGGCGCTCACTGGAACGTTCAACCTTTTCTTTCAGCGCGCGGCGCTTCTCCAATTCTTCGTAGCGCTTCAGCTCGCGGATCAGATCATGCAGGGTGACGGTCCGAATCCGGGGCTGCTTGGTGCTGGTACGGCGCTTAATAACATCTTCCAGCGATTGAAAGCGGATTTTAGGCTGAATGACTCGCCCACCATCCATGAAATCCGGCTCCAGCAGCTCATCCAGGAATTCGTTTTCCTCCGGCGGGTTCAGGTAATTGATGCCCGCCAGCGAATCGGACTTCATGCGCAGCAGAATGGCCAGATAGAGCAGCGTCTTGCCGGTAATTTTGAGGTCGGACTCCTTCAGCTCGGCCACGGCCTGCAAGTACTGGTCGGCCACCTTGGCAATGTCGATGTTCCAGGGGTCAATCTCCCCGGATTTCACGGTTTCCAGCAATAATTCGATCCCATCTCTGGGTTGCTGACCATCCTGGCTGGGTTGTGACTTAGGAAGCGGCGGCATGCTTTGCCTCCTGGTCGTCTGAAGTTAACTGCTCGATTAAATCTTCGTCCTCACGGTGCTTGATGCCGGTGACCTTGGTGATGCCGTTCTGGCGCTGAGTCACGCCGATGGTGCGCTCGGAGGCTTCAATCATGGGCTTCCGCAGGGAAACTACCACGAACTGAGCCCGTCGGGCCTCTCGTTTCACCATGTTGGCCAGCTTCTCGGCGTTAATGCCGTCCAGGTTCTGATCGACTTCATCCAGCGCGTAGAAGGGCGCGGGCATATAGCGCTGCAAGGCAAACACGAACGCCAGCGACGTGAGCGATTTCTCCCCACCGCTGAGACCTTCAATGCGCAGCATTTTCTTGCCGCGCGGCTGGGCATGGATCGTTAGGCCTCCGGCAAAGGGATCATCCGGGTTGGTCAGCATCAACTGGCCCATCCCATCGGAAAGTTCAGCGAAAATCGTACGAAAATTACCGTCAATACTCTCGTAGGCCTTCATGAACGAAACTCGCTTCAGCTCATGATAGCTGGCAATCTTCACGGTGATGGCTTCCCGCTCCTGGGTAAGCGTGTCAATCTTTTCTTTCAGCTCGTTACGGCGCTCCTCGGTGCGATCATAGTCTTCAATCGCCAGCATGTTGACCGGCTCCATGGCCTCCATCCGCTTGCCCAGGCGCACGATGTTCTGGTTGACTTCCTCCTCGGAAGGCAGCTTGTCCGCTTCGATACCGTCCGGCTCAATCCCCGCTTCGTTCAGGTCAATCACCATACGCTGTAACTGCGGCTCCAGTTCGCGTTTACGTGCGGAGAAAGCGGTGATCTGCTCTTCCAGCTGAACGACATTGCGTTCCTGGATGTTGCGCTGCTTCTCCTGTTCGATCAACCGCGCCTGAACCTGGTCACGCTCTTCTTGCAGCTTTTTCAGCTCTTCGTCCAGCTCGGTGGTTTGGGCTTCCAACTCGTTAATCTGCAACTGAGTCAGCGCAATCTCTTCCAGCGCGCCCACGCGCTCCTTGGCAATCTCCTGGCTATTATGCACAGCCTGCTCAATGCGCTGTTTGCAATCGCCAATACCCACCTGCTGGTAGTTCTTTTCCATTTCCTTGCTCTTGATATCCGTCTGCACGTTGCGCATCTGGGTATCGTAATATTCCATCTGGAATTTCACTTCCTTCATGCGCTCGCGCAGCTCGTCGATCTGCTCGCTGGGTAATTGGCTTTCAATGGCGTCCAGCTCGCTTTGCAGCTCGTTAACGGCGGATTGCCGCTTGCCGATTTCAGATTCCGCCTTGGCCATACCCTTTTCCAGGCTTTCAATCCGGGCAGTCAAATCACTGACATCCACCGAAGCCGCCTGGTCGCTTTTAATCTCATCCAGTTGCCGGTTCACGGCATCCAACTCCGCGCTGACACGGGAAAATTTTTGCATCAGCTGGGCATAATCGCCCTTCACGTTTTCCATCTTCACTTCCAGCGAAGTGAGTTTCTTCTGGGCCGCTTCCTTGTCGGCTTCCGCCTGATCGGTCCGCTTGCCGACCGCGTTCAACTCCTGCTCGATCTGCCCGGCGCCAAAATAGCCTTTTCCCTTGCTCTGTTGAGAACCACCCGTCATGGCCCCGGATTTTTCCATCAGACTGCCGTCCAGCGTTACCATCCGGTACTTGCGCAGCAAACGGCGCGCGGCCTGCATGTCTTCCACAATCAGCGTTTCGCCCAAGGCATAAGAGAAAACGTTGTCATACCCGGCGTCATGATCAATCAGGTTGAACGCATAATCCACCACGCCGGATTCACGGGGCAGCGGCGGCAATCCCCGGTAGCTCTGGATCTTGTTCAGCGGCAGGAAAGTCGCCCGGCCCGCCCGGCTGTCTTGCAGAATGCGAATTCCTTCGCTGGCAATGGCGTCGTTATCCACCACGATGTTCTGGATTCGTCCGCCCAGCGCGATTTCCATGGCCAGCGCGTATTCGGGGTTCACGTCACCCAACTGCGCGACCGTACCATGCACGCCTTCCATACCTGATTTCAGAATGGTATCCACCGCGCGCCCAAAGCCCACTTCATCGTAGGCCCGCATACGGGCTTCCAACTGGACGTATTCCCGGTTCAATTCGTTGAACTTGGACTGAGCCTGATTCAGGTTGACGCGAGCCTGGCTGTAATCCAACTGCAACTTGCTGAGCTGAGCCTCAAAAGCGCTCTTTTCCAGCTCCAAATCCTTGAATTGGATATCCAGCTCAGACTTCCGACCACTCAGAGCTTCCAGCTTCTCATTGCTGTCCTTGTTATTACGCAGCCGGAGATTCATCTCATACTGCGCCCGCTTGATTTCCGCCTCGGTATCCAGCTTGGCCCGGTTCAGGCGGGAGAGTTCATCCTCGGCCTCAGTCAGCTTCTTGCGCACTTCACTGCGTTTCACACTCAACTCGCCGCTGGAACCGGTCAAAGCGTCAAACTGCTGATTCAGCCGGTCGTACTCCTTGGCTTCATTGTTATAGAACTGTTGCAGTTCCTTCAGCTGGTGTTCGAAATTCTTGATCTCGGCATCGATGTTGTCCGAGTTCTCCTGCATCCGGGCAATTTCCACCTTCATTTGCTCGACGCGCCGGTTGTTCTCGGCGGTTTTCTCATCGATGCTGCGAATAGCGTCTTCTTTGCGGGCAATATGGCCCTTCAAGCCCTCAATCTGCTTTTTCAGCGCGATTTGCTGGTCTTCGCCCTTGCGTTTCACCTGGGCGGAGAGTTCCAGCAACTGCTCATGGGTTATTGCAATCTCAGCCACCAGTTTTTGGATGTTGGCTTGCGCCGTTTCCTTTTCTTTTCGGGCGCTGGCCAGGTTCTGGTTGGTGGCAGCAATGGCCTTCTTCAAATCCAGGTACTTGGCCGAGAGCATCATGCCTTCGTAGCGGTGCTTTTCGTCCCGAAGCTTCTGGTATTTCAGGGCATGATCGCGCTCGACGGCCAGCTGTTCCAGCCGAATCTCGATTTCATTCAGCAGAATCGTGTTGCGCTCGATATTGGCCCCGGTGGCTTCCAGTTCGCGCTGGGCCTGCTCGATCTTCCGGTCGAACTCGGCCACCCCGGCAATTTCATCGATGATCTTACGACGCTCCATCGGAGACATGTTCACGATGCCCGCCACATCGCCCTGCATCATCACGTTATAGGTGCCGGGTGATACGTTAAAGTGGCCCAGGTATTCGTGAACCTCGCTGAGCGTGACCGGCTTACCGTTCAAATAGTAGGTGCTGGCGTAACCGCTGGCGCTACCCTTGATACGACGGGTAATCTGCACAAATTCGCTATTGGCGCCCAGATCTGCCAGGGAAATTTCCTTCACGGCGGTCAGCGACTTAGAATCTGATTCCAGGGGTTCCGTATCCTCAATCGCATTTTCTCCGCCCGTCAAAACCGGATCGCTCTCCTGCTTATCGCTCAGCCCCAAAGGTATCTGGAGAGCTTCCCGTTCCAGATCACCGGCATCTTTACGGAAGGTAATGGTAACAATGGCCTCTTTCCGCTTGGAGAGGTTGTTAATCAAATCCGAAATCTTTTCAGCCCGCATGGTACGGGATGTGGACAGGCCCAGGCAGAACAGAACGCTGTCGATGATGTTGCTTTTCCCGGAACCGTTCGGTCCGGAGATGGTGGTGAAACCCTCCTCGAACGGAATCACCGTCTTCTCGGCAAAAGACTTGAAGTTATCAATCGTTATCTGATGGATATGCATTGCCGAAGCAGTCCTTCAGTCTCCAATGTGTGTCTCCGTGGGGGTTGGGGTGGGGATTGCCCGGATAATGTGCCGGCGGATTGATTCAATGCTTTCTCTATTGCTCTCTGTCCACTTCCACTTTTTCGAATGCAGCCCTTGAACCGTGATTCCGGCTCCGGGTGGACTCCTATTGACGCCGCATTCAGTGAACTCAATACTTTTAAAACAAAACTCAGCACTATTATACCGGATGTTGGCAGCCGCGCATGCCTGAGTGTTGAAATTTTAATACAAACTTCCCCCGGAAGTCTGTGGATTCTGTAAAAATCTTCCGTTTGCCAGCGACAACCCGCCCATTCAAGAAGACGCTTGGGATATGCGCGCGTTCCCGCCCAGCGGACTGAAAGCGTTCCGAGGAGCAGCTGAACCGGAGGCCTGCTGGCGAGGTTGTCCTGGATTTGGCTTCCATCAGCTTCCCACGCGGATCTTTATTGCCGAGTCTCGCCCGCAAGAGGCTGGCACGGTTTCATCTGCGGCAAACGTAGCAGCAAAAGCCCTCAATGACAGCTTGCTTTCCATGGTGTAAGATAAAAACATGCCAGAGGCGAGCGCAATTCAAATACCCTACGTGCAGGACGAAGCCCGTGTAGTCACTTATGACAACGGGTACACCTTTGTTTTTGTCCCGAAAAAGGGAGATGTCTTCAACATCAGCACCTGGGTGAAGACGGGGTCCATTCATGAGGATGACCGGATCAGCGGCATTTCGCACTTCCTGGAGCACCTCATGTTCAAGGGAACCGAGCGCTTCCGTCCGGGCGAGTTTGACAAGGCCATGGAATCGATGGGCGCGGTGATCAACGCCGCCACCTGGAAGGATTTCACCTTCTATTACATCACCGGCCCCAAAGGCAAAGCCGAGGACGGCGGCATTGGCGAGAACTTCCAGCGGGCGCTGGATATGCATTCCGATATGATGCTGGGTTCCACCATCCCGGATGAGGAAGTGGGCCCGCCTTACGACCCCTTTGACGCCGATTATAAAGGCGAAAAGCGCGAGCGCAGCGTGGTGATCGAAGAGATCTCCATGCGCGAGGACCAGCCATGGACCAAGATTTACAACTCCGTGAACGGCATGATGTACCGGGCGGGGCACCCCTACCGACGGGATGTCATCGGCACCCGGCAAATTATTGGCGAAGTGCCACGGGAAACCATCTACGATTACTATCGCCGCTGGTACTCTCCAGCCAACCTCACCACCATCGTGGTGGGTGATTTCGACTTTGCTACGCTGGAAGAAAAGATTGGCAGCCACTTCGATTTCCGCAAATTCGGCCTAGGCACCAATGGCCAACCGCTGCGATTTGACAGCGCCGCGCTGAAGCCCCCGGCAGAGAAGCGGTACGATGAAATTACCGGCGATTACCAGACCACATTTTTCATTATCGGCTTCCATGGGCCGGACCCAGCCAACCTGAAGGAATCCATCGCGCTGGATGTGGCCAGCCACGTGCTGGGCGAAAGCCGCAGCTCCCGCCTGACCCAGGCGCTGCTGGAAAAACCGGCCAACCCGATTTACAACTTCGTCAGCTGTGGGCAATCGACCTTCAAGCTGGGCAACGTATTTTTTATCCAGGGCAACTTTACGGCTGCCGACACCAAGAGCACGCTCAAGCAACTGGAAACCGAGGTGGAACGGATGCTGACCGCCGAACCCATCAGCGAGGACGAGTTCCGCCGGGCGGTGAAAAAGCTGAAAGTGAGTTTTGCGGAGACTTCCGAGACGGCTTCCGGCATTGCCGAGACCATCGGCGAGGCGCTGACAGTGATGGGCAACCTGGATTGCTACCTGCATTACCTGGACGTGCTCAATTCGCTGGATGTAAATATGGTCAACGCCGTGGCCCGCCAGTATTTGTCGCTGGATAAGGCTTATACCTCCGTAATGGTCCCGTCTGGGGAGGCGGAAGAGAGCAATGGCTAGAAATATCACCGCGAAAAAGCTGGCGACTGAGGAAATCAAGCTGAAAAACGGGGCAACCCTGCTTTATACCCCCATCGCCACCGCGCCCAGACTGGCATTTTCCATGTTTTTGCCGGGCGGCAACCTGCTGGATAAAGTCCCAGGAATGTCCGACATGGTGGATCGGCTGCTGATGAAGGGCACCACCACTCGCAGCCAAGAGCAAATCGCCATCGAGATTGACGGCCTGACCCTGGAGATGGACACCGATACCAAGCGGGATTACAGCGGCATTCACGCCACCATGCTGGAAGAAGACCTCGACACGTCCTTTGATTTGATTGCCGATTTGTTCTACAACACCACTTTCAGCGAGTTTGAGCGTGAAAAGCAAAAAGTAGCGGGCGAAGTGATGATGGACCTGGACTCTCCGAAGAGCCGGGCTTCCGATCAGTTCATCCGACGCGTGTTTGAGAACACCCCGTACGGCACCGTCGGCAGCGTGATCCACGACGCCCTGCCGAGAATGAACTCGCTGGATGACATTAAAGCCCACTACCAGGGCGTTTTCCATCCCAAGAACCTGATTGTCTCCGTGGCCGGCAATATTCCGGCGGAACAGGTAGCTCGGGTGATCGAGCGGTCCTTCCCGGCGGATGCCGGTGGTCCCGCCCAGATTTCGCCAGCAGTGGAAGCCGCCCTGCGCGGATTGACGTTTTCGAAGGATGACACTGTAAAATTCGCCCGCGATGATTCGTCTCAAGCCCATATTTACAAGGGTTGGCTGGCGCCAAACGCCAAAGCCGATGATTACCAGGCACTTTCATTGCTGAATACCATTTTAGGCGCGGCGGGGCTCAGTTCTCGGCTGTTTTTAGAACTTCGCGACAAGCAGGGCTTGGCCTACAACGTGCGCAGCACCTATGAATCCTATCGCCACCAGGGCCTGTTCTACTTGTACATCGGCACCGAGCCCAAGAACAAGGAAAAGTGCCTGAAGGGCTTCATCGAGGAAGTGGATAAGCTCATCAACATCCCGGTTGCCGAGGCCGAACTGGCCGACGCGAAGCGCAACATCCTGGGTCGCCGGTCGGTCTTCCTGGAAACCGCCCATCAGCAGGCCAATTACATTGGCGCCAACTACACGCTGGGCCGCACCCTGGAAGACATCGCCCAAATCCCGGAGCGCATCGAGGCCATCACCGCCGCAGACATCCAGCGCGTCGCCCAAAAATACCTCACCCAACCCGCCATCACCTCCGTCGTCGGCCCCTCGAAGATTTTGTAATTTATAAGTAATTGCAAATCAAAAGGCCCACCCGGTTGCCCGGTTGGGCCAGTTTGTATTCCCTTTTTCTTCCGTCTACCCTATTTATCCCGATTGTTCCATCCCATTCCCATGTTCCATCCCAATTCCCTTAATCAGCAATGTATTCGTTTACTCGTTTCCTTACTCGTCTCAGACAGTCTCCATCCCGTGTTTTCCACTTCCATATTCCATCCCGATTGTGTCAAAAACCTGTTAATAGCGGCCTTGCGTCGTCGGATAGTTCACCACCGGCACCAAAGCCGGGGCCAGTGCTAAAACGTGCCCGTTTAAAAGCCCGCGCAGCAGCACATGCCAATGAATACCAAGCAGTAACGCCTTCATAGAACACATTCTCCATCCCGACAAAAACTCAGACCAGCGTAGAGCTGTGTTTAAAACTTCCCGACCATCCTCTACACTACACTGAAATAAAAACAAACACGGAATCAAAATTGCCTGCCCGTTCGAAAAAGTTTGAAATACCCGGAAAATGCTATGCTGGAAGGATGGGAGACGATGCTGCCTACACCTATCTGCTGGAATGCGCGGACGGCACCCTCTATGCCGGGTGGACCACCGATCCGCAGAAGCGCTTGCAGGTCCATAACCAGGGCAACGGGGCCAAGTACACCCGCACGCGGCTGCCGGTCAAGCTGGCGGGCTTGTGGCGCTTTGACACCCGGACCGAAGCCATGCGCTTTGAAATCAAGCTCAAAAGCCTCTCCCGCGCCCAAAAACTCAAGCTCCTGACAAACGGAGAAGAGCCCGACCCACATCGGATCGGGCTCTGATTGCCAGAAGAATAAATTTGTTACACGAACGCACCGGCGACGCGCTTGTTCTGCATCACCATCGCGGCCTTGTTGTTATGATTCAGCAAGTCCAGCCAGCGGGAGATATCTTCACAATCCTTGCTGACGGAAACAAACTGTTGACCTTGCGTTTCTTGCAGCATCTTGGCGTATTGCAGCCCTAACTGGCGTTCCATTTGCTGCGATGACATTCTTCTTTTCATGCCTCTTGACCCCTGCTTGTCGTTATACCCAGCCTATGATGTTTATTTTGTCTTTGACCCAACCTACAGTTGCATAAAACCAGGTTTGTTTATATTGGTGTTATTTTGTGAAGAAGTATAACGCGTGAAACCGAAAGCGCCCTTCCGACGTCATCATCTCCATGATGAATGAACACGCGCAGATGATGGTAGAGCTACCGGAATGGCCGCCTCTGGGAGATAATAGCGGCATGAGCCCGCAGGAAATCAAGATCACCGGAGCCAGGGTCAACAATCTCAAAAATGTGGATTGCAGCCTGCCCCACGAGAAAATCACCGTCATCACCGGCCCTTCCGGCTCGGGGAAATCGTCGCTCGCCTTCGATACATTGTACGCCGAAGGGCAGCGCCGCTATATCGAATCCATGTCCTCCTACGCCCGCCAGTTTCTGGCGCGCATCGAAAAGCCGGACGTGGATCACATCCAGCACATTTTGCCGGCCATTGCGCTGGAGCAGAAAAATCACGTCAAAAACGCCCGCTCCACCGTGGGCACGGCCACGGAAATCTATGACTTTTTGCGCATTTTATACGCCAGCGTGGGCAAAACAGTCTGCAACGTCTGCGGCGGTGATGTTTCCCGCGCGGATCCGTTCAAAATCCAGAAAGAACTGCAACAGTATCCCGAAGGCTTGAAAGTCCTGCTGCTGGCTCCGGTACTCCTGAAAGACTTCAGCGTGGAAGATCTGGTCCGGCAGGGCTTCTTCCGGATTTATCGCAATGGAGAGATGAGTGACATCAACACTGAAAAGGACGAGCTGTCTTCTCATGACACGGTGCGGATTGTCATCGATCGACTCATCGTCAAGCGCAAAGCCCTGGGCGCCCGCCTGCTGGAATCCATCCGCAACGCGCTGGTGCTGGGCAACGGCAACATTGAGGTGCTCACGCTCGACAGCGGGGAAAGCAAAACCTTCCGCAACGCGTTTGCCTGCCTGGAATGCCACCAGGAATTCACCGAGCCCTTCCCCAACTTGTTCTCCTTCAACAGTCCCATGGGTGCCTGCCCTTCCTGCGAGGGATTTGGACGGATCATCGGCATTGATCTCGACAAGGTAATTCCCAACAAATCGCTGACCTTGCAACAAGGCGCGATCAACCCCTTCACGAAGCCCTCGTTCGTGGAAGGCTATGATTACCTGGCAAAGGAATGCAAAAAGCGCAAGATTCCGCTGGACGTGCCTTGGGAAAAACTGACCGATGACCAGAAAGCCTTCGTGATTGACGGTGGCGGCGAGTTTGACGGCATCCGGGGCTTTTTCGACTGGCTGGAAACCAAAAAGTACAAAGTGCATGTGCGGGTGTTCCTGGCGAAATACCGGGGCTACTACCCCTGCCCGGATTGCCTGGGCTCCCGCTTGCGGCGCGATGCCCTGAGTGTGCAAGTCGGTGGTAAGAATATTTTGGAAATCGGCGAAATGCCGGTGGGAGAACTGGTGGCGTTTTTTGAGCAGCTCCAGTTGCCGCCGACGCATGAAATCATCGCCGACCGCCTGCTGAAGGAAATCCGCAACCGGCTGCATTACCTGCAAAACATCGGCCTCACGTATCTCACGATCAACCGGCAATTCCGCACGCTTTCCAACGGCGAAGCCCAGCGGATTAACCTTTCCGCCGCCCTGGGCAGCGCGCTGACCGATACATTATATGTGTTGGATGAACCCACCGTGGGCTTGCATGCCCGCGATACCGACCGGCTGATCCGCATTTTGAAAAACCTGCGCGATCACGGCAATACCATCGTGGTGGTGGAACATGATCCTGAAGTGATGCTGGCCGCCGACTACATTGTGGACATGGGTCCCGCCGGCGGGGAGGAAGGGGGCCGCATTGTTTACGAAGGCTCTCCCGAAGGCTTGCTGAAGGTCCCTTATTCGCTGACCGCCCGATATCTCATCAACCCCAGCCAGTCGGAAATTTTCACCGGCAATGGCGGCGATCAAAAAGCGGGCGCCGAATCCGGGAGCAAAAGCCCTGGCCGCCGTAAAAAGGGAGAAGACGCTGGTGAGATGATCGGCATTCGCGGCGCGCGGGGCAACAACCTGCAAAACCTGTCCGTGCAATTTCCCAAAAACCGGCTGGTCTGCGTGACCGGGGTTTCCGGCTCCGGCAAATCGACGCTGATCAAACAAACCCTGTTTGCCGCCTACGAGCACCTGCAATCCCGCTCTCTGCAACTGGATGAAGCGCCGCATGACGAATTGACCGGCCTGGACGAATTCAAGGACGTCCTGCTGGTGGACCAAAGCCCGCCGGGCCGCTCCGCGCGCTCCAATCCGATTACTTACGTGAAAGCCTACGATGACATCCGCAAGCTGTTTGCGGAATCCCGCAAGGCCATGGTGCTAGGCATCACGCCGGGGCATTTTTCCTTCAACACGCCGGGCGGCCGTTGCGAAACCTGCGAAGGCCTGGGCACACTAACCATCGACATGCAGTTCATGGCGGATGTCACCATCGTCTGCCACGATTGCCAGGGCCGCCGCTTCAACCAGAACGTGTTATCCATTGAAGTGGACGGCAAAAACATCAACGATGTGCTGAACCTGACCGTGGACGAGGCATTAAAATTTTTCGGGCCCTATAAAAAAATCACCAACAAACTGCGGCCCTTGCAGGAAATTGGCCTGGGCTACCTGAAGCTGGGGCAATCGACCTCCACGCTTTCGGGCGGCGAGGCCCAGCGCCTGAAACTGGCCAGCTATCTGCCCACCACCCGCCACGAGGAAAACGCCGGGTCGCTAAATAATACGGCTAGGGCGCGGGAGAAATATCTCTTTTTGTTTGACGAACCCACTACCGGCCTGCACATGGCCGATATCGACCTGCTGGTGCAGGCCTTCCGCCGCCTGATTGCCGTCGGGCATTCGCTGATTGTGATTGAGCACAACATCGATTTCATTGCCCAGGCGGATTGGATCGTGGATCTCGGCCCCGAAGGCGGCGACGGCGGCGGGCAAATTATCGCCGAAGGCAGCCTGGAAGAAATGATGGCCGTTTCCCAAAGCCACACCGCCCGCTTCCTCAAAAAGCGCCTGGAGAGTCCAGCCGTACTCAAGGCATAAACAGTGCTGTTGGGGCTGGGATATTGTTGCAACTGATCCGCTCTTCCGCGCTGTTTTATCGACCCTTTTGAAAAAAGCCTCTGAAAATTTCGGAGCACCGTTGCTGGAAAGCCATTTCAACTTGTGCTTTCATGCAATCTGCAATATCACCTACGGAGGGATGCACCGATGTCGACATTTCCGCAACTTCAAGGCTCCAATTTCGCCCCCCTGGTTCGGCAAGGAACTTTTACGGGAAATGCCCAGTCTCTTGCCGATTCGATCCGGGAAGTCGGCCAAGAAACCATCAACTTTGCCATTCGCTTGCATCCAGACTACAAACTTGACTCTAAGCAGCCTCCCCAAATCGATCAGTTTGTCAAAGCCGATACATTTTTCATTAATGACGGCCTGCGCATCGATCAGAACGGCAATGTCAAAAAAATGAAGAACGAGGTCATATCCCTGATTTGGCCGCTCCGTGCGGCATCTCCGAATCAGGAGTCTCTGTCATTCCCCTCCTATCAGCATATGGCCAAAAAGTACCAGGAATTGCTGATGGCCCAGAAGTACAGGGAAGACAGATTACCGGATGACCCAAAACTAATCCTGGAAGGCAACCTGGACGCCTACGCTTAGACAAAGACTGATTTTTTATTTCCGGCGACTGAAAATGCTTTTGCCGACTCGCCCCAGCAAATCCATCCCCGCCATGGCCGGGAGCCCGCCCGTAGCAGCGGCGATGCCGGTGTTCAGCATGGCCTCTTGCTGGTTGGCCTGGCCAATTTTGAAATCCCGGTACTCTTCCAGCCACTGGAAAATGGCTTCCCCAAGCTGGACATCAATGGCCGGATCAGATTCCGCGCCATCCCCAGCCGGGAAGGTCAGCGCGATCAGCCGGGCGAAATAATCCATATCGTCCCGCAGATTGGCGTTCTCCAGGATATCGGCCAGATACCCATAGGGTTGGCGGTTGGAAAGCATCAACAGGATGCGGTGGGTGGCGCCGATGATGGATTCCGGCTCGAACGGCTTGCCCTTGAACACATCCTGGCGGCTGACGTTGCGCCATTTCGGGTTTTTCTGGATGAGATAACGCGCCTGTTGCTGGTAATCCTCGTAGTACCCCTTGGAAAGATGAAAGCCCTCCAGCACAAACAGGGCCTTGGAGAGCACAAAACGATTTCTGGCCCGATCTTCGGGCGCGCCATCCTCTTTATCCATCTCCGCCAGCAGCTTGCGGAAGCGCTTGTCCACCGCCGCGATGCTGATGTCCGGATTATCGTAGAGTAGCCACCCGGTCAACAATTTACCCGCGCCACGGGCCATTTCGTAGGTGGTAATCCGGTCCAGCATGGCTTCCAGCTTCTTGCCCTTGGCCTTCTCCCAGGGACCGCGCTTGCGCTTGATCAGGGTTCGGGTGGCAAAGCCTCCGGCCGTCGCCAGAAATGCGTTTCGGGATAGTACCTTCCTCAGAAGGACAACGGGGAGGCCGAAAAAGCTCATCTGTTTATTTCCCTTGGACGCCTACCCTATCAGTATAGCAGGCCGCTTGGGGATCAGATTCTAGTAAGGATAGCCAAGCGGGCTGATGGCGCTGGTTGTGCTGCCATAGGGCGCGTAAGCAGGGCCATAACTGTAAGCGGGCTGTCCGTAAACCGGATAACCATAGCCATAGCCCTGACCCTGCGGATAAGCGCCGTAGGGATAACCATACGGATAGCCCTGCCCGTAGGGCGCGTAGCCATAAGGGTTGTTATAGGCCTGATTGTTCGGCTGTCCGCCCCATTTCTTATTGGAATAATAGTTTCCGGCCACGCTACCGGCCAGCGAGGCCAGGCCCAGCAGGCCGCTCCCGAGACCCTGTAGCCTGGAGCCAGACGACTGAGCAGGCGATTGGCCGGACGGCTGACCATAGGATTGGGCAGACGATTGAACGGGCGGTTGGCCAGTGGATTGTACAGAGGATTGGAACAATGACGGGGAAGACGAGGAACGCTCATTGAAAAAGGAATCCTTGAAAAACGGATCGTTTTTAAAGGGATCGTCATCCCAGTCGCTTTGCCAAAAGCGCCGCTTTGTCCGGGCCGGCAACGGACTGGCCTGCGGTGCGGTTTGAGGCGGCGCACCTTGGGACGATACTTGGGCGGATGACGGATAGCTGACAATCGGTTTCTGATGGGCGCCTGCCGGTGACAATGTTTGAGGTAAAGCCTGCATATTTCCGGCCCCAGGCGCACCGAGAGGATTGCCGCCATTGCTGGGACCCTTCATCATCATGACTTTGCCCGGCTTCGTCGCCGCAGCGGTCGGCTGGTTCATCTGCCGGGACAGTTCCGCATGGGCCTTGGCAGCCTCCTGAGGGAAAAGTTCGGCCATTTTGGCCAGCACCTCGCCCGCATCCTTGTATTTCGCTTCGCCAAAGAGAACGGTCTGCATGGTATTCAGGCGGGACGCCAGCGAAGCGCCGGTTCTAGGATTGATGAGCAGCTTGTTTTCCACATCCCGGATGAACGGCTCAGCCGGCTTCAG
This sequence comes from Coleofasciculaceae cyanobacterium, assembly GCA_036703295.1. GTDB lineage: Bacteria > Cyanobacteriota > Vampirovibrionia > Vampirovibrionales > Vampirovibrionaceae > DATNPJ01. The sequence goes on along the minus strand of DATNPJ010000043.1, from coordinate 2,585 downwards.
GGCGTTCTCCAGTTCAGTGTCCACCGCGCTGGCAGCAGACGAGTCCGCAACCGGCTTGCTTGGCAAGCTGGCCGGGGCATTGGGATCCACCAGCGGTTTTGGGGTCCAACCGCTGCCAAAGCCGTTATCGGAGGCGGCCATGGCCGGGCCCGAAAGCAAGGCGCCCAACATGAGGCAAACCAGAACTTTTTTGAAAACGAGTCTGTAACCCACGATCGTCTCCTTGTGGTGCGGCGGAGGCGGGATTTCTCGTCACTCGACGGACGATTGGACGATGACCCCATACTTGCCCAAATAAAGTCCGTTTGCATCCAGAAATTGCCTGGGCCAGTCAATCATGACGCGTTCAGCCACAATGCCCGGCTGGACCGAATCCGCCGCGACCATTGCCCGGTATTCCTCCAGGGAAAAGAAGCCCATCTCGTTCAGGTTTTCATCGACGGTCATCATGGGGGTGCCGGTCTCGTAGCGGGCCAGCATGAAGATATCGATGGTGTGCCGCTGCCGCCGGTCACGTTCATGCATGAAATCGGCCAGGTATAAAATCTTCTCAATGCTGACGGTGAGGTTCACTTCCTCTTGCAATTCGCGGACGGCACACTCCTCCAGCCCTTCTGCAATCTCCAGGGTACCGCCGGGAAACACCCAGAACGGCCGGTTATTCTGGCGGACCAGCAGGATTTTATCGTCATGCGTCAGTACAACGCCCAAGCGGACCTTTTGACAGTACATATCGGACATCAGCGGGGCTCTCCCGGATGAGGCCCGCTTTTGGACAATGCGCGCAGCAGTTGCCGCTCCGAAGCGCCCGGCTTTTGATCCCAGCCACCCAGTCCGTGGCGTTTTTGCAGGTTGAAACTGCCCAGGCCGGACTGACCAGCCCGGTGTTCCGGCTCATCCACCCGAGGGAGCTTGGGTTTGGGCGTGCAGGCGGCCAGGCTGCCAGCCATGATGGCCAGAAGCGCAACTACGGAAAAACTGCGAAGAACACTCATCAAGAGATGAAATCCTGTCTGCCAAACAGCCCACATTAAACCACTCTTCACAGTCCCGCCGCAAGCGGATCATCCTCTGTGCGCCGGGCAGGTCCGGCTGCCGGGTACCGGATTATCAGGTTAACGTTTGCTTAAACAACCCGCATCAAACGGCCGGAAATTGTTTTTATGCAAGTAACAAGGGGAATGGGCGAAACACATGGCTTTGGATGGGATCGGCAATTTTAATATGGCGTCCGCGCGCCTGCCGCAGCAGCCGTCGTGGATGGCTCGGGTCAACCAGCTGGACCGCGCCGCAGATTCCGGAGTTACGACGGGACTGGGTATCGGAGCCACCTCTGCGGCCAGCCGAAGCCTGGATAACTCGGCACAACCATCCTTTTTATCTGGCGTTACGCAAAGCAGCCTGGATTGGGGGAGAAACCGCTTTCTGGCAGATGTTGGTAATAAAGTCGGGGATTATCTGCAAGAGTCCAACCGAAACTTAAAACCAGGCGAGGTTGCTATCCAGTCTGCAGTGATGGCTTCCTCGGGCGCTAAAAATCTTAGTTATGCCGACATTTTGCGCCTGCAGCATCATACGATGTCAGAACCATTCACGTGGGCCGGTTTTAAATCCCAACTCGGAAAAAACTTCAATGGCCTTACAGCTGCCATTCGTTCCGGCGAGATTAAAAAAGGGTTCTTTTCCAATGAAGGTATTACCCTCAAAAAATACCTGAGAGAAACAGTTGTAGGAAACAACATCGATCCTCTTCGGAATTTCAAGGATAACATTGGCAGCGCGGGTTTGCGGAGCTTCTGCTATGCCTTTATGGCGAATGATATTTTTAAAGCAACACGCACCGCCTACCGGAATGCCAAATCGGCAGAAGATGGTACGTTCGTTGGTCAGCTCAAGACTTACACGGAAGCCACTGAAGCGTTTCTGGCTCAAACTGTTAAATCCGGCGCTGCCTGGGAAGCGGGGGGAATTGGCATGGCCCTTGGCCAAGCCATTCCGCTTTGCTCATTGACCCTGTTCGGAATTGCAGTGCCCGTTGTCGGCATTCTAGTGGGTGCCCTTCTGGGAGGAATTGTCCATCAGGCCTTGGAGCATATCAGCCCGACCCCAAAAGAAAAGCCTGCGTCACCACATCCTGGCGGACCTAATCCATTCAGATCGGCAACCAGCACTCAAAAACGTCTCAAGTACATGTTGCCTCCCTAGCGGGAAGCCACATACTTATAACTAACGCGTCCCGCGCAGGCCCCACAAGAAGCGCAATTTTATTAGGTGTTTAACTGACCTTGCGTCTCCCCATGGCGCCAAAAGCCGTAATAATCGCGCCAATACCTTGCCTCAGCAGGTTAAAAATAGGGATCCTGGGCTGACCAACTCTGTTTACGATCACATCACGCCCGTTAAGGACCGCTTTCAAGGCCGCATTTTTCCCGTCAGGGCTGATTTCAATCTTCATTTGATCGGCCCCCAGGCTGAAATTGATTTCATCCAGTTGTGCCGCGAAGCTGTCATTTAATTGAGCAAGAGCGGCATCCATAGTGGATTGGTTGTGTTCGGGCAGTGAAGATTCGATCTGGATTTTACCC
>DATNPJ010000023.1:0-19027 GCA_036703295.1 Coleofasciculaceae cyanobacterium | reverse complement strand
TCCCCTGGTGAGTTCAGTTCCAATGTCCGTAGAGCGAATTGGGCGGCTTTGCTTTTTACGGGAGCGTCCGCAGGGAGAGTATTAATGTTGAACCGGAAATGGGCCCCAAATTGAGGAGATTTTCCCATTCTCATGGTATTCCCTTAAGGTTATTATTATTTGAAATAAAATATAACTAAAAAATTTTAACGGTTCAATTTTTTTTGTTATTGGTTCATAAGGGTTGTTGCAAGCAAAAGCCAACGGTGTTGGACTTCAGGAATTGTTGAGTCGGGTGTGGATTAGCAGCGAAATCAACTGCTCTTACGGATGAAAATGCGTTGAAGGCCATCGGCTTCGGTTTCGGTGCTCAAAATCTCATGGCCTTCTTGCTGTATGCTCTTGGGGATATTCAGGGCGGACTGGCTTTCAATCAAAATCCACACTTCCAAAATATCCCCCACCGATAGCTTCTCCAGGGCCAGCCGGGTTTTCACGAAGTTCAGCGGGCACTTCGTGGTTCTCAAATCCAGGGTTTGCTTGGAGGAAGGGGGCGTCATGGCGTCAGTCCTGGCAAAAACATTTGTGGGAGGACAGTCGCGGGCAATTTTGGGCTTGTCCGGCAAAATGGTCCCACGGCGTTTTGAAGCATTCTCGCGCGTAAACGTAGTCTTTCGCAAATTGCGCGATTTCCGCTTCGCTCATGCCCTGCTCCGCCGCGAGACAAGCCAGGCAATACATCTCGTCCACGTAATTCAGGGCCAGGTTCATCACCTGTACCCGCTCGCAGAAAGGCGCGCCGCAGCGGTCGCAGGTGTAATCGAAGAAAGAAATTTCCGCCTGATTCATAACAGCATCATAACAAAATCCCGTCCCCATCCTGGAAAGTCGATTCCCTTTGCCATACAATCATGCCTCCATGAGGATGGGGCTGAAAACACGATGTACAAGATAATCTCCATCATGCTCGAAGTCTGCATGGGAAAGTGAAACATAAAGAGGAATTGCATCATGAGCATCCATTTCGGCGCAACGTTGAGTGATGACGGTTTCTTAAGTGAATTGCCACCCAAAGATGCGAGTGCCTTTCGTGAACAGATTCAAAAGCTACCTGAATATCTGACAATAAGGATGGCAGAGCGGCGTAAAGGTGATACCTGGGAGCAAGCCGGATTGGTTCGAGTAGATTCGGCGACTGTTGAAGAGTTTAGAGATATCGCGGATGTCCCTGATTCGAGGGGGTACATAGACACTATCCGCCCAAAAAGTAGTATCCTTGGTCGAAAGCAGGCCTTGAAACGCTATTTAATGGCGCGTCGATGCAGTCTGATGGAATCAGTCCTCTACAATGCCTCTCAAATCATGAATAATGTGGAAATTGCCAGGGCGATGAAGGAAAAATATTCAACCCTGCTTAGCACCTGGCGACTTCATTGAAGCGACATTCGATTATCTGGAAATGACGGATGGTCTGACATACAATACTCTCCATCATCCCTGTCCCTCACCCGACTCCAAGGAGCTTTCATCCATGACCCCCGAACTGCAATCCCGTCTGGCCGGTAAAAAGGTGGCTTTCATCAGTGTTTTCGACAAGCAGAACCTGGAGTCCCTGGCCCGGACCCTGGTGGAAAAATACAACTACGTGATTCTGTCCACCGGCGGCACCAAGAAATATCTGGATGAGCGCAATATTCCGGCTATCGAAAGCTCCGAAATCACCGGCTTCGGCGAATTGCTGGGCGGACGGGTGAAAAGCCTGCACCCGGAAATCTTTGCGGGCATTCTGGCGGAAGCCCAGGACCGGGACAGCGTTCCCTTTGCCGTGGATACGGTGGTCGTGAACCTGTATCCCTTCGAGGCGGAGCGGGATCGTATGCTGGCCGGTGACGTGGATTCCCAAGATCCGGATCACCTGCTGCATTTTGTGGATATCGGCGGTTCGGCCCTACTGCGGGCGGCGGCCAAGAACCATCCCGTACTGAACGTGCTGGGTTCGCCCGCACAATACGAGGCGTTTCTCGCCGAGATGGAAAAGGGCAACGGAGAAACCTCCAAGCGCTTTCGCAAACGGCTGGCCATCCAGGCTTTTGCCCAATCATCCTATTACGATGGCCTCATCCAGCGCACCCTGATGGCCCAATTGCAAGAGAGCGGCACGCCGCTCGTGCAAGAGATGATGCCGGAAGCCATGACCCTGCCGCTGTCTAAAATTACCGACTTGCGTTACGGCGAAAATCCCCACCAGGCAGCGGCCCTTTATGGTGTGGCCACCCGGCAGGTGGATTTCGAGTACCTGCACGGCAAAGAGCTTTCCTTCAACAACATCCTGGATATGCAGGCCGCCTGGGATATCGCCACCGAGTTCACCGAGAACCCGGCGTGCGTCATCGTGAAGCACAACAATCCGTGTGGCGTGGCCATGTCTACCCAGTCCGTAGAAGATGCCTTTACGCGGGCGCTGGATACCGACCCGTTGAGCGCCTTTGGCGGTGTGGTGGCCTTTAATCAACCCGTAAACGAAGCCGTGGCCAAGCAGATGAAAGACATCTTCCTGGAAGTGATTCTGGCGCCGGATTTCGAGCCCGCCGCGTTCGAGGTTCTTTCGGCTAAGAAAAACCTGCGCCTCATCAAGCGCGCGTTGCCGGAGCGGAAAGAAGGCCAGGTCGAGTTCAAACAGGTGACCGATGAGATGTTCCTGGTGCAGGGGGTGGTTCCCGGCAAGCAGGAAGAGGCTTCGATGAAAGTGGTCACCGAGAAAAAGCCCACCGACACCCAACTGGAAGACATGGTGTTCGCCTGGAAGGTGGCCAAACACGTCAAATCCAACGCCATCGTACTGGCCAAAGGGGGCCGCACCGTGGGCATCGGTGGCGGACAAACCAGCCGTATCGGCGCCTTGGAGCATGCCCTGAAAACCGCCTGTGATCAGGCCAAAGATGCGGTTCTGGCGTCCGATGGCTTCCTGCCGCATGAAGACAACATCTACGCCGCCGCCCAGGCCCGCGTAGGAGCCATCATCCAGCCCGGCGGCAGCGTCAAAGATCCCGAAGTCATCAAGCTGGCCAACCAGTACGACATCCCCATGATCACCACCGGCATCCGCGAATTCCGGCATTAGTGAATTTGGAAGGCCAAGTCGGAATGTTGCCGTTAATCAAGACATCGAATGATCAGAGCGGTTTTAAAAGAAAAAATAGGCTCTTTACCTGTCTGATTGCTGGTTTGGCGCTGCTTTTCTTGAATGGATGCGTTCACACACCGCCTGCCAAGACTGAAAAGAATCCTGTCACTAATGCAACGAACAAGAGTCCGCTTCCAAAGGGGCCGCCGGTTGTAGGTACATTTGTACCACGAGGAGGAGATGCAGGCTGTTGGTTTACTCATCGCAACATGAAGGCGCATGGACCGATTATTTTCTTATACGATGTTGCAGAGAATGCTGAAGGTATCAGGATGAACATCAACGGGAAAACAGTACAACTTACCGAGATCAATAGGGGGAAAAGTACTGACAGTGCTCATTTTAAAGCGGGTAGCCTCATGGTAACCCTCGATATGGGGTCACCCGATAAGCATGAGAGCCCATCTTGTTTTTGGGAAACATTTCCCAACGCAAAGATTACGGTTGTGGAAAATGGTTTACAGACATCTGTTCCCGCTAAAGGCGAGTGCGGTTGCAGTGATCCTTAATGCATTCCGTTGCTGTGCAGAATAGCCGTGTGGAGGATGAAGATCAGCGGGAGGTCGGCGCCGAGGCCGTGGAGCAGGACTGCGGTGCCCATAGTGCCGGTCTTCTCGTAGCTGTAAGCAAAAATCATGCCGCCGATCATGACCGTCATGGTGCACGCGATGGCCCAGAGGGGCTCAAAATAGTATTGCAGGATAATCCAGTGCCAGGCGCCGAAAAAGAACGAGGATAGCAGGTTGGCCCGCCAGGGGCCAAGCCGGGCGCGCCACTCCCGGTACACCACGCCGCGCCAGAAGATTTCTTCAAACAGCGGGTTGAGCAGCACGAAATACAGGCTGAAAATCCAGAACACCGGATTGACCTCCAGCCCGATGGCCTGGATATGCGTCCCAAACACCGGCCAGTTGATGATCATGCCGTTGGTCTGCTTGAACACCCCCAGAAACATCATGTTGGCGGCCAGGCAGGCAATCACGATATAACGCTTTCGAACGGCCAGAGGGAGGAGGGAAAATGCCTCCCCGCGCAGCAGCAGGATGGGGAGCCCGCAGCAAATCAACTCGTACAGGAACAGGGTCACGCGGAAGTCTTTGACCGAAAACAGCCCAAAACTGACCCAGAACCAGGGCCACACGGTCATAAACAGTAAAATCGCCGGCATCCGCCAATAAGCGGGTTGCGTGAAAGGCCTCTCCGGGCCAGGGATGACTATTTCGACCGACTGAGGGTCAAGCTGTCTTTCCATTGGCGCACGATGCTTTCCCGTTGCGCGAGTGGACAATGATAGGAGCACGCTTGGCTCATCACGGTCACCGCGTCAGTGCTCAGGTTGACGTCTCTGCCCTGCTTGCCGAAGAGGCAAACGCCCGAGTTCTTCAGTGCGCCCGGCAGATCAGCAGTCGGGTTGTAGAAATAGCCGCAACTGCCGCAGGTCATGATGGTCAGCCCACGGCTCATCAGCTTGGCATGCAGCTCATAGAAAGCCTGATCCAGAATACGATAGGAAGCAGTGGAGAAAGCGACGCTCTTGTACTCCAGGGTCAGCTGGTAGTGCTCATCGCCTTCCTCGTTGTAGGTCATCAAGGTCTTTAGCACGCAATTGACTTGTTTCGGTCCGTTGGAGAGGGGCACCGCCCGGACCGTTTCCCGGGGTTGCCGTACGCGGGGAGAAGGCTTCTCCGGTTCCGCGCGGTAGGTCATGGTGGGGTCCGGCATGCTGGTGTCGCTCACCGGTGCCCGTCTTTTGCGGCGAGAATCGACCAGTTCGTTGAATTCGGCTGGATCCATCTCCAACAACTCCTGCGGGGCATGTTTTTTCAGCAGGCGTTGCAGGGCCTTGTTTCCGTGTGGGTCGTCAAACAGAGAGGTTGGGGAATCCATATCCTCGTTGAAGCGGGTTCTTTGGGCCTTGCGGTAATTGCCGCCACCCGGAGAACGCCGGGCAATGATGTCCCGGATGCAGACAATGAGACCGATCGGCGAGGCCAGCACGCTCAGGGCGTAGACCAGCGGGGTGTGGAAAATCAAGGCGGCATAGTCGCTACCCTTGCAGCGTGCCACCACCAACGCCAGAACCTCAATGCCAAACAGTAGCGAGGCGGTGACCGCCCAGAACGCGGTGCCGCCGGGAACATCTAGGGCGGGCAGGGCGCTTGCGGCTGCCAAGACCACCATCGTCAGCAGGGTGGCCAGGTAGGGCGGCTTGATGATGGAGAACATCAGCTCCAGGTAGTTCAGATCAAAGCGGGTCAGCATGCGGGTGAGCAGCCGGGGGCCATAATTGACCAGCAGCCGAAGGCGATTGAAGAACGCTCCGATGCTGAGCGTCAGTTGATGCAGGCAGTGAGCGTCGGAATCGGTGTAGACCACCACGTTGGGCGCCCAGCTAACCCGAAAATTCTCCAGGTTCAGGCGAATGGTGTATTCCAGGTTGTTCAGATCCATCCCACGGCTGAACGGAATCATTTCCAGCACTTCCTGCTTGATGGCCCAGCCTGAATCCAGCAGGCGGCAGCTCAATCCCAAGTGGTAGCGTCCGGCGTTGCCGATGCGGTTGAAGAGCCGGTTGGAAAGTGCCAGCATCTTGGCCATGGGGGTTTCTGGCATGTTTTTTAAAGCCACATAGCCTTGAATGGCAAAGCTGTCCAGGCCCCGCGCGACAATATTCCGGAAGAAGTCCGGCTTAACGATGTCCGTGGGTTTCAAAAACACGAACATCCCGTTGCCGCCAGCCGCCAGGCATCGATCAATCAGCCAGGTGATGGCGTGCTCGTAGCGGGGATTGTATTGCGGATATTGCCAGACTTTGACGTTAGGCCGCAGGGATTGGGGAATCAGGTCCCGGCCGCTGTCCTCGGTCGTCACCAAGTGCACCATGACTTTGTTGGCCGGATAATCCTGCTCGCCGATGGCGTGCAGCAGGGTCAACAGGGCCGGGTGATCGTTGGGATCCAGGAACGGGATGAGCACCGACAGCTGGTATTCCTGGTTGGGTTTATAAAGCTTCTTGACCAGATCATGCTTACGTCCCTGCTCGGCGGCAAGAACGATCAGCAATTGCCGCAACAGAAGCAGGGCGGCCATTGCCCATATGATGATGTTGGTCCAGGTTGGATATTGAGTCGTTAAGTCCATTGAGCGTATCAGACCCCGGTTCGGACGAGCATTTTAGTATTTTAACTGAAATGAGAACGGATTATAAAGCACTTTGGGCCGTTCTGGCCAATTCAGAGGCTGGTTGCAGCTTCAGGAATCGTGAAAAACAGACACGGGAAGCCTTTTTGTTTTGTTCCTCCTGGTAAAGCAGGCCCAGCAAGAACCAAGCCTCGGCATCCTGAGGATTCAGGGTGACAACCGACCTCAACGACTGCTCCACTTCCCGAAGCCTGCCTGCCGCCGCATAAGTCTCAATTAAATTTTTGTAATATAGCGTGTAGGTTGGCTGAATGCGCAAGGCCCGCTGGAAAGAGACATAGGCCAGCGGGTACTCTCCCAGCTCTTTGTAAGCTAGCCCCAGGTTGTTGTAAAGGGCTCCCGACATGCCGGTGGCCGGATTCAACCGCAGAGCGGCCTTGAATTCCTCCACCGCCTCGGCATGCTGGCCCCGTTCCATCAACAGCCGACCCTGATTTGCGTGCTGGATGGCATTGTCCTTCAGATCATAAGCCAGGGCAGTGCAAACCAGTAGGGTAAGCACCAGCAGGATCCCTGCCAGGGCAAAGGCTTTTCGATCTGGATTGAAACCAAAGCTCATCAACAGCGCACTCGGAAGCTACTACTATTCTTTATTATTCTATCCTTTTCTGCCGGGCTGTTGCAGTGATAATCGGCAGGGTTTGCGCGCAGCGGGCCGAATCACCAGCTCTTTTTCGTGTGAATGCGACGAAAGGGTTTCGCTTGTATTGTTGGTGTCTCTTTTTAAAGCGCCGCCGGTTTCAGTTGGGCAATTTCTGGTTCGGGCAGCGTTTGCCGGACGTAAATCCGGATGCGGCTGGCTGCGCCGTCGCAGGATTGCTGGCAATAAACGGTGCTTTCCGAGCGGAGGGTCAGGTGACCGGCTAATTTCGAGAGCAGATCCCGTTCGGTGCGAACTAGGCTCATGGTTTGCGGATAACGGGCCGCAGCCGGATCGCTGAGCACGGCCTGGGCGTTTTGCAGGAAACTATCGAGTGCTTCGCCGGTGGCCTGGGCATGGGCTGATTTTTCCTGGCTGATCAGCTTGCCATGCTGGTTGTACTGGGCTGTTACCAGGGCGGCGGGGTTCAGGTCGTTCAGATGAAACATGATGGAGGAACGCACCCGCAGGTGGGACATGTCCTCGCTGGGCGCCCCGTCATAACGAATGGCGGCTGCCTGGCGGAGAGCATCTCCCAGTGTTTGGGCTTGCAGGCTCAGGGTTTGCAGGCGTCCGGCCAATTCCGGTTCGGGCATATTGGTGGCCATTTGCTCAAACAGGAAAGCCGAATAATCGTAATATTCACTGCCGACCCGATCCTGAGTCTGGGCCAGTGAAAATTTCCGGGCAAGCACCTCAACCGGGATTCGGCCGTCCAGCCGGAGTTGTTTCCACTCCGGCCGGAAGCCTGAAGGCAGCGCGATATTCCGGGCGTGGGATCTTTGATCCGTGGTCGTGTTTTCAGGTTGAGATGTTGCCGGTAAGACTGTCTCAATCGCTTCCGCTTCCGCCGCAGCGACCAGGTGAGGGGTCCGGATGGGGCCGTCAATGAAGAAGAAAGCTGCCATAAATCCGCATCCTACGGCGGTGGCTGAAAACAACAAGGCTTTCATGTGCAGCTTAAAACGTCCCTGCATCTAGGGTTCCCTCTCACGGTTAATTCCACTTGCCACTACTGGTTCTGGGATAGAACCAATCTCGTCTGATTAAGCTATCGGCGGGTGGTCTATTTCCAATAGGGTGATTTCTGAAAATATGAATTAAATGTTACATGGTGGCGCCTGAGAATATCCCCGTGTTGAATAGCGCCTTTCCCAGGTCCTGAAACATGGGCGTTGTCTGTTGATACGCCGGACTGTTTTCTGAAAATCCTGGAATCGCCTCAATCGCTGTTTTTGGGAAACCCAAAACAGCCTTCAAACCAAAGGCCAATACAAGCCCTGTTCGCGGACGAAAAACCAGTGGAAGGGGCTAGCTGCCTGCTTGCAGTGCTTCCGTTTCACCCGGCGTGGAGACCCGGTTGGCCAGGGCGGCTTGCATCAGGCCCCTGAATAGCGGGTGCGCGTTGTCTGGGCGGGATTTGAACTCGGGGTGGAACTGGCAAGCCACAAACCAGGGGTGATCCGGCAGTTCGATAATCTCTACCAGGCTGCGGTCCGGAGAGGTGCCGGAGAACACCAGCCCGGCATTGGCCAGGATATCCCGGTATTCGTTGTTCACTTCATAGCGGTGGCGATGGCGCTCCATGACCACATCGGAAGCATAAGCCTCGGCGGCCTTGGTGTTTTTCACCAGGTGGCAGGGATACTGGCCCAGCCGCATGGTGCCGCCTTTTTCGGCCAGATTCTTCTGTTCTTCCATCAGCGCGATGACGGCCTGATCGCTTTTCGGGTCAAACTCCACGCTGTTGGCGCGGGTTAGTTGTGCCACGTTGCGGGCAAATTCGATGACCGATACCTGCATGCCCAAGCACAAGCCCAAGAACGGAACTTTATGAGTGCGGGCGTATTTCACCACGTTGATTTTGCCCTCAATACCCCGAAGCCCGAAGCCGCCCGGCACTACGATGGCATCCACACCGGCCAGCAGCGCTTCAGAGGTCTCATCATCCACGCAGTCCTCGGAATTGATCCAGCGAATCTCGACAGCGGCGCCGACATCGGTCCCGGCATGTTTCAGCGATTCAATCACCGACAGATAAGCGTCAGACAGCCCGGTGTACTTGCCGGCCAGCGCCACGCGCAAGGTGGTGGACGGGTTTTTCACCCGGCGGACCATTTCCTGCCAGGCTTCCAGGTTGGGGGTGGAATTCTCGATGTTCAGCTGCTCCAGCACCCGATTGGCCAGCCCTTCTTTTTCCAGCGCCAGCGGCACTTCGTACAAGGTAGGCATATCGATGGCTTCGATGACCGCTTCCGGATCCACGTTGGTGAACTGGGCCAGTTTCAGGCGTTCGCCCTTGCCCAGCGGAAGCTCCGTGCGGCAGACCAGGATATCCGGCTGGATCCCGATGCTGCGCAGGGTGTTGACGCTGTGCTGGGACGGCTTGGTTTTGACTTCCCCGGAGGCTTTCAGGTACGGGATTAGCGTGACGTGGATGAAGCAGGTGTTTTTGAAGCCCACGTCGTAGCGGAACTGGCGGATGGCTTCCAGGAAGGGCAAGCCCTCGATGTCGCCTACGGTGCCGCCCACTTCGCAGATTAAAAAGTCCGGAGACAGCTGGTTGGCGGCTTCCCGGATACGGCTTTTGATTTCATCCGTGATATGCGGGATGGTCTGCACGGTGGCGCCCAGATAATCGCCCCGCCGCTCTTTGGAAATCACGTCCAGGTACACGCGGCCCGCAGTCACGTTGTTCATGCGGGTGAGGTTGGTATCGATAAAGCGCTCGTAGTGGCCTAAATCCAGATCGGTTTCCGCGCCATCGTCGGTGACGAAAACTTCGCCGTGCTGGAAGGGGCTCATGGTGCCCGGATCCACATTGATGTACGGGTCGAACTTCAGGATGGAGACCTTGTAGCCACGGGCCCGCAGCAACCGGCCCAGGGAAGCCGCCACAATCCCCTTGCCCAGGGAGCTGACCACACCGCCGGTAACAAAGATGTACTTGGTTGAGCCCATGACAAGACCTCGCTTTTAATGCTGTGAATGAATCTGATGGTTCGTTTGTGGTGACGCTCGCTGAAAGGGAGCGTGTTAGCCGGCGGTATCACCCAGGATTTTCGGCACCCGGAAGAAGCCGTCTTCCTCGTGCGGGGCGTTGGCCAGCAGTTCCTCGCGGGTGAATTCCCGAATCCCCTGATCCGCCCTGAAAACGGTTGCTTCCGTCACTTGCAGCTCCACGGAAATGCCGGACAAGTCCAGCGTGTTGAGCTGTTCCACCAGGTTCAGGATGTTCCCCAAATCCTGCGTGTAGCGCTCCGTTTCCTCCGGAGTCAGCGCCAGACGGGCGAGTTTGGCGACATGTTGAACGGTTTCCTGGGTAATTGTCATGACAAAGGGTCCACGCGAGCTGTATTGACAGTAAATCTAAAACAATTCTAGCCACTTATTATGCCACCACCAAGCGCCAACGCAAAGAAAATTAACCTGATTCCCCCGGCTCCATGGGTTGGAGGAGGCGCTTTGATCCTGATGCGGCGAGGATGAGAGAAAGTTTGTGATGATGTAGATTGAGGGAGAATCTGATGAACGAAACGCCTTATGCCAGCTTCTGGTGGCGCCTGTTGGCGCTTGTGATTGACTCTTTAATCCTGATGGTGCCTTCCTGCATCATCGGTGCTGTCATTGGTGTGGTGGCAGCCATGATTGTCGGAACGTCCGGAGACGGCGCTGAAGCAGTGTCAAGTCTGGTTTCAGGCTTGGGCAATATCGTTGGGATGGTTATGTCCTGGCTTTATTACGCGCTGCTGGAGTCCTCCGAAATGCAGGCGACTCTCGGCAAAAAGATTTGCGGGCTGCGGGTGACGGATTTGAATGGTGAGCGTCTTTCCTTCGGGCGGGCGACTGGCCGCTTCTTTGGACGGATCGCGTCCAGCATTCCCTGCATGATTGGCTACCTGTTCCCCTTCTTTACCGAGAAAAAGCAGGCCCTGCACGACATGATCGCCGGGACTCTGGTGATTCGCCCCGAAGCCTAGCTGGCATACTGTTAAAAGACGCGCTTGAAGCTTTCTACCAGGATGGATTTGACGGTTTTAACCGAAATCTCCTTGCCCAGCAAGGCCGAAAGCGAGGTCATCACGGTGCTTTCCAGTCCGCAGGGGTTGATTTGGCGGAAGTAATTCAAGTCCGTGCTGACATTTAAGGCCAAGCCGTGATAGGTCACCCATTTTTTGACCGCGACTCCAATCGAGGCGATTTTCAACAGTTGTCCGGTTTGCGGGTGCCGAACCCACGCCCCTGTCCAGCCGGGATTACGCTCGCCCTGCAAGCCGAATTCGGCTAGGGTCAGAATGAGGGCCTCTTCCAGCTTACGTAAGAAAGCGTGCAGATCTCGTTCTGCTCCTTCCAGTTTGAAGATGGGATAGGCAATCAGCTGTCCCGGCCCATGAAAAGTCACATCCCCGCCCCGCTCGATTTCCACGATCGGAATATCCAAGCTATCAGGAGCCATCAGCAAATTTTCGGCATGCGTCCCCCGCCCCAGTGTAATCACCGGCGGATGCTCCCCCATCAGCAGCGTATCCGGAATCTCATCCCCCTGCCGCCCCTCTACCAGCTCCTTCTGCAGCTGCCAGACGGTTTCGTAGGCGGTTAAACCGAAATCCTTGATTTCCAAATTCCGAATGTTCATGAACAGTCAGATGGCCTCCCCTGGGTTAAGCGCCTGGCTGGCCGGTGGGGACGATGTTCACTTCGTACAAGGTCTGTTCGGAGCGCTTGTACAGAAAAGGCCGTCTGCAAAGCGGGGCTTGCGAGGACTGGTAAGTGGACTCCAGGTGGAAGAGCATGGTTTTTGCGCTGTCTTGGTTGTTGTACGCGGTGGCCAGAAGCGTCTGCGCGTTGGGGACGGCCACCAGCAGGTCATCGTTAAAATGCTCGACCATCACGTCCATCAGGCTGGTGATTAGCATCCGGCTGGCGTTGTAATCATCCGCCGGTTCTACGGCACAAAACAGCGCATTACCGGCTTCAAACGGCTTCACGGTCATCTGCGCCCGGTTCGAAAGATTGTCATTGGCCACCTGCCCCAGTTGGTTGGCTGAGCAGCCCCAGGCTTCGCAGTCCGCCGTGCGCACCAGCGTTCGTCCGGTTTCGTCCGGCGAATCGATATAATAAATCAGGCTGAGCGAGGGAAACCCCGGAATATACAGCGGCAGCAAGGCCGGCTGGGCGACCGGTTGCGCCAATAGCGCCTCAACCAGCGGAATGGGCAGCAAGCTGGGGTAGATATGCGTGTTCACTTCGCTCCATGCTTTCCGGGCGTTGTCCCGCAGCGCGGTACGGAGCCATGCCTGAAGCAGTTCGGGCATACGGTTCAGCAGGGCGTGGTCGGCGGTGTAGCACGCGTAGAACTTCGACAGGTCAATCGACCAGCTGTCTTGGAGCCGGGGATGTCCCACTGTCAGCCCAAAGTCGAACTGGCCTTCTAGGGTCAGTTCGGGCTCTGCTTGCTGCAATACGTTCTCAACGCCGTGCCGGAAGGCTTCCTGTGTCAACGTTTGCGGAGTTTCATTCGAGGGTGGCGGTTTCATACTTTTTGGATTGCTCCTCGTTAAAAGCACCAGTCAATAATAAACCGCAGTTATCCGCGATTCAGAGCGTTGCCGGTTGCCCTGTCGTTACTTCGCGGCGGCCAGCGGTTTTTCCTTCTGGAAGATATGAATGGCCATGCCATGCACCGCTTCGGCGGCTTCCATCAGGGTTTCTGGGAGCGTGGGGTGGGTGTGCACGGTAAGGGCGATGTCCTCGGTAGTGGCACCCATCTCGATGGCCAGTGCGGCCTCGGCGACCAGTTCCGAGACATCCGGGCCAATCATGTGTACGCCCAGCAGTAAATCGGTCTTGGCGTCGCTGATCATCTTCACCATGCCGTCTGAAGCGTTCATACTCAACGCCCGGCCCGAAGCGGCAAACGGGAACTTGCCCACTTTCACGTTGTAGCCTTGCGCCTTGGCCTGCTCTTCGCTGAGCCCCACGGTGGCAATCTCCGGATCGCTGAAAATCGCGGCGGGCATGGCTTGATAATCCAGGATTTCGTTCTGTCCGGCAATCACGGCAGCGGCCACCAGCCCCTCTTTAGAGGCCTTGTGCGCCAGTAGCGGCGGGGCAGTCACATCGCCAATGGCGAAAATATGCGGCACGGAGGTGCACAATTGCTGATCCACGGTGATAAAGCCGCGCTTATCCGTTTGTACCCCGGCTCGTTCCAGCCCTAGCCCCTGACTGTTGGGCTTGCGGCCCACACAAACCAGCAGCTTGTCCACCTGCATGATGATCGGGCCTTTCTCGGCTTCCGCTTCCACGTGGACTTTGCCGTTTTTGACTTCGGCCTTTTTCGCCTTGGTGTTCACATGCACCTGAATGTCCCGTTTTTTCAGCGAACGGCGCAGGGTCTGGACGATTTCGGCATCAATGCCGCTGCCCGCCAGAATGTCCGGGGCCAGCTCGATGATGCTCACCTGGCTGCCCAGCTTGGCATACAGAGTGCCCATCTCCAGGCCAATCACGCCGCCGCCGATGATGGCCATGCTTTCCGGCACGGACGTCCAGCTCAGGCCTTCTCGGGATTCGATAATGTTTTCCCCGTTGAACGCAAAACCGGGGATTTCAATCGGTGAGGAACCGGTGGCGATGATGAAATGCTTCGCTTCCAGCGTCTGAGTCTGGCCGCTGCTGTCTTTCACTGCCAAGGTTTTTGGCCCGGTAAAAGCGGCGGTACCATACACCGTCTCGATGCCATGCGCTTTGAAAAGCTGGCCGATGCCGCCGGTGAGCTTTTTCACCACGCCATCCTTCCAGGATTGCAGCTTGGTCATATCCAGCCGGAGACCGTCCACCATGATGCCCAGTTCGCTGGCATGCTGGATTTTTTCATACAAAGATCCCGCATGAATCAACGCTTTGGAGGGAATGCAGCCCCAGTTCAAACAGACGCCGCCCAGGACTTCTTTTTCCACCACAGTCACGCGCTGGCCAAGCTGCGCCAGGCGAATGGCCGCCACATAACCGCCGGGACCGGCGCCAATCACCACTACATCTGTTTTATTGGACATGGCTAGATTTCCTCCATCAGCAGACGGCTGGGGGCTTCCAGGTACGAAATCACGTCTTTGACAAAATGAGCCGCTTCCGCGCCGTCCACGATGCGGTGGTCGCAGGAGATGGACAAGTACATCATGTCGCGGATCACGATTTGGTCCTGGCCGCCCACGTTGCGGACGACAGGCCGTTTTTCAATCTTGTTCACGCCCAGAATGGCGACTTCAGGGTAGTTGATGATGGGAATGCCGAACATCCCACCAATAGAGCCGATACTGGTAACCGTAAAGGTGCCGCCTTTGATGTCATCCAGGCCCAGCTTACCGGTGCGGGCCCGTCCGGCGATATCGGAGATTTCGCGGGCCAGCGTGAACAGGTTTTTCTGGTCCGCATGCTTGATGACTGGGACAATCAGGCCCTGGTCGGTGGCCACCGCGATGCCGAGATGGTAATCGTATTTGTAGACTAGCTCTTGGGTGTTTTCATCCAGCGTTGAATTCAGCACTGGGTACTTTTTCAGGCCTTCAATCACCGCCTTCATAATGAACGGCAAGTAGCTCAGGCGCACTCCCTGGTCTTCGGCAATCGGGAGCAGTTCGTCCCGGACAGCCATCAGGCGGGACATATCCACTTCCTCTACATACGAGAAATGCGGGGCGGTCTGCTTGGCCTTGACCAGGTGTTCGGCAATCTTACGGCGAAGACCAGTGAAGGGCACCCGTTTTTCGCCGCCGGACTGATACGCTGGCCGGGCCATCGTCGGTTGTGCAACCGCAGTAGGGCGGCTGGTGGTTGCCGGCCCTGCTTGCTGGAAGCGGCGCAAGTCTTCCGGGGTGATGCGTCCCAGTGGGCCGGAGCCCTGCACCATGCTGAGCTCTATGCCTAATTGTCGGGCCATCTTACGGGTCGCCGGGGCGGCCAGGGCCTTGCCTGCCGGATGCTCGGGCGCCATTACGGCGGTTGCCGACTTGGCTTTGCCGTTGGTCGGTGGCAAGGATGGGGCAGAGACGGCGGCTTCTTTGGGCACGCTGGTTTTAGCAGGTGCTGCCACTTCGGCAGCAGACGCGGCGGTGGCGGCTGCCATCGGTTGGGCTGAGACAGCGCCTTCGGCGGCTTTTTCATCGATAACGGTGATGACCGCGCCAACTTTAACGACTTCGCCCTCTTTGCCGCGCAGTTCCTGGATGACGCCGCTGACGGGCGACGGGATTTCCGCAGTCACTTTATCGGTCATGATTTCCACGATGGCCTGGTCTTCCCGGACATAATCGCCGGGTTTTACCAGCCATTGGACAATTTCACCCTCATGGATACCTTCCCCGATATCCGGGAGTTTGAATTCAAAAGCCATGGCGTCTCAACCTCCAGTCAAAATCTTTTGCCTCCGCCTGCTCATCCATCGTTGCGAGGAGGGCGTCCGAGGACTAACTCAATCAGTATCCGTCAAACAGGGCGCTTATTCATACTCCAGAACTTCCTTGATACCCAGGAAGACCCGGATGGCGTCCGGTACGTAGATTTTTTCCAGCGTGTAGGGGAACGGCGTATCGAAGCCGCCGATGCGCTTGACCGGCGCTTCCAGGTACTCGATGGCCCGTTCGGCAATCAACGCGGCAATTTCGGCGCCATAACCGCAGGTCTTGGGCGCTTCGTACACAATCATCGCCCTGCCGGTCTTGCGAACCGAATCCAGAATGGCTTCTTCGTCCACCGGGTATAGCGTGCGCAAATCGATAATCTCGCAACTCCAGCCCTCTTTCTCGGCGGCTTTTTGCGCGGCCAATTTGCAGGGCTCCACCATGGCGCCGTAGCAGAAGATGGAGAGGTCCGTTCCTTCCTGTACCACGCGGGCCGGGCCGATGGGCACGGTGAAATCACCTTGCGGTACTTCGCCTTTGAAGGCGCGGTAAATTTTCTTGGGTTCCATGAAGATGACCGGGTCATCGCCCCGGATGGCCGAGGCCAGCAAGCCCTTGGCATCCTCAGGAGTGCTGGGAATGACCACTTTCAGTCCCGGTGTATGGGTGAAATAGGCTTCCGGACTTTGGGAATGGTACAGCCCGCCACGAATTCCACCACCGTAGGGTGTGCGAATCACCACCGGACAGGTGTATTCCCCGCCGGAACGATAGCGGAACTTGGCCAGCTCCGAGACAATCTGGTCGAAGGCCGGGTAAATGAAGTCCGAAAACTGGATTTCCGGCACGGGTTTCAGGCCGTATACCGCCATCCCAATGGCTGCGCCCACAATGCCGGTTTCGGTGAGCGGCGTGCTGAATACCCGCTCCTCGCCAAATTCGTTGTACAAGCCCTCGGTGGCGCGAAAAACGCCCTCGTTGACTCCCACATCCTCCCCGAAGACCAGCACGCGGTCATCCCGCCGCATCTCCGTCTTGAGGGCGTCATTAATCGCCTGGAGTAATGTCATTTGTGCCATGTTGAAATCTCCTTCGCCCTCAAACTACAACGGAAACTCGCCTTCGTGCTCGCGCTCGAAGCCTTGCTCTTTTTCCAGCAGCTCATCGCGCTGGCGGGCCAATGCCGGGGGCATCTCCGCGTACACATCATCAAACAGGGTGCCCCAATCCGGCTCCTCGATTTTCTCGGCTTCGCTGGTGGCCAAATTGATGCGGGTGCGGGCTTCTTCCCAAACCTGCTCTTCGTAGGCCTCATCCCAGATGCCCAGCTTTTGCATGTACAACCGGGCTCGCACGAGAGGGTCTTTTTCCGTGTCCAGCCATTGCTCGCCCTCGGCGCCCCGGTAGCGGGTGGGATCGTCCGAAGAGGAGTGCGGGCCAGCCCGGTAGGTGTACAATTCAATCAGCGTGGGGCCTTCTCCGGCGCGGGCGCGGGCATAGGCCTCTCTGGAAGCCTGGTACACCGCGATCACATCGTTGCCGTCCACCCGGATGGAAGGGACGCCGTAACCCAAGCCTTTGGTATACAAGGTGTCCGCGCCGCACTGCTTGGATACCGGCAGCGAAATGGCGTACTGGTTGTTCACGATGAACAGCACCACCGGCGGCTTGTACACACCCGCAAAGGTCAGGCTGGAATGGAAATCGCTGGAGGAGGTGCCACCGTCGCCGATGTACGTAACCACCACACACGGTTCCTTACGGTATTTGGCGGCCATTGCAGTGCCAACGGCGTGAATCAGGTGGGTGCCGATGACACTGGAAAAACTGACGAAGTGCGTATCCTTGTGGGTGTAGTGCGCGGGCATCTGGCGGCCTTTGGCCAGGTCATCCTCGTTACCGTACAGGTGGTTGGCCAGCACGTCCATGGGCACGCCCCGGTACATCAGCACGCCATACTGGCGGTAATAGGGGTACACCCAGTCGTTGGCCTGCAAGGCGTGGGCGGTGCCGATTTGCACGGCCTCCTCTCCGGTAGAGGTGACGCAAAAACCAATCCGGCCACTGCGTTGCAGATTCTTCTGACGCTCGTCGTAGGCACGGACCATTACCATGCCTTCATACATGCGCTTGATATCTTCTTCCGACAGGCCGTCAGGCAGTTTGCCGGGTTTCGCGGCGCTGGTCATCACCTGAAAAATGGCGGTCTCCGTGTTTCCTGATTCGATTGATTGACTGCCCATGTCCTGTCTCCTATTGGTCCCTCTGTGAAAGTGGGGCTTTTTGCTGGTTGATAATGCCTTTGATAAAGAATTCTCCGGCGCGGTACGAGCTGCGTACCAGTGGACCCGAGGCGCAATAGAGAAATCCGAGTTCTTTTTCGGCAACCTGCTCCCAATTCTTGAATTGCTCGGGAGTAATGAAGCGCTCCACGGAAAGATGCTTTTGGGTGGGTTGCAAATATTGGCCCAGTGTGAGAATTTCGACCCCGTGCGCCCGTAGATCCGCCATGCATTGTAGCACCTCGTCATCCGTTTCGCCCAGTCCCAGCATAATGGAAGACTTGGTGAAGACATCCGGCCGCCAGGTCTTTATCCGTTGCAGCAGGGTGAGGGTTTGCTGGTACCCGGCGCGGCGATCCCGCACGGGATGGGTCAGGCGTTCCACGGTTTCGATGTTCTGGGCGACCACGTTCGGGTTGCTGGCCAATAGAGTCTTGAGTGGTTCCTCCTGGCCCTGGAAGTCCGGGATCAACACTTCCACCACAATTTCAGGGCAAGCCTGCTTGATGGCCGTCACGCAACGAGCGAAATGTTCAGCACCCCCGTCGGGCAGATCATCGCGATCCACCGAGGTCAGCACCACGTATTCCCAATTGGCCTTGGAAATAACCGACGCTAGCTTATCGGGCTCTTCATGATCCAGCCATCCGTTTGGGTTTCCGGTTTTGACCGCGCAGAAGCGGCAACCTCGCGTGCAGACTTCGCCCATGACCATGAAAGTCGCGGTGCCGCCGGCCCAGCATTCGCTAATGTTCGGGCAACGGGCCTCTTCGCAGACGGTTGCGAGCTGCATTGATTCCGAAATCTTTTTCAGCTCGAAGTAGCGCCCCCCGGATGGCGGGCGAATCTTCAGCCACTCGGGCTTGCGCATCGGTTTTTCCGGCTGCTTGAGAATAATGGAGACCCTCTCAGTCCACTTACATCGATTGCAAAGTCATTATAACCAAAACAAAATCAGATCCCCAAGCGGGGTTCAGGGGCTTGTTAAAGGAGGGAATTGGGGGAGATTGAGCGGGAAGCTCATCCTTTGGCGCCATTCTGGCGGAATATCATTGCTATATCATACGGTTTATTTCTCCGCAGGCAAAATGAGGGGCGGTGAATGGCGTTCCAAGGCTATATTCCGATTTTGCTTGCAACTAACGCGGTTTTCTGGCATTTTAGCGCTGATTGGCAATTCTTTTTCATGTTCTGCATTGATACACGCAGAACGTACCCAGGTTGACGACCATGACAGCCCAGCATGCCCGCTTTCGGTTTTTCGAACGAATGGGGATGTCGTCAAAATACCGGCTGTCGTGAAAGCCATAGGAATCAGACATGTATAAACTCTTGTTGG
>DATNPJ010000054.1:0-28810 GCA_036703295.1 Coleofasciculaceae cyanobacterium | reverse complement strand
AAATCCGGGGAAAAGCCGGGCGGGGCTTCGGATCCTCTTCCCTCTCCCCGAGGAGTTGCCCCCCGGATGCCGTGGCTCAAGTGCTGATGGCAGGCTGCCAAGAGATTGATTACGCGATTCTGGTTCCCGATGACTTCCATGTTCTCCTCCGACTCCTCCAGTACCCGGCATACGAACGGCGTGACGTTCATGAATGCGGGCAGCCCGCAAGCCATGGGTGAAATGGCTGCTCGGATCATTGCGGAGCAGCTGGCCCAAAAGCCGGAATCCAGCCTCGTTTTTCCGACCGGAAAGACTCCCCAGCCATTATACGCCGCATTGCGGGAACTGGCTGCGTCCGGGGGCATCGACTGGCGTCGGAGCCGGTTGTTTCACCTGGATGAGTATGTGAATCCCCAACCGGAGCAGTCTCCGAGTTACCGAACCTTTGCCGACGAGATTGATGAACAGCTTTGGGGTGCTATTCCGGAGGCTGAAAAACACTACTTTAAGGACGCCCCGGATCCGTTGGCTTATGAACGCGCGGTGATGGGAAATAAGGGCACCGGCCCGGACCTGGTGGTGCTGGGAATCGGTGCAAATGGGCATATTGCATTCAACGAGCCGGGCTCCAGTCAGGATGCCCCCTCCCGGCTGGTCAGCCTGGCCGAGCAGACCATCATCAGTAACTTTGGCGGTTTGGGGAAGGCAGGGACTCCCACCCAGGCGATGACTCTGGGTTTGCACGCCATCCTGGCGGCGAAGACCATTATTTTGCTGGCCAACCGTGGCAAGGAGGAGATTGTCCGACGCGCCTTCGATCCCGTGACCCCCTCGTCGCCGGAGATTCCTGCTTCCTGGTTAAAGCGGCATTCGAACGTCAAAGTGATAACGGATTTCAATGTTTTCGATGGTTCGGATTGAAATCTGCGGCGTAGCTGCTAAAATAAAGTCAGGGGTGTACGGTTCTTTCGCTAAATTCCGAGCCTAGTCTCGCTTTCGTCATCGGCCAGAATCGTTTCAGGGAGTCACGGAGAGCATTAGTCAAATTTTCTGCCAACAAGCGTTTTCAGTCGGCAAAGTTTTTTAAAGGAACCCCGCAACGAACCGAAATAAGAGAAGAAGAGAAGCAGACATCCGACCCCTCCATCATCATTCTCAAAGTTTTGAGTTCAGGAAAGACATCATAGAATTGAACAGCTGAGTCATTGGAATGCAAAACCGCTCAATGAAAACATTGGATACACTCATCGATTTCAACTTCGGTTATATCAAGCAGCAAGCGCAGCCGGGCAGCTGGCGGCGCGGTTATAACTATTTTCGGGAAAACCAGATCCAGCACATCACACTGGACCATCAGGGTGTGAAGGCCAAGGTGAAGGGTAAATACAAGGATTCCTACAGCACCCGCATTTCCTTCCTGAAAGACCATGTGGACGTGCAATGCGATTGTCCCCTGGAGGAAACCTGGTGCAAGCATGCCGTGGCTGTGGCTTTAGAAGCGATTAAGCGCCACTACTGGGAAAAATATTATCGTCTGCCCGTGGCGGATGAGGTGGTGCAAGCCCTGGATTCCAGCGACTTTGAGGGGCATTATCGCTTCTATATCAAGCCGGACAAGGGTAATAATCCCAAGAACATCAGTGTGAAAGTGGAAGATCGGGAATCGGGTAAAATCCAGCACAATCTGGAAGCCCTGTTGCGGAAAGCCCTGGAGCAGGCCAATGCCCAGGGTGAGGACAGCTTCAACAAGGTGGAAAAACGAGAGATTTCCGCCATGCAGTTTCTGTTGAAACATGCCAAGGGCAAGCCGGAGCACGGCTGGTTCCACATTCCGGTGGCGGAAGGGGACAACCTGTTCCAGACGCTCTCGCAGATAGAGGATGTCTGCAATACCCAGGGCCAGCGGTTGATTTTCGAGCAGGATCCGCTGTTTCTGCTCATGTCGGTGAATGTTTCCATGGCGGGCAACGTGCTGGTCTCCCTGCACTGGATTCGCCAGGAGCCCTATGACGCCTATCCGCTGGAAGAGCTGACCATGTTCGGCAAAGACGTGCCGTGGGGCATGTATAAAAACAAGATTTACCCGCTTTCCAACCGGCTGTCGGAATTGCCCAGTTACCTGATCAAGTCCAGCTTCACCGATATCAAGGACGCCGATGGCGGCAAGTTCATGTACGAAGAACTGCCCAAGTTGCGTAAGCTGGTCGATATGGATTTAGCCGATATCGTTCACCAGGTGGCTTTGCGGAAAAAGCCGCCGGTGAAAACGGTCAGCGTTGAACTGATGGACGAGGCCACGCTGAAAATCCGGGCCAGCCTGGAATTCAACTACGATGGCGTGAAAGTGCCCTTCAGCAAGAAGACGCCCGAAACGCCCTACGTAATGATTACCAAGAAGGGCAAAAAGGACGCCGAGCAGATTTACTGGGTGAAACGGGATATTCATGAAGAGCATGACGCATACAACCGCCTGCTTGAAGGCGGCATGGAGCCGCTACAAACCAATCACCTGTTTGCGGAAGGCGATAACGCCATTGATTTTTACAACGTCACGCTCAAGAATCTGATGGAACAGGAAGTGGATGCCTGGCAGGCCAAATTCGAGAACAACCTCTCCATGCTGAAGGCCTCCGAACAGCCGTTGCAACTGCGGGGGCGCATCGAATTTGCCCAGACGGTGGACCAGTTTATCCTGAAGATCGATTGCGCCATCGGTGATCGGGAGATGACGCTGGATGATGTTCAGCGCCACCTGATGCAGGGCAAGAAGTACTTCTTCATGAAGGATGTGGGGTACATTGAAATCCCGCTGGCCTCCATTCTGTACTTTATCAAGACCCTGGAGTTTTTTGACGCCGAGCAACCGGCGGATGAAAAAGATACCTATATCATCCAGACCTACCGCGCCGGCCTGATCGCCGAGTTGCAGGACCAGGGCATCAATCTGGATATGAGCAAGAAGTTTCATAAATTCTGGGATGTGATTTCTTCCCAGCAAACGATGGAAGAAATGCCGATTCCCGCCAACGTGCGGGCGGAGTTGCGTCCTTACCAGAAAGCCGGTTTCAACTGGCTGTGGTTCCTGTATTCGTACGGTCTGAACGGAATTCTGGCCGATGATATGGGTCTGGGGAAAACTTTGCAAGCCCTGGTGGTGCTGAAGCACGCCAAGGATGTGGATGGCCCCATGCCGACCCTGATTGTGTGCCCCACCTCGGTGGTTTACAACTGGGTGAACGAGATCAACAAGTTCACCCCCGATCTGAGCGTGGTCAACCTGACCGGCCCCGACCGGCACAGCCAGTACAAGAAGATTAAAGACGCCGACGCGATTATTACCAGTTACGCGTTGCTGCGCCGGGATATTCGGGCCCTGAAGGAATATGCCTTCCGCTACGTGATTCTGGATGAGTCGCAGAACATCAAGAACTACGAGTCCCAGACGGCCAATGCCAGCAAAAACCTGCAAGCCTCCCACCGTTTGGCGCTTTCGGGTACGCCGGTCGAGAACCGTCTGATGGAGCTGTGGTCAGTCTTTGATTTCCTGATGCCGGGCTTTCTGTACGACAAGGACGACTTTCAATATCGTTATGTCTATCCCATCGAGGAAAAAGGTAATCGGGATGCCGAGCGTCGTCTGAAGAAGCAGATTTTCCCCTTCATGCTGCGCCGCTTGAAGCAGGACGTGGCGAAAGACCTGCCGCCCAAGATCGAGGCGGTCTCCTACTGCGAGCTTACGGACGAGCAGCGCCAGTTATATCTGGATGTGCTGGAGAAAACCCGCGAGGAAGTCTTTGCCCATGTGGCGGAGAAAGGTATCGGCGGTTCCACCAATTCCATCTTTGCGGCGCTGCTGCGCCTGCGGCAGATTTGCTGCCACCCCAAGCTGATGGGCGAAGAGCTTTCCGGAGGTTTGAACGAATCGGGCAAGTTCGACGCGCTGAAAGACATGATCGAAGAGGTTGTCAGCGAAGGGCACCGTATCCTGCTGTTTTCGCAGTTTGTGGAGATGCTTAAAATCATCCGGACATGGCTGGAGAAAAAGGGCATCAAGTACGAGTACCTCACCGGCGAGAGTCGCGACCGCCATGTCATGGTGGATCGTTTCAACAACGACGATTCCATTCCCATCTTCCTGATGAGCTTGAAGGCGGGCGGCACCGGCTTGAACCTGACCGGCGCGGATTACGTCATCCACTACGATCCCTGGTGGAACCCGGCGGCGGAAGATCAGGCCAGCGACCGGGCGCACCGGATCGGCCAGAAAAAGACCGTCTTCGTCTACAAGCTGATCACCAAGGGCACGGTGGAAGAGAAGATTTTGAAACTCCAGGATCGCAAGCGGGATCTGGTGGACTCCATCATCGCCGCCGACCGCTCCGTGGGCAAAATGCTTTCCTTCGAAGATCTGAAAGAGATTCTCTCACCCGATTTCTAATGGGCGTGTAAGGTCATCAGGAAAGCACATCAACGAGATAACCCTGGGCCACGCGGCGCCTGGTTGTCATTAAATTGATACAAAAATTTTCATCCGGTTGTCATCTCGATCTGCTAATATGGCTTAAAAGCCAGCTGTAATCGTTGGGAATTATTACAGCCGCCTGCTTTTTGCGGAATCGGGAGGGGATTTGTCTTGCAATTAAGATTGTGCGGTCATGCGAGCATGCAAGGTGCCCTGCATCAAGGCACTGTTCAGGTGAGGCAGTCCGGTTGTGCCGGTCGTACTCATTATTCTCCCTGCGAGGGCAAAGGCGGGAACTTCTTTCGTCCCTTGGCCACACGATTGTTGTTCTCTGGGGCCATCCGGAAAGTGATGAGCTACAATGCGCAGAACTTTTTTCGGACCCGGGATGGCAGGTTGATGAAAGAAGACAAGAGCGTTCAGGCTCTGGCTGATGCGATCCGGAGCGAGGATCCGGATGTGATTGCTTTTCAGGAAGTGGGAGATCAGGCGTTACTGCGGGAATTTAACGGAAAATTTCTGGGTGGCCGGTATCCCAATGTGGTCAGTTTTCCGGTGGGCCGTGACCGGAGTGTCCGTGTGGCGATGATGAGCAAGGCCAACATACGGGTGGCCAATGTCCAGAGTCACTGGCAAGAACAAAATGCCTCTGCCAAAGTGCCCAACCGGCGCGATTTTCTGGAGGTTGAATTTCTCACCGAAACGGGTTATCGCTTCACCGTTTATACCGGTCACTTCAGGTCCATGGACGGCGGGGAACAGGAAACGATGCCGGTTCGGTTGGCAGAGGCCAAGAGTGCGGCCAAAATTGTGAGAAAGCAATTGCGGCGGGATCCGCAGGCACCCCTGCTGGTGGTGGGCGATTTCAACATGCATGCCCATAATAAGTATGGCGCACCCATACTGGATACTTTGTCCTTGCGACGGAGTCGCGATCCGGCGCGCAGGCTGACCGAGGTGTTGGGTCGGAATCAGCTGCCGGCCCCAACACGCGTTGCCACCAAGAGCCATGCGGCCTGCAAGCTGGATTACATTTTGGCCTCCCCGGCGATGCTGAAGCGCATTGTGAATGCGTATGTCGCCGGTGTTTTCAAACAGGAGCCCTGGTGCTCGGCTTCCGATCATGTTCCCGTGGTGGCCGTTTTTGAAGAACCGGACGAGTTGCCCGCCATGCTGCCGGGCCCAAAGCCAGCCGAGAAAAAACTGGCATTGCTTGCCTGAGAGCTTGGGCGTACGATGACGGAGCCAAGGTTTTGGCTTGACCGGATTTGTCTGACTTGACTGGAATTGTCTGAAAGGTGAATTGCCATGCAAGATGTCGCCGTTTCCACGAATGTGCGTTTGGCCCGCGCCATCGATCACACCAAGCTCACCTTCGCGCCGGGCGAAGATGAAGCCCAGGCGATTGCCCGGCTGTGCAGCGAGGCCCGCGAGATGGGTTTTTACGCGGTTTGTGTGCGTCCTCGTCATGTGGGGCTCTGCCATGAGTTGCTGGCTGGAAGTCCGGTTAAAATCGCGGCCGTGATTGGGTTTCCTTCTCAAAAAGTCCAGCTGGAGGCTGAATGGCGGCAGCCCACCATTGGAGGGTTCTCAACCGCTGAAAAATTGGCGGAGATTGCTGCATCTCTGCAAGCCGGGGCTGATGAGTTGGATCTGGTGGTTAATGTCGCGGATTTGAAACAGGATGCCCAGGACGGGGGGTGCCGGGTTCCGGATGAATTGCAGGCCGTCCGGCAGGCAGCGGGAGAACATCCGGTGAAAGCGATCATCGAGACGGATCTGCTGACTACATCCGAGATTACCCAGGCCACGAGCGCTTGTGCCCAGGCTGATCTTGCGATGGTGAAAACCTCTACCGGGATGATTGGGGGCGGAAAGGGCGCGACGCTGGAAAACATTGGCCTGATTGCCGAAACTTTGCGGGCGTTGAACTCGCCGTTGGGGATTAAGGCCAGTGGAGGCGTCCAGACCCGCGAGCAGGCAGTTGCTTTTCTGGATGCCGGAGCTTGTCGGATCGGCACCAGTTCCGGTATCGCAATTATGCAAAATATGCCTCTGCATGATGGGGCTGGTTATTAGCCTGCAAATTTGGCTGTGAGTCAATTTGATTAAGATTGTATATATTGAAAACGGCTCTGAATTCTAATTTGTATATCTTTCTAGGGTATTTAGAGGACATTAATTCCTGCTGGAGCCTAAAAGGCGTTGCCTTTTTTTGAAAGGCTCCGTATAATCGGCTTGTTAGCTAATTGTTGGAGTGTAGATTTCCATGAATAAAGAAGAACTCGTACAAGAGGTAGCCAAGAAAACCAAGAATTCTCAGAAGGCTGTGGGCACGGTGCTGGGTGCAATGCTCGAAACCATCGAGAAGAATGTTTCCAAAGGCAAAAAAGTGACCCTGGTGGGTTTTGGTACTTTTGAAAGCCGCAAGCGCGCCGCCCGTACCGGTCGCAACCCGCAAACCGGCAAGCAAATTCAAATCAGCGCCAAAACCGTTCCCGTGTTCACCCCCGGCAAAAAATTCAAAGAGCTGGTTTCCAAAAAGTAAGCCTTTTGGACTCATAAAAACAGAATCCATCCGGAGACATGCAGTGTCTTGCGGGTGGATTCTTCTTTTTGAGGCAGATACGACCTGGGGCAATTCGGCTTTATCGCCTGAAACGCCAATGCAGGTAGTTCCAACCAGGCTGATCATCATGGCAAGCGGCTTTGAACATCAGGCGAAAGGAGAGGCTATGTCATCTCTGCCATGCTGATGTACTGATAAATTGTCTGGATCACACACCGAATGAAGGCGGGACTAAAGCCCGTTTGTTGTCGAGACCGGAAAACGGTTTACTGAAAACGAATCGGCAGCTCGTTTTGGCCGACCATGTTCAGATGGTTCCGGGCCAATTCCTCAATCCCGGAGGGAGAAGAATAAAGCCTGATTTTGTCCTGAAGCAACTGGTTTTCCTGGTGGGTCTGACTGTAATAATTTTGGACAGAAGTCTGACTGCTGGACAGCAGGGACAGGTTGACGCCATCCGTGACCAAGGCGCGCGCGCATTGCGCCAGCCCGAAGATCAGGGCCGCATTGACCAGCATGTAAAGAATTTGCTCGTTCCTGGATGCATGCTTCCTGTTGTGCGATTTGACTGGTTGGCGCCGGTAGTGGCGCTCCGTAACCGGATGCAACTCAGGATATGCAACATCCGTGTACGCGATTCTACGATTCGTATTGGCCATACTCACCCTGATAACTCTCTCTGTACTGTCTCTACATTTCCATAAAACCGGGAAACGGCTTTAGCACTCGATTCTGATCCCCGGAGAACACGCTGCGTCTTCCACGCTTGGTTATTATAACAAAGATCTTCACTTAAGCTAAGGAGTATTTATTTTTTGTGACGCTTTTTTACTTTGACAGGTGTAGTGAAAATTAAGATTGGTATTTGGGGAGGGATCATAGCCCGAATGCTAAATCGGATTCCGAAAAATTGGGCATCATTGAAATTGCTCCTCCAGATGAATGAAGCCACTCTTTTGTATCCTCTTATAGTACGTAGCAGTATGTTATAGTGATATCTGTATCTGGAGCTGAAAAACCGCGTTGGGAGCTATGAGTTCCAAGAAATTACCAGTCTGTATCAACATCTTTCCATCATTGGATTATGTTGAACTTGTCCAATGTGACGAGAAAAGCGGAGAGATTGAGAAGGCTTCATCTCTCCCCTGCCAGTTTGATCAGGCGAATCGTCAAATGGGGGACAAGGAGCAGATGGTTCACACCATCCGTGACCTTTACAGCTTGCATGGCCTTTCCCTCAATACGCCCGCGGTGTTGGTTCTGCCGAGTTTCTTTACGCGGGAAATTGAGCTCCCCGCCGAATTCTCAAAGGAGGAGCTCCGCTTTGCCCTGGTTTCTGAGGCGGAGCGTTTCTATGTTTTCAAAAAAAACGAGCCCCAGATTGATTGGTATAGCCTGGAGTCAGACCGCCTGTTGTATTCCGCGTTTCCAAAACCGGAAATTGAAAAATACATGCAGGTTTTTCAGGAGCTGAAAATTCCGCTGCTCAGCATTGAGTTGAGCTATTTCAGCGTCCTGCGGGGTTTGGTGTCCTCCACCTCGGCCGTATCCCAGGAAATTGAGAATAATGAGCGCTGGTGCCTGTTGGTCATCAGCGATAATGGCTTCTTCGCCTCTGTCCAAGAGGGAGTCAAAATTACCAAGACAATGGATGCCCCGCTTTCCGCCTCAGATGAAGATGAAAATGCGGCTATACAGGAGCTTCAACAGGATTTTGAAACTTTCTCGGATATGGAGACGTTCACCAAGCTGATTCTGGTCAATAATGCCAACCGTATCAACAGCGAGGCGCTTCTCAGTCGGTTAAGCTACCAGGGAAACCTCATCCTGATTGAGCAGAATATGTTGACCCTGGGTTCCCGAGGGTCTCAGGACGGCCAGTTTCCATGCTCCCTGGAGGGAATCGGCGGCGTTTTCTACACGAAATTCCCCGAATTCCCCCGTATGAATTTCTTGCTGGAGTCCGGCGAGGATATTGTGGGCATTCTGGAATACCGTAAGCGGGCGTTCGCCTGGCTCCTGATTGCCAATGCTGCCGTGTTTTTCCTGTGCTTGCTGGCTTGGGCCGTGATGGCGCTTATGATCTGGCAAAAGGATCAGGAGCGCGAAAGTATAACCCGGCAGATTGCGAAACTGGGGGCCTCAGGGCAACCGGCCCAGTTGCAGGAGATTCAGCGAAAGCAATATATCAAGAAAGTGGTGGACCAGAACGTCAAGGTCAACAATGCGTTGGTCCGGCTGGGCAGCTCGATATCTCCTCAGGTCTGGCTGGAAAAGATCCAGATTGATGCAGCCAATCTGGAGAAGCCGTTGATCATCTCCATTGAAGGTCGATCTACCGAGCTTGAGCAGGTGAAAACACTGCGAGATTCGTTGATTGAGAGTCTGCAGGGTTCTGAATTGGAGGTTGCCAACCCGAACCAGGCAGCTTCTGCGGATGGGCAGTCTTATTATACGTGGACTATCCAGAACAAAGCGGTGGTGGATCCAGCGAAACCCTCTGGTGGGGAGGGCGGGCATTAATGTCGGTGGATCTTAAAAGTATCAACTGGAAGCGGGGCTTGAACACAGCGTTCAAAGTGATTGTAGACACTAAAAGCCTGATGCTGATAGCCTTGATGGGTTTTACTGTCTATGGTATCGGCTGGGATACGGTATTTCGCCCCAACCTGGAAAACATGAAAAACCGGGATGCCGCCATTGATGAGCAGAAGAAGATGCTGGCTGAAAAGGGGGATCAACAGAAGCAGTACGGCGTCTGGGAGCAGCAGCTTAAAAGCCTGGATACCCGGATGATTGCCATTACCCCGGGTGATCAGCCCAACCTGATTGCCCTGACCGTCGCCGATGAGTTAAAGAAAGTGGCCAATGGCGAGGCTCGGGACGAGGCAATTTTGCCCTCCCTGGAGCCCCCGCATAACCAGCGTTCAACCATAGAATTCAAGTTGACGGCTGGTCCGATGGCGGTTGATTTGCTGAAGCCCGAGGGATCTGCGGAAGCGCAAGCCGCTCAACCGCCGAGCCCCGATAAGTCTTCTACCGGCAAGCCGGGTGAAGGAGGTGCGGATGCCGGAACGCCGGAAACACTCCCGGTGGACCAGTTTGATTATGATGTAAAAGTCAGTGGAACATACCCGGCGCTGGTGGACTTGCTGAACGAGCTTGTGATTCGTAAAAAGCTGGTCAAAATCAATAAAGTCGTGATTACCAAGCCGGCCACCTCAACGCCTGAGGATGAGCCGGACGCCCAGGATGCCCCCGAGCATCCTGTTCCGTTGGAAATGACCATCTCGCTTTCGATTTTCCTGTATGCATCCGCCGAACAGCCCTGAGTCGCCTCCCGTGCGCCGACTGAGGGTGCTTCTGTGCGGATATGGTCACTTGGGACTGGCCTTGCTTCAGGGGATGCTGGAGTGTGCTGATGCCTGCGAGGTGGTTGGTGTTTTTCGGTGGTCTTCCAGGCCTGAAAGCGCCAGTTGCTGGGAGCCGGTGGAAGGGATGTTCCAGAAGCTGGTCCGGATGTCCGGTATTCAGGATGTCCAATGCCAGGGGGTCAACACCTTCGAGTTTACAGCCCTTTTAGAAGCCTTGAAGCCGGATGTGGTCATGATCGGGGCTTGGGGCGAGATCGTCAAAGTCCACCTGATCGAGCGGCCCAACCTGGTTTTGGTGAACTGTCATCCTTCATTGCTTCCGGCGCATCGGGGAGCCAACCCCTATGCCTCCGTCATCCGGGAGCGGGAGACGGAAACCGGCGTGACGTTCCATCGCGTGACCCCTAAAATTGATGCGGGCGCCATTTTGCTACAGCAGGCCGTGCCGGTGGGTGAACACGATACAGGGGCCAGCGTGCGGGATCGCTGCACCGCCGTTGCCTATCAGCTGGTGAAAGAAATGGTGGCGCGGCTGCATTCCCATGTGGTTCAGGGCCAACCCCTTGAAGAAACCGCGCAGGATGCGGCCCTGAAGAGTTATCATGGCCAGCTGAAGAACGAGGACGGGCTGATCGATTGGACCGAGAGCCCCGAGATGATCTACCGGCAGTACCGCGCATTGTATCCCTGGATCGCCTGTTATGGCCATTTGGAGGGGAAGCGCAAAGTGTTATTCTTTGATCCGCGCTTTGTGCAGCGACCGGCAGAGCTGCCGCCCGACACGGTAGCGGGTATGATTGTATGGTTTCATCAGGGGACCATCCGGGTAGCCCTGTCCGATTCGGAGTGGCTGCTGGAGGTGTCTGCCTACCAGATTGAATACGGACGTTCGGTGCTGCCAATGTGGCTGGGAAAAATCCTGTCTCCATGGCTACTCCGTCCCGGCCGTCGCTTTTTGCCACCCAGCGCCGTTTGACTTTGCCGGGTTCGGGCAACTTTTGGGTGGTTTTTGCGTCTGTTTAACCATGAGGCGGATTGCTTCAAGAAGCTTCACGCAACAGCGGCGGATGAGCCCCTTTTGCGATATAATGGCCGCACGCGTTTTTTCATGGGGACGTGGTTGGTGCCATTGGCAGAGCCCAAGCCCCGAGTGCAAGAGTTTACCGCCAGATCCCCGGCGCTACCCTTGCCGGCCAAGCGGTCGGTATAGCGGATGAGCCCGGCAGGTCCGGCATTCAGGCAAGAATCATCACAAAAGGAAAGGGAGATACCTTGAGTTCCCAGCAAACACAAATCTTCGGTGACGGAAAGATCGTTCCGATCAGCATCCGCGACGAGATGCGGCGTTCCTACATCGATTACGCCATGAGCGTTATTGTCGGTCGCGCCCTGCCGGATGTACGGGACGGCTTGAAACCGGTTCACCGCCGTATCCTGTACGCCATGCACGAATTGGGCCTGACCCCCGAGAAGGCCTTCAAGAAGTGCGCCAAAGTGGTCGGGGAAGTCCTCGGTAAGTACCACCCGCACGGCGACACTGCTGTATACGATGCCCTGGTCCGTCTGGCCCAGGATTTCGCCAGCCGATACCCGCTGGTCAATGGCCACGGCAACTTCGGCAGTATCGAAGGCGACAACGCCGCCGCCATGCGATACACCGAGTGTAAACTGACCCCCATCGCCACCAGCATGCTCGAAGACATCGAGCAGGACACGGTGGACTTCGTGCCCAACTACGACGGCTCCGAGGAAGAGCCCTCCGTCCTGCCCTGCCGGTTGCCCATGCTGCTGCTCAACGGCTCCAGCGGGATTGCGGTGGGGATGGCCACCAACATTCCGCCTTTCAACCTGGGTGAGGTTGTGGACGGTGTGATTGCGCTGATCGAACAGCCAAATCTGACGCCGGAAGAGATGATGCAGTACATCAAAGGGCCAGATTTTCCGACTGGTGGCCAGATTATCGGTTATTCCGGTATCAAGGACGCCTTCCGAACCGGACGAGGCAGCGTCATTATGCGGGCTGTCTGCACCATCGAGCAGATTCCCGGCGGCGGCGGCCGTCAGGAACGCACCGCGATTGTGGTGACCGAGGTGCCCTACCAGGTCAACCTGACCACCCTGATTGAAAAAATCGCCGAGCTGGTGCGCGACAAGCGCATTGAGGGCATCAGCGACCTCCGCAACGAATCCGACCGTGACGGGATGCGCCTGGTGATCGAACTGAAGCGCGACGCCAAGCCCGATGTGGTGCTGCGGAACCTCTACAAGCACACTCAGTTGCAAACCACCTTTGGGGTGAACATGTTGGCCCTGGTGCGCAACCAGCCGCGTCTGCTGAACATAGTGGACGTGCTGAGCGAATTTGTGGATCACCGGGTGGAAGTCATCACCCGCCGGACCCGCTTCCTGCTGGGCAAAGCCGAGGCGCGGGCGCACATCCTGGCTGGCTTGATGATTGCCATCGGCGATCTGGACAAGATCATTCAGTTGATTCGGAATGCGAACTCCACTGATATTGCGCGTTCAGCGTTAATTGACAAGTACAGTCTGGACGAGGCGCAGGCCAACGCGATTCTGGAAATGCAACTGCGTCGCTTGACCGGTCTGGAGCGGGAGAAAATCAGCGGCGAGCATGCCGAACTGATGACCAAAATCTCCGACTACAACGATATTCTGGCCAATCGTGGCCGCGTCCTGCAAATCATCAAGGACGAGCTCCACGAAGCCAAGGAAAAACACGGCGATGTCCGCAAGACCCAGATCATGCCGGGTGAAAACGACGACTTCAGCATCGAGGACCTGACCCCCAACGATGCCATGGCGGTCTTCATTACCAAGCAGGGTTATATCAAGCGGATCGCGCTGGATACCTTTGAGCGCCAGAACCGGGCCACCCGTGGCAAGGGGGCCATCAAGACCCGCGACGAGGATGATGTCACCCACTTCTTTATGGCGGGCATGCACAGTCACGTGCTGTTCTTTACCAGCAAGGGGCGCGCCTACTCGCTGAAGGTCTACGACCTGCCGGAAGGCGGACGCACGGCCAAGGGTCTGGCGATCATCAACCTGCTGGCCCTGGAGCAGGAAGAAACCATCACGGCAGTGGTGCCGGTGAAGGATTTCGATCCCAACCAGTTCCTGATCATGTTGACCAAGCAAGGCTGGATCAAGAAAATCTTCTTGGATAACTTTGACAGCATCCGGCGTTCGGGCATCATCGCCATCGGCCTGGAAGATAACGATTACCTGGGCTGGGTGCTTTCGGCCACTGAAACCGACGACCTGATGATCGGTACTTCACTGGGGATGGCGATTCGCTTCCCGGTGAAGGATCTGCGTTCTCTGGGCCGGACCGCCCGTGGGGTGACGGCCATGAAGATGCGCGCCGGTGATGAAATCGTGGATTTCAGCATTCTGCCCGCGACCGATAACACGGCGGATATTCTCATCCTGACCAATGACGGCTTCGGAAAGCGGACTCCGGTTTCCGAATTCCGTTCCCAAAACCGGGGCGGCATTGGGCTCATTTCCACCAAGTTCAAGAACGCGAAAAGCCGCGTGACCAATACTTGTGTGGTTTCCGGAAAAGATGAGCTGATGATCGTTAGTGCCAACGGTATCGTGGTTCGGTTGCAGGCGTCAGATATCTCTCGCCAGGGCCGAATGGCTACCGGGGTTCGTCTCCAGAACCTGGATGAGAGCGATTTCATCGCCTCGGTGACTAAAATTGTCCCGGTGGACGACGAGGAAGCTGCCGAGCGCCTGATTGAGGCGCAGAAGCAACAAGCGCATCTGGAATTGTCTCCCGAGGCCAAGGCGCCACAAGCGCCGGAGATGTCGCCCCCGGAGGAGTTGCCACCCGAGGAATAATCCGTCAAATACCCAATTGGAACCCGCCTTGACCCGCTGTTTGCAAAAGCGAAATGGGCGGGTTCCGCGTTTTAGCGGCCCCGTGTTGGCCGGTTCGATCAAAACAACAGGCAATTCTCAATTTTTAGAGCTTTTAAAACAGTGTGTTTAAGGGCTCATCTGATTTTGATGCCAATACAGAGGATTTTAAAATGCGGACTTCCAATGCCCCAGGTTTGTTGCAACCAGCATTGCGCGTGACTGGAGGAAACTTCCGGCAGCAGCCTGTGGCTTCGGTAATATCCTTCGGAATGGGCCTGATGGGCGCACAGACAGCGCCTGTAATCGCTCAGTCAGATTCAATACGGTTTTCAGGCCATGGCCGTGATCCATTACTCGCATTGAGGCAATGGGCACAAATTGACATTGGTGGTCATAAATATAAACTGGTCGGCATTCGCTTAGTTCCCGACGGTACGAGGGTGATTCATGCATATTCCCGTAAAGATGGTATCTATAAATTTCCTGTGAGACGCTTCGTCGTCAAAGCCGAACCGGATGGAAAGCTGAATGCTGTTGAACTGGCACTCGGTGGCGACGACAAGTCCTATCCGGTCAAAATCGTAGAAGATTAGCACAACAAAATTTTTTGACGCCGTTGGACCGGTCATGGCAATTTGGATGCTTGAGGGGTTTTATCCCAGAAAGTGCCCAATAGCTCGGGCTTGTTTTTTGTGAAGGAGAAGTCCATGTTTCTGACCAATCTGTTTGGTCCCCGGTTTTCCAACATCAAGCCCGGAACCAACTTTAGGGTGCCCAAGCATCCCAACCCCATGTACAGCCAGTACACGTTCACGGTGCAGGACGTGCAGCCGGATGCGTTCTCCAAGCGTTTCCGGGTGGTGGCCTTGAGGATCCGGGAGTTCATGGACCAAGTGTTTGAAAGCTTGGGGCTGGACAAGCAGAAGCCGGATGAAAATGTACTGAAGCAAATCATGAATGCGGTCCCTGCTGCGGTATTCAAGCTGAAAAAGACCTTCTTCGGGGGTGTTCGCCTGCTGGATCCCGGTACCGGCAAAGAATACAAAATCCGCATCGTGGATTAATAGCTGGGGTAACGTGGCTTTGCCTCGAGTAAGAATTCCTTTTACAATGGCACCAATGCGACCAATTGCCTGGGTACTGTGCGAATGTCCTTGAATCCCAAACCAGAACTGTTGCTGCCTGCGGGCAGTCCGGAAAAGCTTCGCTATGCCGTTGCCTACGGTGCAGATGCCGTGTATCTTGGCCTGCCGATGGCCAGTTTGCGCACACCGGGTCGAGGCGAACAGTTCACGCCCAAAAACCTGGAATCCAATATTCGTTACGCCCAAGAACGCGGCGTCAAAGCATACGTAACCATCAATATTTTTGCCGCCAACCGGGATTTGGACCGGGTCATTCCCCACCTGGAGCAACTGGAGACCATTCGGCCGGATGCCGTCATTTTTACCGATCCGGGCGTTTTTCGTCTGGCGCGCAAGCATGCCCCCTCGGTGCCGATGCATCTCAGCACCCAGGCCAATACGCTCAACCTGGAAGCTTGCGCTTTTTGGCAGGATTTGGGTGTTTCTCGGGTGATTTTGGCGCGCGAGGTGCCCTACCGGGAGATTGTGGAAATCCATGAGAAACTGCCCACGCTGGAACTGGAATGCTTCGTTCATGGCTCGTTGTGCGTGGCCTACTCTGGGCGCTGCGTGATCAGCGACTACCTGACCGATAACACCAAGAACTCCAACAAAGGCATGTGCGGCAACAGTTGCCGTTGGGAGTTTAACGAGACCAACGGGCAGTCCTCCTGCGAATCTCAGACGGGCGATGCGGAACTGCTCAGCCTCCAGATGAGTGAAACCACCCGGCCTAATGACGTCTATACCTTCGAGGAAGACGATAAGGGCTCGTATATGCTGAATTCCAAAGACCTGTGTCTGGTTCGGCACCTGCGGGAGTTGCAGGATGCGGGGATTGTCTCCTTCAAGGTGGAAGGGCGTACCAAGAGCGTTTATTATGTGGCTACTGCCGGGCGCATCTACCGCGAGGCCATCGATACTTTCCAGGCGCAGGAAACGGTTCCCGAAGAGGTCCTGACCCGCTGGGTGGCGGAACTGTCTGCGGCGGGGAACCGGGGCTTCACCGAGGGCTTCTTCAGCGGACGTCCCAACCGGGAAGCTTACAATTACGAAGATTCCCGCAGTCACCAGACGGCCATCTTCCTGGGGACTACCCTACCCGACGAGCAGGGCGAGGTTTGTGCGGCCTCCGGTGTGCGTTTTCAGGCGCGCAATCCCTTTAAAGTCGGGGACACGCTGGATTGGATCACCCCTGCGGGTGCAGCTTCCTTCCGACTGGATGCGTTGTATGATAAGGAGGGTTTCCCGGTGCGGGAGGCCCAGACGAACCACATCGTCACCATTGCTTCGCCCCCCGAACTGGCGAACGTCCAGGGGATGGAGTGGTCGATACTGAGAGGCAGGGAGCACGCGACCGTTGCTTGTTAAACCGTCACTGATCGTTGAAGACATCACCACCATTGATGTGGCGTTCCTGAAGGCGCAGGGCATCCGGGGCTTTATCTTCGACCTGGACAACACCATCATGGCCCCCAAAACCGGAACGCTGGAAGAACATATCGGCGCCTGGCTGACCATTTTGCAGGCGGAAGGCTTCAAGTGCCTGGTATTGAGCAACAACAAGCATGCCGAGTATTGCCAACGGGCGGAGCAGACCCTGTGCATCCCCGTGATCAGCAATGCCTCCAAGCCACGCCGGGCCGCATTTCGTCGCGCACTCGACATGATGGGGCTGACCGCGCAGGAAGTGGCCATGGTCGGCGATCGCCCGCTGACCGATATCTGGGTGGGCCAGCGCATGGGCGCGTTCACCATCCTGGTGGACCCGCTGATCAAGCACAGCGAGCATACCTATATTAAATTCCTGCGCAGCATGGAACGTCTGTTTGTAAGGACCTAGCATGTCAAAGGCGGATAATACCCAGCCTCTCACCGTGATGGGCCTGATGTCGGGCACATCCGTGGATGCGGTGGACGCTTGTCTGGCGCGGCTGGAGTTTATCAACGGGCGGCTTCAACACGAGATCCTGGCCACATACAGCCTGGATCTGCCGGATGATTTGCGGACGCGTCTGCTGCGGTGCATGGCGGAGAAGACCGTTCATCTGGAAGAGCTGTGCGCCTTGAACGTGGCAATAGGCGAACTGTTTGCCGAAGTCGCGCTGGGCTTGATTCACACGCAGGGCATCAACCCAAAATCCATTGATTGCATTGGCTCCCACGGGCAAACCCTGTATCATTGGCCCCCCTCTGGGCCGGGTAAACTTGGCGGTACTTTGCAAATCGGGGAGCCATCCATCATTGCCGAGAAGACCGGCATCTATACCATCGCCGATTTTCGCCCCCGAGACATGGCGGCAGGCGGCCAAGGCGCGCCGCTGGTATGTTTCGCGGACCTGCTGCTGTTTCAGGATGAGCAGCACGATCGCTGCATCCAGAATATCGGCGGCATTGCCAACGTCACGGTGGTGCCCTCCCGGCAGGCGACACATGCGGGTAAGCCGGTGATTGCCTTCGATACCGGCCCCGGCAACATGCTGATGGATGCGGCCATGGCGCATTTTTATGGGAAATCCTACGATGAGAGCGGGGGCGTGGCCGCGAGCGGCACGGTAAATGATGCATTGCTGGCCCACCTGCTGGCGCATCCTTATCTGCGGCAGGCACCCCCTAAAACCACCGGACGAGAGCTGTTTGGCCTGCCCTATTTTCAAGAGCTTTTGGCGATATTCCCGGATATCTCGTCGGCGGACTGGCTGTCTACGCTCACCCGCTTCACGGCGGAAAGCCTTGTGGATGCCTACACGCGTTTTGTGTTTCCAGGCTACGAAGTCTCGGAAATGGTCGTGGGGGGTGGCGGGGCTTATAACGCCTTTTTAATGGAAAGCCTGCGGACGCTGTTTGCAGCGTGCGGGCGTGAGATCGCCATCAAGACCCACGCTGATTACGGCATCCATGATAAATACAAAGAGGCGCTGGCCTTCGCCATTCTGGCTTGGGCGTCGTTGCTGCATCGTCCCAACAACATCCCAGCCTGCACCGGTGCCAGCCATCCCGTCGTGCTGGGTAAGCATATTCCGGCATAGAGAGAATCTTTAACGAATTGCCGTCCGGAAGCGAATCAGGCTTCCACGGTCAGTTTGCGCCGCTCTTTCACTTGCCGGGCGCGCAGCATATCAAACCAGACTCCCAGCAGGCTGGCCAGCGGGAAGGATAGCAGGATGCCGAGGTATCCTACCAGTTTCAGGCAGGCCAAAAAAGTGAGGATAAAAATGATGGGGTGGATGTTGAACCGGCGATCCACCAGCTTGGGCCACAGCCAGTAGGTTTTCACCAGGTAGAAAATCCCTGCGAACAGCAGTACTTGCAGGATGTAGGTCAGGTGGTTGCTGAAGGCGAGAATGAACGTGATGGGAATCAGCCCCAGCCAGGGGCCGATGACCGGCAAAATGGACACCAAGCCGAAGGAAAGACCCAGCAGCAGGGCATACTTGATATCCAGCAGGTAAAGCAGCAGGTATACCAGGCTGCCCGAAATCAGGCTCATCAGCACCTGTCCCTTGACGAACCTGTAGAATTGCACGTGGAGGCGCTCCAGGAATTCCGCCACCGGGGTTTCCAGGTGACTGGGCATCAGGTTCACGAAGCCCCGTTTCAGCCCGGCGCCGTCGTGCAGCAAGATAAACACCAATACCAGCGTGGTCAGCCCATACACCAGGCCGCTCAAGGTAGAGGTGCCGACATCCAGGAGCAGGCTGCCCGCCCTGGAAGCATATCTCTGGTAGATGCCGATCAGCTTGCGAAGCGCCATTTCCGAAGTTGCCGCCGCGATGCGGGATTGCTTCGTCGTGGCAGTGCTTGTGTCATCCTCCAGACCGCGCTGCATCATTTCAGACAGGCGTTGACTCTTGCTGACGCCGTCCGCCGGACTTTCCTCCATCTGCGAAATATAGCTGGGAACCTCATGGGCAAATTCCCGAATTTGCAGGGTCAGTGTTGGCGCCACCCGGATAACGGCAACGGCAATCATCCCCAAAAACAGCAGATACACCAGGATAATGGAGATTGTCCGATGGAGATGCGCCGGAATCCGCAGCGCGGGCAGGCGGTCTTCGATAAAATGGACCGGCCCCAGCAGGAGATACGCCAGAATGAGCGAGCCCGCCACCATTCCGCTGATGCCGGTGAGATAATCGATGAGCATCAGGATGCAAAACAACAGGAAGCCGCTGCACAAAATGATCAGGTTGACCCGGCTGGCTGGCGAAATCAGGCTCGGGGATTGATTTTTTTCAGACATGGCATCAGGCATGGCCAGCCTCCGGGCTCAACGCCGAAGCTTTTTGCGCATTTTTCTCCTGGGCGTCTTTATTGAGCAGCATGCGCACAATGACATTCACCGCGCTGGCCAGCGGCAGGGCCAGCAGCACTCCCAGCAATCCGGCAGCTTGTGCGCAAACCAGCAGGGCCAGGATGATGACCAGCGGGTGCAGGCCCATCACGTCACCCACCACTTTGGGGGCCAGGATATTATCCTTGATGGTTTGATAGCCGTACGAGAACAGCCACACCCACAGGGCCGTGATGGGTGGCATATTGGTCAGGATAACCACCAAGCCGATGGTGATACCGATCCAGGTGCCCACGACGGGCAGCAACTCGGCCAGGGCAAAAATCAAGCCCAGTAGCAGAGCATAAGGCACATGAAAAATGCTGTAGACGATAAACATGTAAAAGCCGGTGAGCGCTCCCAGCATGACTTGTCCTTTGATGAAGGAGAACATCACCTGGTGAAAGCTTCCCAGCAGGGTTTCGGCTGTATTTTGCATCCGCCGGGGGACAAACCGGATGAACTCTTTCTTCAGCTTATGTCCGTCCACCAGAAAATAAAATGTCAGCAGCAGACCGGCCATAAAATAGACAAAGCCGTTGAGTGTGCCCGCCACCAGCGAAATAAAATTGGGCAGCGCCGAGGCCAGAGCGTTCTCCATTTGGTTGACGGTGCTTTGCAGCACGGTTTGCTGGATGACTTCCTTTTCTTCCTCGGTCACCGGTTTACCTTGGGAGGAGTGTTGCTTGACGATGCCTTGGCGCTCCGCCTGTTGAATGTCTTTCGCAAAGAAGTTGCGAAGCGCTCCCTGCCCGACCGTTCGATCCGCCCAGTCGATCAGCTTGTCCGTGGCTTCCACGGCCTGGGTCCCGAGTTTTCCGCTCAGCTCACCCAATTGGCGGGTTACATGGGGCAAAAATTGGATGGAACCGACGGTGAGGGTCATGAAAAAGACGAAATACACGATAAACACGGCCAGCATGCGCGGGTTGGCTTCCGGCGAGCGGCTGGTAATGGCCTTGTAGTGGGGGATACGGTGGGTGAAGTTCGAGAACGCGATGATGCCCCGCTCCATCAGGTTGACCGGCCCCAGCAGCAGGTAGGTGATGATGAGTACTATCCCGAGCAGCACCACCAGTGAGTAGAAATACTGGATCAGCAGACCAAGACCGGCCAGCACCAGAATGGTGGTGGTCGTCGTCAGCAGGTGCCTGAGCGTTTTGTCCTGCACCTTTGCTTCCGTCAGGTCTTGTGTTTTGGAAGCCTCACTCGTCATGCCCTCATTGTATCGGATTTTCGCTTCCAACGTCCTATGCTCCTACAAGAGGAGGAATTTGGTCGTATTTACTCTTGATTGCCCAGGGCAGCGCGATGAAATATCGCTACAATAAGGGAAAGGATGGAGAGAGATCCGTCAAGCGGTAAGACCGGTTCGGGGAAGTAGGCCTGGAGCGGTATGACGTGGAGAGAGGAGCCTGAAAAGGTCATGATTCTTGAAGAATTGCTGGGACAGGTATTTGAACGGGGCGCAAGCGACCTTCACTTGTCTCCGGGGCTTCCGCCCGTGCTGCGTATTGACGGCAACCTGGTACGCACGGAACATCCGCCGTTGACCAAAGAGGATGCCCAGCGCCTGATTTTTGGCATGCTGACCAACGAACAGCGCCGGATCCTGGAACAGAACTGGGACCTGGACTGCTCTTACGGGGTTTCCGGTCTGGGTCGGTTCCGTGTGAACGTGTACAAAGACCGCGGCACTTATGCTGCCGCCCTCAGGACCATTACCGCTGATATTCCCACTTTCGATCAACTGAGTCTGCCGCCGGTGGTGAAAGAGATTGCCGATCGGCCCAAGGGGCTGGTGCTGGTGACCGGCCCCACCGGTTCCGGCAAGTCCACCACGCTGGCGGCCATGATTGATTACGTCAACTCCACCAAGCCGCATCACATCCTGACGATTGAGGATCCTATCGAATTCGTGCACAGTTCCAAGCGGGCGGTCGTCCACCAGCGGGAATTGGGCCAAGATACCCGTAGCTTCGATAATGCGCTGCGCGCCGCGCTTCGTGAAGACCCAGACGTGATTCTGGTGGGTGAGATGCGGGATTTGGAAACCATCCGGCTGGCGCTGACCGCCGCCGAGACGGGCCACTTGGTCATGGGCACCCTGCACACCTCCAGCGCCATGCAAACCGTGGACCGTATCGTAGACGTCTTTCCGCCCGAGCAACAGCAGCAGATTCGCGTGCAACTTTCCAACTCGCTGGTGGCGGTTCTCTCGCAAGGCCTGCTGCCTCGCTTGAACGAGTTCAAAGAAAAAACCGGCCGGGTAATGGCGCTGGAAGTCATGGTGATTACGCCCGCCATTGCCAACCTGATTCGCGAGGGCAAGACCGCGCAGATTTACTCATCCATCCAAACCGGTGCCCAACACCAGATGCAGACCATGGAAACCTCCCTGAAGGACCTCTATCAGCGTGGGCTGGTCACTTTTGAGGACGCGCTGGCTAAAACCAGCCGACCGGATGACTTCAAGCGCTTGATTGCCGGTAACGCCAGCGTCCGTTAAAGTAGTCTTCATGTACCTGATGCTTTCGGAATACCTGAACCACCTCTCCGGAGAGCGTGGCTACTCGCCCAATACGCTGGAAGCCTATGAACGGGATATCCTGGAATTCCTCAACTACCAGGAGCTCCGTCGTGAGGCCGGTCAGACCAAGGTCAAGCTGTATCAGATCAGCCGCCGCGAAGTGAACAGTTATCTGGGCGAACTTCGGGGCCGCCGGAATGCGACCTCTTCCATTTTGCGCAAGGTCAGCAGCCTTAAGGGTTTCTATGACTGGCTTCAGGGGAAGGGTATTCTGCGGGAAAACCCGCTATCCTTATTGGAGCTGCCCAAGCGGCGAAAGACACTACCCAAGGTACTCACGGTCAGTGAGGTCAGCCGGTTGCTCAGCCATGAGAGCCTGGGCTTGCAGGACAAGGTGATCATCGAGTTGCTCTATGCTTGTGGGCTGCGCGTCTCCGAGTTGGTGGGACTTCAGGTCAAATGCATTGATCTGGGGGGCGGCTACTTGCGGGTACTGGGCAAGGGCGGCAAGGAGCGATTAATCCCCTTGAGCGAGGTTTCGGCGGCCATTGTGCGGCAATATCTTTCGGAAACCGGTCTGAGCGGCGAGGATTCGTTGCTGGTTCGGTTGGATGCCCTTTTCAAGGAGCCTCTGAACCGGCGGGAAGTTTGGAAGCGGGTGCGGACGATGAGCGGCCTGATTGGCCGGGAGGTTTCACCGCATACGTTCCGTCACAGTTTT
Source organism: Coleofasciculaceae cyanobacterium (assembly GCA_036703295.1). Lineage (GTDB taxonomy): Bacteria > Cyanobacteriota > Vampirovibrionia > Vampirovibrionales > Vampirovibrionaceae > DATNPJ01. Next base: position 5,824 of record DATNPJ010000054.1, on the reverse strand, counting down.
GCCACCCACCTGCTGGAGAACGGGGCCGATCTGCGCGTAGTACAGGAGTTGCTGGGACACAGCGATATTTCCACCACCCAGATTTACACCCAGGTCAGCAAGCGTCACGTAAAAATGGCTCACCGACAGGTCTTTGACAGCTTTGGGGCCGGGGGACCGGAACAAACAAATTAGACAGGTTGCTGAAAGGCTGGGATTCAGGGCGTTTCAAAAAGTGAACTTTATATTTCTTTAGGAATCGTTCCAGGGGGTCATTTTTTTGTTTTTATATAATCACAAGGATATAGACTGGAACAGACTTCTCACTCTTACATATTGCGCTTATGCGTCGTTCTCTGTGGCTGCCCTCCAATGCTTCCACCGGGTAACGACGTTTTCCTTTTTGGCGGCTGAACGTCTTGATGATCCCCTTTGCCTGCTTGCGGTGGGCTTTGTGTTTTTCGGATCTGGCCTCTGGGACGACTCTTCCAAGGTGTGTTGCCCGGCTTGGCAGTCAGGTGTTGCCTGAAAGGTGTTCACGTTTCTTCATAAAATGTTCCGAGCTGCCAATTGTTTGTTTTTATGCATCCATAAGGATATAGACTGGAACAGACTTCTCACTCACACTTTTGCATATTGCGCTTACGCGCCGTACTCTGCGAGACCTCCAATTTTTCGCGTGAGTCACGGCGTTTTCTTTTTGGCGCTGGATTTTTTCGAACAAATAATGGTTTGATTCAAAGATTCTTAATTTGAGATTGGAGAGTTTTTGATTCCGCAGGCTTCATCCGGTACACTGGAAGTCTGAGCGGAAAGGATTAAGATGGGCTCGTCCGGTAAAAGAGGGCCAGAAAAAAGGCTTTTGAGAAAGGCCCCCGAAACAGACTTCCCAAGATTCCAGAAGAAGGCTGCAACAGAAGGCAAGTGATCCGATGGCAGAAACGCGTATTGAAACCTACATCCCCCTGTATCGCAAATACCGCCCCCAGACCTTTGCGGATCTGGTGGGGCAGGAGGCCATTTCCCAGACCCTGGGCAACGCCATCAACCTGAACAAGGTGGCGCATGCCTATTTGTTTTGCGGGCCGCGAGGGACCGGAAAAACCTCTGCCGCACGTATTTTTGCCAAGTCTCTGAACTGCGAGCAGGGTCCGACGATGACGCCCTGCCTGCAATGCGCATCGTGTACCGGGATTGCCCATGGCAACGCGCTGGATGTGGTGGAGTTCGACGCGGCGAGCAACAACGGGGTCGGCGACGCCCGCGAGTTGATTGAGAATTGCCAGTACACTTCAATGACTGGCCGTTTCAAGGTCTACATCATTGATGAGGTTCATATGCTCACTTCGCAGGCCTTTAACGCCCTGCTGAAGACACTGGAAGAGCCGCCGCCGAACGTTATCTTTATTTTTGCCACCACCGAAGCCCACAAAGTGCTGCCGACCATTATTTCCCGTTGCCAGCGCTTCGATTTCAACCGGATCACCACCGAGAATATCGTTTCGCGGCTGCGGTACATTGCCGGGCAGGAGAGCATCGCAATCGATGACGAGGCCCTGCTGATGATTGCCCGTCATTCCCGAGGCGGTTTGCGTGACGCGGTGGGTTTGCTGGATCAGGTGGCCGTGCTGGGTCGCGCGCAGGCGGACAAGATCATCGGGCGCAAGGATGTGGCGCTGTTTATCGGCACCCTGGAAGAAGATTTGCTTCTGCGTCTGAGCCGGGCGATTGCCGAGCGCCGGGCAGCCGACTTGCTGCATGAGTTGAACGAGTTGCTGAATCGGGGTATTGAGCCCATCCAGCTTTTAAAAGACCTGACGTCCCATTTCCGGAACCTGTTGCTGGTTCAGGCGGCAGGCAACGGTGCCGATCCGGAATTGCTGGCGCTTCCGCCGGATTATTACAGTCAATTGCGCGAGCAAACCGCCTTGTTTCCCCAGCCGGAGGAGTTGCCGCAGATTATCGGGCGCTTGTCCTTCGTGGAACGCAATATCCGCAACGGCACCCAGCCCCAGTTGTGGCTGGAAGTGGGCCTGATTGAACTGGCCTACCGCTACGACATCCAGGTGGTGAAGGATTTGTCTGATCGGGTGGCGCAACTGGAAGCCCAGTTGGCGGGTGGAGCTCCGCTGCCTGCTCCTGCCACAAGACCTGCCGCCGCTGCGCCCCAGCCCATGCCCGCCCGCCCGGCGGCCATGCATGGTCCCACACACGAACCAACACCATCGATGGCCCAGCCAATGGCTGTTAATCCTGCAGTGGGACCGGCTGCCGCAAGCTCTTTCCCCGAACCTGCACCCATGACCGTACAGCAAGCCGCCGTCCCGATGAATCCGTTACCCCAGCCGGGGCTTGGGGGCAATGCCCTGGAAGGCACCTTTTCTCAAATCACGCAGGCGGTGGCCAGCTTGACGGCGCGCTCGTTGCTGCAGCAGCAATTTTTCCCCATCAGCCTGGACGGGGATGTGCTGGTATTGGGCTGCGCCAGTGAGACCAACCTGACCAGCATCAAAAACCCGAATCGGTTCATCCATTTGCAGAAGGCGGCGGATAAGATCCTGGGCCGCACGGTGCGTATCGAACTGATCCACCAGAAGAAACCGGAAGGCCGTCCGGAACCACCCATGGCACAGGCGGCTCCGGTTACAGCGGCTGCGCACGTTGCCTCTCCGGTCCCGGCCATGTCGGTTGCAGCGCCGGTTGCGTCATCCGCATCGCCGGTTTCCGCGATACCCCCCACGGAATCCGAGACTGAACCCCCGCAAGCCGCCATACCCGCGATGCCTTCGATTGCTGAGTCGCGGAGTCCGGCTATACCGCCAGTTCAGGTTCCCGAACTTTCCATGGCGCCGGTTGCCGTCCTGTCACCGGAAGCGCCTCCGGCGGACGAACCCTTGTTTGCCCCGCCGCCGATGGGACCGGATGACGGTTTTTCCATGTCGGATGATGCGCCGCCCCCGATGGAAGATGATTTTCCGGATGACGAGGAGGAAGATGATGAGCTGCCAGCGCCGATGGACGCTGTTTCGGCTGGAGTTCCGCAGGCCGCTGTCGCGGTGGCGGGGCTGTCATCGGATAACCCCGATCTGGCCGACGCCAAGAAGCATGCGGTCGAGTTGCTGCAAGGGCGCATTCTGGATTAGAAGCAACCGAAAGTGTGATGTGGTGAATCCTTTCCTGCAAGGCAATCCACAGGATTGGCGTGTGTCGGCTGGGACAAATGTGAGCGATCAATGGGGTCATCAGCCCCAAACCCTAAAGATGCGCTAAAATAGAACAGGTGTGAATATGAGACGCGCCTGAAGCGTGGAGTGGAAAGCCGAGGCAGCATCCCCCGTGTGGAAAACCAACTTTTTCTCTTCCGAGAACAAAATCCTGCTCGTGGTGATCGCGACGATTTCGATCTCGTTTTTGATTGTGGCCTACGGCATCTATATCAACTACCATAACTCGCTGAACAACAACTACGACCGGTTTGCCGACATGATTACCGGGGTGGTTTCCGTGGGCGGGGCGGAGAGGCTTTCGGTGAAAAGCGCCGACAATTACGCCCTGCGGACTTTCACGGATCGCATGGTGGATTCCAGCGATGATATCGCGGCCATCGAGTTCTATGACAACAGCAACAAGCTAATCTATAAAAGCCGCAAACCGCTCTCAGATGCCGAAAAGAAAAGCGTCACCGATTACACGGCGCCTTTGCGCCTGGTGTTGCATGACGGGATGGAACCCAAGCCAATCGGCAGCGTGCACGTCAAACTGACCGGCAAGACGCTGAAGGAAATCAAGACCGCCACCAGCAACATCATCTTCTGGGTGTTCATGAGCGCCTGGTTTATTTCGGTGCTGGCGGTTTCCTTTAACACCTATATTCTCAACAAGCACCTGCGAACCTTCGTGCGTGGAGTCAAGCGGCTTTCAACCGGAGACTTCGGCTACAAGATTCTGGAGCACGACCTGTGGGGCGAGCTGATCACGCTGGCCGAATCATTCAACGACATGTCCATGCGCCTGCGGGCTTACGAAGATCAGAACCTGGAAACCATCACTTTCGAGCGCAACAAGCTGAAGGCCATCCTGCTCAGTATTGCCGACGGGGTCGTGGTCTGCGATATCAATACGAACGTGGCCATCATCAACGATTCCGCCTGCCGGATGCTGGGTTACAAGTCCAGCGACTGGGCGATTGGCACCAGCCTGAAAGACTATGTGACCGAAGAAGGCGTGCATTGCTTCGAGCCCGTGATTGGGGAATTTGAAAAACTGTACCAGGAGGATCCGACTCACCTGCCGCAACTGTTTACGTATAAGCTGGTAATCCCGGACGAAACCCTGAAGGTGATGTTGTCGCCCATTCAGGATGCCGAGGGTAACACGCTGGGTTTTGTGGTGATTCTGCATGATGTGACCAAGGAAGCGGAAGTGGACCGCATGAAGACCAGCTTCATCTCCAACGTCAGCCACGAGTTGCGCACGCCGGTCACCACCATTAAAAGTTACGTGGATACCATTTATAACCACGGGAAGGATCTGGATCCGGAAACCTATGATGAATTCATCGAAACCATCAACGTGGAAACCGATCGCCTGAAGAAGCTGGTGAACGATATTCTGGACTTCTCGCGTCTGGAAGAAGGCGCCGTGGTGCTGGAGCGCGAACTGGTGGACGTGACGCCGGTCATCAACCTGACCGTGCAGTCCGTCAAAGTATTGGCCGATCAGAAAAAGCTGTCCATCAGCACCGCCATTGAATCCAACCTGCCCAAGGTGTTTATCAACCCTGATAGCATTGAGCGTGTGCTGCGGAACCTGATGAGCAACGCCATCAAATACACCGAAGAAGGTGGCCGCATCAAGGTGCGGGCCGAATTGACGGAGTCGGGAAAGACGCTGGAGATTTCCGTGCAGGATACCGGCGTCGGCATTCCGGAAGAGCACCTGCCGCACCTGTTTGATCGGTTCTATCGTGTGGAAAACAAGGTCCACACCGTGAAAGGCACCGGTCTGGGTCTGCATCTGGTGAAAGTCGCCATCGAGAAACACCACAACGGCGAAGTGTTCGTGAAAAGCGAAGTGGGCGTCGGCAGCACCTTCGGCTTCCGCATCCCGCTGGGCGTGCCCGGCGTGGAGGGCGCGGATGCGACGCCGGATGGCGTTTCCGCCGGGGCATAATCTTCTTTTTTGATGCGCTAATGGGGGCACAAGCCATCGCAGTCCATGCAGGCAATTCTCCGGCTTTACCGGTTTTATTGGGCCATCATCCGCAACGCGAGGAGAATTTCATGCTCAGTGTTCAGCCCAACTTAACCTTTGCTCAAAAGAAAAAAACATGGGATTTCATTGAGCTGAACCCGAGTGGTGGGCCTCCCCAGGTTATTGAGCCAGAAACACGCCAGTATTCTTTCGGCCCGTTTGGTGTATTTTCCATTGTAGCGTCAGAGGAAGAGATGTCATTTAGACAGGCAAAGGACGTAACCCCATCTCCTTCAATCTTCAATAAAATTTTCTCCAGGTTGTATACGAGGACAGGCCGCAACGTGCCGCCTACGCAAAAGAGCATAGGTCTGCATTTGATTGAATTGAACCATGATGGAGCATATCGGGTGATTGGCTCGTTAATTAGGCTGAAATCAATAGCTCAGGTTGGTTTGCGTACTACATTCAAAGATCTCCAGGAGTGTACAAATTTTTTAAAGCGCTGCAAGGCTGCAAAGGATGTCGCTCCATCGCCTGCAAGTCAAAAAGAGGGCGATGCAACCCTGGCGGCCTCGGGTGTATTGTTGGTAGCGCCAAAAGATAAAGGCCCTCTTTCGAGAGCCTTGAATTTTACGTAAGAAAGAAAGGA
>DATNPJ010000057.1:0-7108 GCA_036703295.1 Coleofasciculaceae cyanobacterium | reverse complement strand
TTCGTTTAGGCGAACTTTATCCCCTGCCCGATTCACAGCACTTTTTGTATGCTCAGGTTTTATATCTTTGGTCATGCAAGTTTCCACATGAAAAAATGGTGGAGCCGGAGAGATTCGAACTCTCGTCCAGAACGTACGCCGGCAAACGTCTACGAGCGTAGGGAAGGATTATCGTCAACCGGTCCAAGTCGCTTCCCGACGGCTAAGAACCAGTCCAAGCGTTTAACCCCGCCGGGCTTGACCGTGGTATTCGCTTTCACCTTACGGCCGTCAGGTTTCAGCTAGCATACATCAGGGACCCGGTATCTCGGCATGCTGGAGATACAAGGTGGCCACCCTCGGTATGTCGAGGGTAACTTCTCCTATTAAGCAGCTTTGAGCTGTTTTTTGGAGAAGTCTACGGCGATGACATTGCTTTTGGCATTTGTCAAAGTGCTTGTTTTTACGGGGAACAGCACCCCGACTCGCAGTTTGCTTCCGTATTCGCCCTGTCAAATCCAAATCGGCCCCATAAAGCTGGGGTTTGAGCGCGCTTGGCGTCCAAAACGCAGCCTTATGACGATTGGTGCTCAGGTACTGGATTGTCAAGGTACAGGATCGTTCATGCACTATAGCATAGGACGCGCGGGATTGTGAGAGGTTCGCCCCGCAATTCTTCAAAAATTCAAAAGCTGCCGATTGCTTTGGGTATCGGCAGCTTTTGGATCTGCTTGAATCTTGAAGGCTGTGTCAGGCGACAGGATTTGCGATGAGAGTGCTGTTTACCTGTGTGCCAGGCCGCAAACGCAGACTGTTTGGTTATTCCTGCGGCTGCTGTTGAATAGGCGTTGCCTGGGCAACGCTGCGGTGGATATACACATGGAGCGCCTCGCGAATCAGCTCGCTACGGGAGCGTTGCTCTCTCTCGGCAACCTCGTCAATGCGCTTCAAGAATTCATCCTTCATGGAAATCAGGACACGAGCCATCCGTTTCCAACCTCCCTATTTGTACATATAAATGTTAGATAAATTATATACGATATGTTATGACAAGCCCCTTAAAATTGCAAGATTCAAATTGTAAGAAAAAGAATACAAACCAGCTTGACAAGCCAATAATGCGGTCTGAACTCTCTAAGAACGTTCCGCCCGGTCTCTAAAATGTCTGAAACAAAAAGCCCTCGGCCACCAAGCCGAGGGCTTCCCGTATCTGTTGGGTGTTGGTGCTTATTTTACCAGCAAGGGTACCAGCAGAAGCGCCACAATGTTCAGGATCTTGATGACCGGATTGATGGCCGGACCGGCGGTATCCTTGTACGGATCGCCGACCGTATCACCAGTCACCGCGGCCTGGTGCGCAAAGGAGCCTTTTCCGCCGTGGTGACCATCTTCGATGTACTTCTTGGCGTTATCCCAGGCGCCGCCGCCGCTGGTCATGGAGATAGCGACGAACAGGCCGGTGACGATACTGCCGACCAGCACCCCACCAATCATCTTGATGGCGGCGTAGTCTTGAAGTTCCGCCGGAATCAGGTATTTTCCGATAAGGAACATCACCACCGGGATTAAGACCGGGAGAAGGGCCGGGACCATCATCTGCCGCAAGGCGCTTTTGGTCACGATATCCACGCAGGAAGCGTAATCCGGCTTGGAGGTGCCTTCCATGATACCCTTGTTCTCTTTGAATTGCCGACGAACCTCGTGAACGACCTCACCGGCGGCGGCTCCCACGGCTTCCATCGCCATGGCGCCGAAGATATAAGGGATGAGACCGCCGACGAACAGGCCGACAATGACGTAGGGGTCACCCAGCGAGAAGAGTGCGTGGAGCTGGGTCATGTCCGCCAGCCTCGGATCCCGCATCGCACCGTTGACCATTTCTCCGGCAGCGGCGCTGAGATCCTGGATGTAGGAGGAGAACAGCACGATGGCGGCCAGACCGGCAGAACCGATGGCGTAACCCTTCGTAACGGCTTTGGTGGTGTTCCCGACTGCATCCAGCGGGTCTGTGACGGCGCGGACCTGGTCGCCCATTTCCGCCATTTCTGCAATACCGCCTGCGTTGTCGGTGATGGGACCGAAGGCATCCAACGCAATCACGATGCCTGCCATCGACAACATAGCCACTGCGGCGATGGCGACGGCATACAGGCCACTGGTTCCGCCGCCGCCGATAAAGAAGGCGCTCAGGATGCCGATGCAGATGACAATGACCGGACCGGCGGTCGCTTTCATCCCGACTGCGATCCCGGCGATGATGTTGGTGGCATGGCCGGATTCGGAGGCCGCTGCAACCTGGCGCACCGGGCTGAATTCAGTGGATGTGTAGTAGTCGGTAATCCACACCATGGCCAATGTCACCGAAATCCCGATCAGGGAGGAGACAATGAGGCTGGGTGCATCGATGGAAACAGCGTTATAGCTGAAGCCGTTCGGGAAGTACTGCAAGGTGACGACGGCAAGCAGGATCGACACGATGGCAATTGCGGCATACAGCCCTTTATAGAGTGCTTTCATCGGGTTGTTATCGCTGCCGACCTTCACGAAGAAAGTGCCGATGATAGAAGCCAGGATGGAAAGACCTCCCAGGATCAGTGGATAAATGATGGCCGACTGACTGTGATTGAAAAGGAGGTTTCCCAGGAACATGGCCGCGATGGTGGTGACGGCGTAGGTCTCAAAGAGGTCTGCCGCCATACCTGCGCAATCACCTACGTTATCACCTACGTTGTCGGCAATAACGGCAGGGTTGCGAGGATCATCTTCCGGAATACCCGCTTCAACCTTGCCAACCAAGTCAGCGCCCACGTCAGCGGCCTTGGTGTAAATACCACCGCCGAGACGGGCAAACACGCTGATGAGCGAAGAGCCGAAGGCCAGACCGACAATGGAGGGAAAGACTTCCGGGGCTTGAGCGAAGTGATAGAAGATGGAGACGCCCAGCAGGGCCAAGCCAACCACCAGCAGTCCTGTCACGGCGCCGCCTTTGAAGGCCACGGCCATGGCGGGAGCCATACCGCCTCGGGCAGCTTCCGCAGTACGGACGTTGGCATTCACCGAGACGAACATCCCGATGTAGCCAGCCAAGGCGCTCAGGAATGCGCCCAGCAGAAAGCCGACAGCCACAAAGGTGGCGTAGGTGGTGCCTTTCAACGAGGAAAACAGTACAAACAGGATAATGGTTAAAACCACCGCAGTGATGGCGACTGTTTTGTACTGACGGTTCATGTAGGCCTTCGCGCCCTCTTTAATGGCGTCGGCGATGGCCTGCATTCTTTCGTTGCCGGGACTGAGTTTAAGAATCCAGTTCCGGGTAATCAGCCCGTATGCGACGGCGAAAAGTGCGCATATGACGGGGAAGAGAATCGGTTGCATGAGATCTGCTGGTCTCCCTTCAAAATATGGTTAGTGTTGGGGATGATATGCCACAGTAGGGTATCCAAAAAGAGTGAGCATTAAAAGGATATGTTATTAAAACCGGGCACAAGCTTAACAAAGCCAACGAGTGGTGGGTTTGGCCATCTGGGCTGCTTTTTGCGACTACCTACCAGGGGAATCCTTCCGCTTGGGGCAAAAGGAGGGGGATTATTGTGCCCGGCGCGATTCGAACGCGCGACCTACGGCTTCGGAGACCGTCACTCTATCCAACTGAGCTACGGGCACAGGATGGTAGTCATTTAAAGTAGCATTAAGTTTCTTGCAAGTCCATAGTTGAGGATTCCCCGTCTTACGGTGGTGAGGGTTCGGTTGAGAGCCGTTTTTGTGCTAATCATGAGTCAAACGATGTGCCAAAAGGAGAAATAAGATGATTGTGAGCAGGCAATCTAAAGCACTGCGATTCGGGAGTGCCGAGGATTATCAAGCCTTTTGCCTGCGCAACCCGAGTTTGCCCGTTACAGAGGAACAAAGGGCCTTGCTGGAGAACCTCTTGAGCGATGACTTTGGACCAGTGCATACAGACACTGTAAAGCAGGATGAGTTGACAACCTATGCAGCAGAAGTGCTGAGGTTTTTGGCAGGTAATGTCTCTGAACAATCTCTGAAACGGACTCTCTTTTTACAGCCGTTTCTTGATGTTCGCCAGAAAGTAGCCAATACAATTGCAGCCGTGCGCGACCAAGAGGCCCAGTTAACACCGCAGGACGAAAGAAAACTGCAAGCCTGTCTGGAGAGATCAGACTCGCTGATTACCAAACTTGCAGAGCGTCTGAATCTGACTGCTTAACGCAAAGTTAGCGCTTTTCCTTAATGGATGTTTCAGGAACGCCGAAATTCTTTGTCAGAACGGATTGCACAACATCCAGGATGTGCTGGCTTTTGTCGAAGGCTTGATCTTGCGCATCGGCCACGCTTTCCACGTAAACCCTGGCGATGGGTTCGGTGCCGCTGGTCCGGATCAGCAGCCAGCTGCCGTCCTCCAGGATGATTTTGGCGCCGTCGCGGGTGCCGTATTTTTGCTCCAGAGCATCCGAACCCTGCATGGACCGGCTGGTATCAATCCGGAGACCGGTGATTTCCCCGCCCTGTTTTTGCATCGATTGATAGTGGGCCAAAATTTCCTGGTTGCGTTCGGTTTTGACGCCCAGCTCCCGGAAGACGAACCGTTTGGAGACGGAGGATTTCACCTGCTCCAGGATTTGGCTGAGCGGTTTGTTTTCCAGGGCAATCAGCTCGGCAGCTAGCAAATTGGTGAGAATGCCGTCTTTTTCCGGAATATGGCCCAGCACACTCAGTCCGCCGGAGCTTTCGCCGCCCATCAACACCTGCTGGCCGCCTTTTTCCTCGTGTTCGATGAACTCTTCCGCGATGTACTTGTAGCCGACCGGGGTCTGGATGACCGGGAGGCCCGCTTTCTCCGCCAGCGCATCCAGCAGGTGGGTCGTGGCTTGCGAACGCACCACGATGCCGCTTGCCTTCCGGTGGTTAAGCAGGTGATACAGCAGTAATGACAGCACTTCGTTGGCATTCAGGTATTGGCCGTTCTCGTCCAGAATGCCGAAACGGTCCGCGTCGCCGTCGTTAGCAAAGCCCGCCTTCAAACTGGTGCCCTGCTCCGCCTGAACCAACGCACTCAACTCGGTCAGATTGCTGCCGGTGGGCTCCGGCATGCCGGTGTAGCCGGTGGGGCGCTCATCGGTGTCATGGATGACCGTGAGTTCAATGCCCTCATCCCGCAACAGGCGAGGGAAGTACCGACGTCCAGTGGCGTATAGCGGATCGTAAAAAATCTTCAGGCCGCTTTCCCGGATCTTGCTATAGTCGATCTTCATCCCGTTTTTGAGGTGAGCCCGGTAAAGCTCATACGGATCGAAATAGCGGATCTCTGCTGGGGCGGTTTCTCCGAAGGTGGTCCGATTCAATTTCTTATTCATTGGGTGGGCCTGGGCCGCTTCAAAGCTCTTGGAAACCGGCGTGGGCATCACGGCAGCGTCGGGTGTCAGGAAGTTAAAACCGCCATAGGGCCAGGGGTTGTGGCTGGCAGTCATCAGAATGGCTCCCAGTGTCTCCGTGGGACCCAGGTGCAGCGCCTTGAAATACTTGGCGGCGTATGCCAGCACGGGGGAAGGCAAATCGGTTTCGGCCTGGTAGACGTCCAGCCCTTTGTCTTTCAGGATTTCCGAAATCAAGGGGATGAACTTGCGGGATTTCTCACGCGTGTCACCACCGACCAGCACCGGCAGGATGCGGCCTTTTCGTTCGATTTCGGCGATCAGGCAGTCGCCGATGGCGTTGGTGATTTGCCGTATCACGGCTTCGTTGAATTCAGAGTCTTGATCCGCGCGGTAGCCGGAGGTCCCGAATTTGTAAATCTTCTGAACGCGTGTCGTTTGCATGCTGTGTCCCCCAAACAAACTGGTGATTGTCTTCTATTAATGCACCTTGCCAGCCGGTTAGGCAAGAGGGCCGAGTCGGCATAATCGAGCCCGGATTCGTTGTTTTGTGTTTGCCCTTTCCGGGGCCGGTCGTTAGCCGATGCTGATCACCGGCGGCGAACACGGCTGCCTGCCCATGGAAGAGGGGGTTCTGGCAGGCTTGAGCGACGGATGCTGCCCGAAGAGAGGAATAGCGCCTTTACGCGACAGGGGAGATCTGCTTGCGGCGAGGAGGCAAAGGGAGTATATTCTCAGCTAACTTTTGAAAGGGCAGGCGATTAGAATATGTGGAACCGTTTGAAGAGACTGATTTTTGGCACCCCTCTGGCATCCCATCGGGAGCGTCATGAGCGATTGGCCGTTCCGATTGGGTTGGCGGTTTTTGCCTCGGATGCCTTGTCTTCCACCGCGTATGCCACAGAAGAGATTTTGATAGCCCTGTTTGGCGCGGGCTTGGCTGTTCAGTTCGGTTTGACGCAGTTGCAAGCATCTGCCCTGAACGGATTTTTGGCAATTCCGGTTGCCGCAACCATCATCATCTTAATGTTCATTGTGGTGATGTCCTACCGAGAGGTCATCTATGCGCATCCTTCCGGTGGTGGTAGTTATGAGGTGGCCAAAACCAAGCTGGGCGTTTTGGCTAGTCAGGTGGCCGGGGCCGCGTTGCTGATCGATTATGTGTTGACCGTCTCGGTCAGCATCAGTTCCGGGGTGGCCAACATTGTTTCCACGGGCTGGTTGCCGCAGGGGCATAACATGGCTTTCAGCGTGCTGCTGGTCTTTTTCATCATGGTGTTGAACTTGCGGGGGCTTCGGGAGGCGGGCAAGGCGTTCGCGATTCCGGCATTCTTCTTTATTGCTTCCATGGTGGCCCTGATTGGCACCGGTATTTTCAAGGTGATGACCGGGCAGATTCCCAACCACCCAGAAGTAGCGGTTGTGATGCAGCAGGTGCAGACAATTTCTCCTCTGGTGCTAACCGGAGTGCTGTTGGGTGCTTTCTCCCATGGGTGTGCTGCTATGACGGGTATTGAAGCAGTTTCCAATGGGGTGCAGGCGTTTAAAGAACCTGCCGAATCTAATGCCGGTAAAACAATGGTCTATATGGGGGTGATTCTGGCGGCTATCTTCCTGGGGGTGACCTATCTGGCATTTGCTATTCCAGGTATCAAACCGCAGGATATCCATGATCCCAATTACCAGACGGTTGTTTCTCAAATTGCGGCCGGGGTGTTTAGCCATGGGAGTATCCCATA
>DATNPJ010000047.1:0-26504 GCA_036703295.1 Coleofasciculaceae cyanobacterium | reverse complement strand
GCAGCAGGACCACCGCGCAGGTTCCGACGAACCTGGAGAGCATTATGGAGAAAGCTCCTGACACCGCACATGGCATCAAACAAGGGGGGCGTGGATGAGAAAAAACTTCCCAGTCGGACCAACCAGGAAATGGCTTGCGGTCGTTTTTGGTTGTTTAACCCTTCTGATATTGCCTGGCGTGTTGGTATCACCCGGCTGGGCCCACTCTGTCTTTGCCCCCTGGGCTCCCTCCAATCAACAAGATTTCGGCTCGCTGGTATGCGGTTCTTCCACACCCCTGGACGTCCAGAGGGTAGCCGGTCCGCCTGACGAAGTGGTGCATTCCGAGCAAATGTTTCCGGTCATTGAAAATTACTATTATTACGATAACGAGGGAAGCGGCTCGGCATCGGTATTCGTGTTCCAGAACGGGTTGCTCGTCGGACTGCATTACAAATCGTCGAATGACCAGTTGATCGATATGACTTCATTTCTCACCAATAACGGCGATACTCAGCTGAACCGGCAGCTTAACGCCGGTTATGCGGGCTACTATACAAATTTCCCTTTCTACGAATGGTACTGAAGTCATGCGCACCCTCCTGATTTCCATTCTCATTCCGTTGATGATGCAGCCGGTTCTTTCAATTCCGGCCCTGGCCCAAACAGAGGACCCGCAAGAGACGAGCGATGAAGGGCTTGAAAATCGCTCCCGATCCGATGTCGCGTTGGACTACATGCAAAACGAACGCTGGGACTTTGCCAGCTATGAGTGGCGCAAGGTGTTGGAATTGGAGCCGGACAACATTGAAGCCCATCTGGGACTTGCCCGCTCGCTGGCCCAAGGCGGTTTTATCCAGGAGGCCATCACCCACCTGAAAGAAACGCGTCCTCGCATTGAGGATCCCAGGCTGGACCTGGAGCAGGCCCGCCTGCACGCCGAAGCTGGACAAACAGACTCCGCCATCCGGCTCTATCTCAGCCTGCTGAATAAAAACCCCTTTCATGTCGAGGCATTCAAAGGGATGATGGCGCTGGAAATGCGCTTTCCGGAAGATCAGGCGCGGACGCTCTCCGACATGCTGGAAAAACGGGCCAAAGAAGCCGAAAACAGAGCGAACAAAGCTTTTGCAACAGGAAGCTATCAACAGGCGGTTCCCTATTACGAACTGGCTGCAGCGTATAACCAAAAGGGAACACTGCACAACAAATACGCGCTGGCGTTGCTGCTTAGCGGGGATGGAGAGGAAGCCGGCGAAGAGTTCATCCGGCTGAATAAAATTCACCGGCGCTGGGAATTGCATGGGAACGCGGCTTTAGCGCTGCTAAGCCAGGACGAGACCCATGCCGCGCGAAAGGAACTGGAAAAAGCCATCCAAATGGCCAAGGAACCCTCCGATCGGGCCAAACTCTACAACCTGCTGGGCTACGTGTGCGAATCCGCCAACCGGGTGGCCGACGCCCGCTACGCGTATGCGCACGCCATTGAGTTGGACCCTGCCCTGGACAAGGCCCGCATGAATCTTGCCTACATTTACTTGCAGGATTACCGGTATGAAAAGGCCATCAACCTTTACCAGGAGGTTTTGGCACGCAGTCCGCAGAGGTCCGATGTCTGGACCACGCTGGGTTTTGCCTACGAACTGCAACAAGAACCCAGAAAGGCCAAGGCAGCTTATGAAAAAGCCATCGCGCTGGATCCGGGATACAAGGAGGCCTACCGTAACCTGGCCACGATGTATGACAAGCTGGGCAAAAAAGAAAAGGCCGATCTGACCCTGAAAAGGATGATGTCCAGACAATATGCCAAGTTGGAAGGTGTTTCGAAGCAGCCATCCGCACAACCAGCACAAGCCCAGGAGCATCCCCTGTTCCAGTTTGTGGATGTCTTTGGGGTAGGCTCCTGATTATGCGGCATTCACGTCTACGCAGGCCGACCATCTTCGTATGCGCCCTGCTGATCGTCGGTCTTCAGGCTGTAACCAGTTGCTATTCGGCTAGCCCCGCCGCCCTGGATTACCTGGAACTAACCCTGCTCGGGCGACAATACAAGAGCGAGCCGCTCCCCATCAGAATTAGCCGCTTGGAGCAGGTCTCATCCGGCCATAGCAACGCAGCGGAACCGCTGGATTTCCGAATGGCTCGCCTCATGGCATCGGCAGAGGCGTACCGAAAGCAACAATTGCATAACGATGCCGTCCAGGCCTATAACCAGGGCGTGGATGCCATGAACCAGGGAGTCTATCCGGAAGCCCTGAAGCACTTTCAGGAAGCTGCCCGACTGGATACAGGCATGCTGCAAGCCTATAACAATCTGGCGACCGTTTATGAAAAAATGGCCCAACCGGAAGACGCCATCCAGGCCATGCAGAACGCCATTCGCATCGCGCCACGGGACCCTGTTTTGTACCGCAACCTGGGCATTTTGCTGGAAAAAAGCGGCAAAATGGAACAAGCCATGGCCGCCTACCAGACTTACCTCAAGCTGGCGCCTTCCGATTCGGATCCGGCCATCAGCAGTATTGTTCAGGCGTTGAGGCAGAATTCCCGACGGGAGCCGGACTATTACCCCATTGTCACATCAGCGACCGACGGAAAACTTTTGGCCTGGCCGAAAAATGCCCAGCCGATTCCCGTCTACGTGCAGCTGTCCAACCCCGATCAGGCACCCTACTTGCCGCTGCTCCACGAAACATTCCGGGTCTGGGAGCAGGCCACCGGTTCCGGCGTGTCATTCGTGGAAGTACCGGAAAGCCGCAAGGCCCGGATTTTGATTCAGTTGCGTCCAGGTCCGCTAGCCCACCCCGAAATGGAAGTGGGCCATGCCAAGTATGTCATCGAGAACCCCAATCACCCGTACCAGTCGCTCACGGTCACCATCACCGTCAATACGGGGGAACGCAATCACCAGGAGCCCACCCCGCCCCAGCGGGAACAAGTCCGGCGCATTATGCTGCATGAGCTGGGCCATGCCATCGGTCTCTGGGGACACAGCCCCAACCCCACGGATGTCATGTACACCCACCCACTGGTCTCCAACCTGTCTTCGCGAGACGTTCAGACCGTCCGAAAACTATATGAAAACCCAACCCAGTTTGCCCAACCCAGATATCCCCGCTTTACCATTCCTGGTGAACGCCCTTCGTCTAAAGCGGGCAATTAACCAGGCGTACAGAGAGAAGTGGTGCCAGCTACCACTTGAAGTAAGAGGGATCGGCTGCCGAACCGTAAGGGCAACCTGCCTCTCCAATGGTACCCGCCAGACAAGTGGAAAGGGTTGTCAGGCGTCCATTATAGTAAAATACATACCAGACCCCTCGTTCTATGCCGCTACCATCCGGATCAAAAATCATGATAGTCCTGTGTAGGTTGGTTGTACCAGTAAATTGCTGGTTCCACAATAACAGGTAACCGCCATTATGCAGGACATAGCAAGGGTTACTTGAGTTGCAGTTGTAGGAACTGCCCCATGCATCCTGCACCGTACCGGGGCCCGTATCTATTTTCACGTAGTTCAAATAAGGCCCGAAGTCTACAGCCTTCGTCGTTGCAGATACGGTAGTTTTGCTCTTGAGGATAATAAACGCATCGGAAAGGCTTCCTGCGACTTCCTTGGCCATTGCGTTGTACTTTGAATTTTGCTGGGTTTGCAGCACCTTGGGGATGGTAAACGTGGCAATTTCACCCAAAATCATCAGGGCGATGAGCAGTTCTGTGATCGTGAAGCCCAATTTATGCCTCCCCAGTTGCGGAAAGGCAAGCCGAATCTGTCTGACTGGTAAGTCTATCGCCATGGAATTCACCTTGGATGAATCGATCCTCTAAAAGAGTGTCGATCGATTTTACCAAAACTTGAGCAATGCTCGGAAAATCAGTAGACTTCCACGTGCCAACGTTTTTCCGCTTTCAACTGCTCGAAGAACTGGTTCCAGTCGATGCCTTGCTGCGTGGCGGCTTCTTGAAGACCTTCGATAATACCGGATTCCATGCCGCGCAGGCCGCAAATATACAGGTAAGTCTGGGGTTGCTTCAGCAGATTAAAAAGTGTGGCGCCATGTTCGGCCAAGCGGTGCTGCACGTACATGCGGCCACCTTGCGGGTTTTTCTCCTCGCGGCTGAAGGCGGTGACGATGTGGCAGGTGTCGTGCTTGGCGAACTCGGCCATTTCCTCGGCATACAGATAATCTTTGCGGGTTTGTGCCCCAAAGAACACCCAGGCCTGGCCCTTCTCGTTTTTCCGCTGGTTGTATCGATTGTGCAAGAACGCCCGGAACGGCGCAATCCCGGTGCCGGTGGCAATCATGATCAGATTGGCATCCGGTGTGTCCGGAATCAAAAAGCTCTTGCCCACCGGGCCGGTCAGCTTGGACGACTCGCCCACTTTCAGATCGCAGAGATAACTGGAGCAAACCCCGTGGTATTCTTTTCCGGTTTCGGAATCGATGGTAATGGCCCGCTTCACACACAGGCTGACCGTTTTTCCGGCGCCATCATCACCCACGGCGGGGGAAGCGATGGAATAAAGACGCAACTTGTGGGGTTTGCCGGTTTCATCGGTGCCGGGCGGCAAGATACCGATACTCTGGCCTTCCACATAGTGCAGTTCGCTGCCGGAAATATCGAAGACGATATGGCGCACATCATTCGAAGAATCGGGCGCGGTCAGGCGCTCATGCTTGATGACCCTGGCCTCCAGCGGCGCATTCGGCTTATAGATATTGGAAGGAACTTCCGCCGAGACATGGGCTGTGGATGGACTGGTCATGGACAAACATCTCCTATTGTTTTTACGGGTCCTATGCTTTACAGATCCTATTGCGATAGGGGGGCCTACGCTTTACCGGTTCTCTACTTGAAAAAATCCCGCATCACTGCACTCCGTCACTACTTTAGCACAAATTGCCATCGGCAGTAGGCAAGCGCCAGCGGCCCGAACCCGGAAAATCTGCGATACAATCAGAGAGGAACCGGGTAATGCGTATAAAGCATCAAAAAGTATGGGCTCGATAAAATCCCCCAAACAGTTTATTTCCACCACGGCCATCGTCTCGCTGGCATTGCTGACGATGCTCTCGGGTTGCTTTGACAAACCAAAAAACGCACTCAAAGTACAAGAACCGCCCTATATCCCCGCCCTGCCGCAACCGGAAGAATCCGAAGAAGCACCCAAACCTCTGGCTGCCATGGACATTCGAGCTTATGCGGACTTAATGGAATTGGGCGACACCAGCCGCCACCACCCCAAGCTGGCAGACGCCGTGTCTAACGCCATCCGGGCCGGGGTCATCCGTCCTGCGACCCTGGATGAACGCTTTGACCCCAGCAGGGCTATCACTTACGGTGAATTCAGGACCTGGGCACTCTCCTGGCAAAACGCCCTGGCCGATGCAGGCTATGGTATCCAGGTTTCTTCTAATGGTAAGAGCCTGAACCGCAACCAGGCGCCTAAAGCGAATGCAGATGAGCCCCGAGAGCTGATCCCTTCCCGGCACAACGTGTTGGGAGATCCCATGAATCCGGAAAAATTAATGATTTTACCTGAAAGCCCGGAATGGGGCTCACTGCGGATGAACCCCAACCAACCGCTAAATCGAGAAACGCTTTGCGCCCTGTATGTTTTTCTGACCCAGCAAGAGGCCAAGGCCCGCGCCCTGACGCCGGAGAAAATAGAATCCGCCGCGCCGGGCACCAATGAGCTGAACACCGATGAAGCGCTCTCCGAATTCAAGGATTCCAGTGCGCTAAGCCCCTGGGCAAGGCGTTACGTGGCCGTGGCTTACCAGGATCGCATGCTGCAACACATCTTCCGACTGACCCCGGACAAACTGACCGTGGATGATGGGTTCAGCCCCCAACGCACCATTAGCCGGGAGGATGCCGTGGTCCTGCTGGATCGTCTTTACGGGAAGTTTCGGGTAAGCGCTCCCCGACCCACCGGGCCGACCGAAGCGACCGAGGGCCTGCTCCCCGCCGAAACGTTGAATGGCACGGAACCCAGGCAGCTCTTGGACACGCCAGGCACCCAATCCGGCAGAATCAAATCCACAGCCGCGCCGGTGGCCTCGCGAACCACCTATACGGAAACCGCCCCCGGATACTCCCGGCAGGCCGATCGAATCACTTCTCCGCACTGAAGGTCAAACGCCGGGCAAAACAAGCCTTCGTGTCTCCGCAGTTCCCAGCCGTGGGGATTTCCGATTTTAGGACTAACGTAGAGTGCGCTCTCCGTTAGTCCTAACTTGTCACACGTTTTTGCGACTGCTAAGATGCAATGAGCTGTCATTAGCAAGCCAGGAGTGGATTCTCGATATGACCGATGCACCGGAAAGCAAACCCGCCGCCGCGAAACCGGCCCGCAAAACAACCAAGGCCAAGACCGGCGAAATCAAGACCGACAAACCGGAAAAAGCCAAAGCCGCCAGCACCGAATCCGTAAAGGAAAACCCGGCTCAAGCGGAACAAGAAGCGACTGCGGAAACCACCCCTGAAAAGCCTGCCAAAGCAGCCACCGCAACCGCCGTTGCCGATAAACCGACTGTAGAGGAAAAGCCTGCCGCCCCTGCGGCAACATCCGAAAAGCCTGAGCCCCCGGCAGCACCCGCCGAGCCTCCCTTTACGGTGGATGACCTGCTCAGCTGCACCGCCCGCTATACCCACAAGGCCTGGCACTTGTTCTACAGCAACCGCAAGGACATGGACTTCATCCGGAAAACCCCGGTCCGCGCCACCCTGGAAGCCAGAACCGCCGCCGGGGCCGAAGAACTGCAAAAGCTGCTGGTCGAAGCCGGTGTGCAAGAAATCAGTCGAAACAACAAGGTTCTCTCCTTCACGGCTACTTTTGAGGCAATCCAGACCGTGATCCGTCTTCCGCAAACCTATCGTTTGGATGCCATTCGTCTCTGATTCCTCCAAATGGAGGAGCTCTGCCATAAGCCCGACAACAAGCCCGATGTCCCCATCGGGCTTGTTTTTTGGGATATTTCTCATGACCGCGATTAGGGCTGGTGATCACTTCGGACTCATCTACTATTACCTTCGCAGATGAAATCCCTTAAAATTTAAACCGTCTTAACAAATGAAGTACGTATATATCTGTTTTAGCGATAGGGAAGGAGAGAAAGTTTTGAAAAATAAATTGGCTGCTGTGGCTTTGGCCGCAACGATGTGTGCTCAAATGGGTGTTGCAATGGCTGAAGACGGCGCTTCCGCCGGTCCTTTGACCAGCAGCAACAACACTGCTTGGGCAGTTGCTAGCTTCCCGTTCCGTCTCGTGACCGGAACCGCTGGCATGGCTCTGGGTGCAGTCGGCGGCGGCCTGAAAGGCATCGTCGAAACCGAACAGCAGTTTGCCGAAAAAACCTACGGCGAAGCTGATCAGAACCCTCTGATGGTTCCGGTTGGCCTCGTTGGCACCGTCGTTGCAGTTCCCGTGGGCTTCGTTCTCGGCGCCCCGGAAGGTGCTGTGACTGGTGGCAAACAAGGCTACCAACTGTGGGATAGCTTCTAAACCGAAGCTTCACCCCCAAAAAACTTCAAAAATCCCGGTCGGACGCGGCCGGGATTTTTGTTTTTGGCGCAAACCACGCCACGCGACGCTTGAATCCGGATTAGCCTCCATGGCTTTCTCCTCTGAATGTAGGAAATTTCCGCGCTTTCGCCCTGCTTTTTCTCAATTTCCAATTTCCGCTGCCGACAGCATGAGCAGGCATCCTGCAATGTGCGGCAAGTTGCATACAATTCCCGCAGAATGCCCCGACTGGAAGGAAGACAGCCACCATGACCGGACCTTTGCGCGGATACGCCTATGCCAACGATGGCTTGACCACATCCATCAAGGCCATGCACACCCAGATGGCCATGCTGAACGTGCACACGGACAACATCGCCAGTTTCGGCATTCCCGGCTACCAGAAAAAAGAAGCCGTCCTGACCTCCTTTGCCGAATACCTCGGCCCCAACGCCATGGATACCGTGGTCAACACGGAAATCGGACGGCTCCGCAAATCCGGCAACCCACTGGATCTGGCCCTGAACAACAAAGGCTACTTCCAGCGTATCAACGCGCTGGGCGGCGTGGAACTGACCCGCGACGGACGCTTCCAGATGGACAAGGACGGCTACCTGCGGTCGCTGGACGGCAAACAGGTTCTGTCCGCCGCCGGTTCGCCCCTCAAATTCCCAGTCATTCCACAGGATCTGGAAAAACAAGTCAAAATCTCCCCCACCGGCGAAGTGCTGGTCTTTGACCCCAAAAAAGGCCAGGCCGTTTCCGCCGGACGCCTGGGCATTGCCAACGAAAACGGCACCGCCGCCGACACCGTGGATGTCAAACAGGGCTACGTGGAAGACTCGAATGTGATGCTGCAACAGGAATTTGTGTCCGTGATGCCGCTCCGCCGCCAGTTCGAGGCCAACCGGCAGCTCTTCATCATCCAGAACGACGCCCTGTCCCGGATGATCCAGGAACTCGGCAGATCACAATAGCTTTAACCGACTGAACCTTCATCAAAGGAGCATTTTTATGATCGACCACATTATGAAACTGGCCGCCACCAATGCGAACAAGCAGTTCGAGGTGCTGGAGCAAATCAGTATCAACGTGGCCAACATCAACACCACCGGCTACAAAACCAAGCGCTTCGAGCAGTACCTGACCCCCGACGGACGGCTGGACGGTTCGGTGCGCGTGGATACCGCGCAAGGCAACCTGATGCTGACCAACAACAAATTCGATTTTGCGGTGGACGGTTTCGGTTACATTCCGGTCACCCAGCCGGACGGCACGGTCGCCTACACCCGAGACGGCAGCTTCACGCTCAACAGCCAGGGCTACCTGACCACCCAGCGCGGAGACATCATCGGAGACGGCGTCAAGGTCCCGATCGATTACAAAGACATCAAGATCTGGCCGGATGGTTCCATCAAGGTGAGAACCGTGAACAAGCCGGATGAAGACACCATGATTGGAAAACTCTCGCTGGTGCGCTTTCCCAATCCGGAAGGGCTGAAAAACATCGGCTACAACAAGCTTGTTGCCAACGACCAATCCGGCGAACCGATTGAAGATACCGACAGCAAGGTAAAACAAGGCATGTTGGAGCGCGCAAACGTCTTCGTGCCCGGCCAAATTGACAGCATCCTGAGGCTGAACGCCGGGGTCATCGCCAACATGCGGGTTGTCAAATTTTCCGATGACCTGTTCCGGCAAGCCGTCAACCTGAAGCAGTAGTAATAGAAGGATAGTTGAGCCATGGGTTTTATGCCTGACTCCTCCCTGAGACCTGTTTTACAGAGCCTTTCCGCCATCTCGGAACGCCAGAAGCTGGTCAGCGCGAATATCGCCAATGCCCAGACGCCGGGATACACGGCCCGCGAAGTCAGTTTCTCGGATCTGCTGAAAACCGACAACCCCTTCGAGACCGCGCTCTCCCAGAAGATGGGCAGCCAGCTAAGCGAAATGACCACCGATAGTGGCGTCCCCGTGGACCTGCACCGGGAGCTGATTGAAATGCAAAAGAACATGCTCTTCTACAGCATGGTCACCCGCCGGGCCACCAGCATCTTCAGCCACATGAAGACCGCTACCCAAGTAGGCAGATAAAAGTGGTCGATAAGCATTAGAAAGTCAAATCGAGGAACGCGACATTATGACACTCTCAAGCTCGATGGATATCTCCGCCAACGGACTCACCACCCAGTCCGAGCGCATGAAGATTCACGCCAACAACGTGGCCAACGTCAACACGCCGTATTACGTTCGCAAAATCCCGGTGTTGGCTGAAAACTTCCAGACCTCCTTTCAGGATGTCATCAGCAACCTGCGCAAGGGCGTCATCAACACCGGTATCAGCTACGGACCGGGCGGGGTAACCATGGCCGGCGTGATCGGAGACCCGACTCCCGGCAAAAGAATCTATGAGCCGGGCCACCCGCAGGCGGACAAGGACGGCTACGTAACCATGTCCAACGTGAACGTGATGACCGATATGGCCGACGCCATGCAGACATCAAGGCTGTATGAGGCCAACCTGGCCGTGGTGAACATCGTCAAATCGATGGCCACGCGGGCCATCGATATCGGTCGCGGTCAATAGACCAGATAGAACCTGAAACACTAGGAGCTGAAGGATCATGATTGAAGGCATCTCGGCAAGCAGCATGAAGGCAGGCGGTGGCGTAGAATCCATCGAGGGCCGCATCCGGCAAATCGAAAACCTGATTTCAGCCGTAGAAGCCAAACGCGCCCAGGCTGCTGCCGGTACCCGCCCCACATTCCCCGCCGATCCGCTGGCGCCCTCCGGCGCGGGCGGGCCCAAGCCCTTCCAGTTCTACCTGAACCAGACGGGTGCCACTCCGACGGCTGGCGCGTCGGCACAACCTCTCAGCGCCAGAGCGATGACCTTCCAGCCGCTGGTGGAACAAGCCAGCGCCCGGTACGGCGTAGACAAGGACTTAGTGAACGCGGTGATCCGTCAGGAATCCGGCTTCAACCCGGAGGCCCTCTCCAAGGCCGGAGCCACGGGCCTGATGCAGCTGATGCCCGGCACCGCCCGGTCGATGGGAGTTCTCGACGCGCAGGATCCGGCCCAGAACCTGGAAGGCGGCGTGAAATACCTGAAGGGTTTGCTGGATCAGTACAACGGCAACATCCCGCTGGCGCTGGCCGCTTACAATGCCGGACCCGGCGCGGTCAGCAAGCACAACGGCATCCCGCCCTTCAAGGAAACCCGCGACTACGTGCGCAACATCCTCTCCCAGTTCCTCAAGTCCAAGCAGGGCAACAACGCATAACAGGCTTAACAAAACGGAGTAATCTCCCATGAACATCGGCTACATCAACAAGCTCTCCCTCGGCGGCGTCAGTCCCGCCAGCTCTTTTCAGAGCGAGCTGACCGGCCACGTCCGCAGAGTCCAGAGCCCGGAAGGGGCTGAAGGGGTCAACTTCAAGAGCACCCTGGGCAACATGCTGCACGACATCAACGACACGGTCACTGCCCCGGACGCCCTGATGCACAACGCCATGACCACCGGCAGCGTGGACGTGCATGACGTGATGGTCGCCAATGCCAAGGCCGAGCTGGTGGTGAACGTGACCGCGCAAGTCGCCACCAAGGTGGTGCAAGCCTACGACCGTATCCTGCAAATCCAGATTTAAGACGGGTTTTGCGTAACAAAAAAAATGGACGGGAGTGCCTGGGGCAATTCTCAAGCTGGATGTTTTTTATTACCTCAGCAATTTGCATTCTTCATTCAAGGCTGAGGGAATCATGTCATTCACTCCAACAATGCCCCATATTGCTCCGGTTTCGCGCCCCCACATCGGGAAAACAACAGCCCTGCGCTTTGGTATGGCTCAACCCCAACCGCCGGACATTGTAGAGATTGCAAAAAAGGCAATCCCGGCTACCGTCGCATTGGAGATAATATGGCCCCGAACGTCCTCCTCCCCTGACACCTTGCTGTCAAAGGTCGCAAAGATAGCGCGGATAACAGCACGAATCACAACAAGGCTCGCAAAAAAGCTAGCAAAGAATTCATCACCAGAACCACCCAAGGATAAAGGTTTTCGAGCTTCGGGACTCTGGTTGCAAACATCACAGGGGCCGGTCGTTATCACCAACGCACATGTCCTTGATCCCCCAGGCAACGACAAGCCTTCTCCAAAATCTCAAGAAAACGAAACGCATCCGACCATCCTGGCGCGTTTGAATGTGGTCAGCACCCATGCCAACGCAAGATGCGACTCGCTGCAACCCACCACTTTGGCAATGGCGCTGGCGGAAAGACCCAATACCTCCGACTGCATGGCCATTGATCATGATCTCGATATTGCTGTCTTAAAACCGCTGCCATCGGAAGATCCCAAAAAGTACCGCCATATCCAACCTCTGGAACCGGAACCCGATATGGATGGTGTTAAAATGGGAGAAGCGGTGCTGGGGGTGGTCAATGATAAAATGCGTACTTCGCCGACCCTTTTGACGGGTGTTATCCGGGGATTCGAACGGGGCAACCCTGTTTCAAAAAAGGCAACGGGAAAAGAACCTTTCGTGGATGTATGTACCACCCTTTATACGATGGTAGGCAATTCCGGCAGTCCGGTGCTGAGGCTCCGTAATGGCAAAACCATTGGAATACATAAAGAATCTGATGGATCCGCCCGAACCTGGGCAACTTCAATGGCGGATGTGATGCGCAAATTGAAAGAGTGGGGCTTCTGAGGCTGCAATCCATCCAAATCCGGATACACTGAGGAACAGATGCCTGATAATCCTCCCGTTCGTGGAGTCGGATCGGGGCAAGATCCTCTATCGGACCGATAAAGGGCGCTCCCGATTCACTCTAAGATAGGATAGGCACCTTTGTAGTTTCCGAAACGATTGCCTGTTGGACAAGGAAGACGCGTCCGTATGCCTCCAAAAATACAAGAGCTGTTGCAAAACCGAAATGCGCTCATCGGCATCGCCGTTGTTCTTGTTGTGGTCGTAGTGGTCATCGGTATGGCGGTGCTTGGCGGTGGCGGGAAACAGGAAGCGGGCGGTGACCCGGAAGCCATCAAACCACTCACCGAAGATCAAAAAGAGGTCGCCACGGTCGCATCGATCGGGCAGGCCATGGAAATTCAGGCTTTGCTGGCCCAGCATGGCGTTCGGCTTCAGCAAAAAGCGGGCGACGGCGGCAAAACCGTGTTGAAGTTCATGGAAGGCGCCACCCAGAAAGACCGCGATATGGCCATCCTCACCCTGGTGCAATCCGGGCTGATGGACAAGAACGTGGGGCTGGAGGCGTTTGAAAAGGGGGATCTCACCGCCTCGCGGGAGGAAAAACGCATCAAGCTGATCCGCTCCCAGCAGGGGGAAATGGCCCGGCTGATCCGCAAAATCAAGCCGATTCAGGATGCCAACGTCACCATCGCCATCCCGGAGCAGACCTTGTTTCGCAGCGAGGAAAAGCCCATCTCGGCTTCCGTCCAGCTCAGCCTGTTGACCGGCCAGCGTCTGACCCGCGATCAGGTGCGAGCCATCACCAACCTGATGGTGGGCAGCATCCAGGGGCTGGAAGCCCGGCGGGTGTCCATCTCCGATACCAACGGCAACACCTATAACAGCGTGCTGGACACCGGCGACGAGATGAACGAAAAACTTTCGGAGCAGGACGAGTACATGCGCCAGAAAGTCGCCACCCAGTTGGATCGACTGGTCGGTGCGGGCAATTACGTGGTCACGGTCAGCACGGAACTACGCCAGGCCCCCCGGGAGACCCTGGTGCAGTCCTTCGATCCGCAAGGCGCGGTGGTCAGCACCAAGCAGTCTTTCAATGAGAACCTGAACACCGCCGGACGCGGCCCCGGCTCGGGAGGCCCCACCAGCACCGTGCTGCCCAACACGCTCAGTTCAACCATGCTCGGCGGCACGCCGAATAAAGACTATGCCCGGCATGGGGTGGAAGTGGCTTACAGCAATTCCAAAACCCAGTGGCTGGAAACCCAGCCCGTGGGCATGCTGGAGGATATTTCCATCGCGGTGACCATTGATTCGAGTCATTTCCCCACCACCCTGGGCGCCAACGAACTGCAAGAATTACTCGCTCATGCGGCCAGCCCCAAGGTCCGCCCGCAGAACGTCACCATTGCCCAAAGCAACCTGAGCAACAACACCACTCCCTTGGTGCACACCGATACCCCGGCAGAGGTCAAGCAGGACATGACCTGGCTTTATTGGGCGGGCGGCGCGGTGCTGTTCTGTGTGCTGATGATCATGATGCTAAGCATATTCAAGGGCGGCAAGGCCCCCTCGGGAGAAGACATGGTCCAGACCCAACGGGAATTGCAACAGTTGCGGGATTTGGCTTCCCAGCAGCAGGCCCAGTTACAGGCAACCCAGCAGCAAACCCAGATGATTCTGGAAGCCCAGCAGCAGCAAATGCAACAATTACAGTCGCAACCCCAGCAGGCCGCCATCCCGCAAAACCAGGAAGCACCCCGAATTCCCATTTCCGGTGGCAGCGAGTTGCAACAGACCCTGGACGAGTTGCGGGAAGTGGTGACCGGCGAGGAATTGGAAGATGACAACCTGGATCTCCAGATCAAAACCTGGATTGAATCCTCCTGAGAATCCTCCCAACAAGAGAAGCGGATCCGGGCGATCCGATCCATACTGGAGATGAGAGACTTTTGTATAGAAGAGAAGAGTGAGCTTGAGTCGTCATGAACCAACAGCTTTTTCAACCCGAGCATGTGGCCAGCGAGTGGGCAGCCCGCATCTGCGATCGTTTGCAGGAACTGAACCTGCCCGATGACGAGCTCAACGAGATGCGGACCATCATCTACACCTTCACCAAGACGGCTGCCGAGGAGCTGACCAAGGAGCAGCAAATCACGCTGCCCTACACGGATCAAACCATGGGCATCACCCCCCAGCTGTCGCACCAGATTATCGAGCTGTTCATCCGGGGCGTGAACCAGACGGCCAAAAAGCTGCGCGAAACCGGTAAGAACTGGGACGATCGCAAGGTGATCCTGGAAGTCATGGCCTGGAAACTCTTCAATCTCTCCAAGCTGTTGGTCGGGTTCCTGGAGATACCCAACCCGGCCCTACAAAGCTTGTTGACCAACTCGAAAGATCTTCAGCTGATGATGAAGCAAAGCGCGGATGTGCTGTTGCAGGAAGAGCTGACCGGCAAGAAAATGGGAGACTTCCCATTCAATATGAAATATTGAGGGGTTAGAAACGGATTCGTTCCATGTCATTTGATCCTTATGCATACGGGCAGGAAATTGCAGCCGATATCCTCGCGAGATACGGTAGCCTGAACCTACCGCCGGAAGAGGAGCAGGACAACGGGGACATCATCCAGGAGTTCAACAAAATCGCGGCGGACATGCTCTCCCAGGAGGAAGGCATTGAGATGCCGGGGGCCAACGGCGCAACCTCGCTGATTCCGCTGGATGAAAAGACCATCCCCCAAACCCAGAGCCTTTTTGCGGAAGGGTTATATTTTGCCACGGTCAAGTGCGCCGAAATGGGCATCACCGGGGATATCAAGAAACACCTGCTGCAGAACCTGGCGATGGACGTCTACAGCCAGGCCAAGCAAATCACCGCCTCGACCTACGGCCAGGAGCATACCCCCGACTTTCAGTTTCCCTTCGAACAGCAAGTGCAGTACATCCGGCAAACCGCCGAAAGCGCGCTGATTTACTACATCAACGAGTATGAAAAGCAATACGGGCCGATTGAGGTGGAAGAGCCCTCTCCGGAGCTGATTTCCCGCGTGGAACAGACGCTGGCGGAGGAAGGCATCCCCTTGCTCGACACGCCTCAATCCCAGCCAATCGCACCGGCCCAGGCACCCCAGCCGCCCAAACCGAAAGGCCCCACCCCGCACGACAAGTACGGCGCGGTAGCCCTATTAATGACCACGCTCCCCGCCGATCAGCGCGCCAAGATCCTGCGAAATTTCAACCCGGAAGAGAAAGAACTCATCGCGTTTTACAGCTATCCGCAGCACATCGAGCAAAACCTGGATATCAGTTGCGTTGAAGGCCACCTGAAACGATTCAGGGAGATCATGCGCCAGGGCGGCACCGGATTGAAAAGCGCCGCATACCGGGGCATCGCGCGGCTGGCCAAAAGCGTTCCCAAGGAAAAGCTGCTATCATGTGTAAAGGATGAGCGTCCATTGGTGAAACAGTACCTGGAAGCCCACTATGGTGGGCCCCATCAGTCCGGCGCATCCATGGAGGGAGGTTCCGGGTCATCCGAAAACCGGCACTTCAGCGACCTGTTGCCGGGCCGCATCGAAGACATCCTTTACCGTTACCTGTCTAAGCGTTTGGAATCTGCCGTATAAGGCGACTTAGCGGAGTTCATCCCCATGATCATCAAGCGGAAACATGCCGGACAAATGCTCCCCAATCCGGGAGAGCAGGCGCTTGGCCTGGATGAGAATGGGCACGAAATGCTCCCGCCGGAATGGAACGATGAAAACATTGAGGCTGGGCTGGTTGAGGAGCGCCGCCGGGAGGATCGCCGGGACGACAGACGCCGAGGATACCGGCGGATCGAGGACAAGGATCTTATCAGCAAGGCATACGAAGAAGCCAATGCAATTCGGGAGAATGCCCAGGAACAAGGGTTTCAGGAAGGGCTCAGCCAGGCGCAATCCGTCATCAACGAGCTTCGGGAAACCATTGCCCGGCTGATGAATGCCCGCGAAGAGGCCCTGCTGTCCATCACCGATGAAATTGCCTCACTCGCCGTGGAAGTGGCCGCCCGGATCATCAAGACCGAAGTGAGTTGCGACGAGACCCTTGTCATGTCGCTGGTCCGGGATACCATTCAAAAAGCGGGACGCAGCACCAAGACCATTCTGATTAAGCTGAACCCGGAAGATACCGCCGCCGTCAAACGCCTGCTGAAGGAGGATCCCATCCCCAACCTGAGCGCGGAATTGATCGTGATGGACGATCCCACCGTGGATCAGGGCAGCTGCATTATTGAAACCAACAGCGGCCTCATTGACGCCTCATTTTCCACACAAATGGGCATTTTGCGCCAGCTCTTCGGCGTTTCGGAAGCGCGGTCCGGAGGAGCTGACTAATGGCCCAGCCCCAGCAAAGCAGTTTCGTCCTCCCGCCAGTAACAGAACTGGGGCTGGGTTTCCTGATCATCATGTTGATCATTATCCTGCTGATTCCGCTGGAACCATGGCTGCTGGATATTGTGATCACCATGAACGTTACCCTGGGCGTCATCCTGCTGATGATGTCCCTGTACGTCCAAAAGCCCCTGGATATGGCGGCATTTCCGTCCATCATCCTGATCGGCACCCTGTTCCGGCTGGCCTTGTCCATTGCGGCCACCCGCGCCATTCTCTCCAAAGGGGAGGCGGGCGGGATCATCCACGCCTTCGGCATGTTCGTCACCGGCGGAAACCTGGTGGTGGGGGCGGTCATCTTCATCATTATTACCATCGTCAACTTTATGGTTATCACCAAGGGCGCGGAGAGGGTTGCGGAGGTCGGCGCCCGTTTCGCCCTGGACGCCATGCCCGGCAAGCAGATGACCATTGACGCGGACTTCAATGCGGGCCTGATTTCACCCGATGAAGCCATCCGCCGCCGCGAGGACCTGCAACGGGAAATGTCCCTGCTGGGTTCGATGGACGGCGCCATGAAATTCGTCAAAGGGGACGCCATCGCGGGGATTATCATTACGGTCATCAACGCGCTGGGTGGTTTGGCCATCGGGATGGTCCAGCGGGGACTGCCTTTGGAAGACGCGTTAAGGATTTACACCAACCTGACCATCGGGGACGCGCTGGCCGCCCAGGTTCCGGCCCTGATGATGTCGGTGGCTTCCGGTTTGATGATGAGCCGTTCGACCGCCAGCGAAGGCTCATTGGCGAAGGATTTGTTCGCCCAGGTGCAGAACAAGCCCTACAGCTTGCTGTTTTCTGCCGTCTTCCTCATGCTGATTGCGGTCACGGGCTTTTGGACCGGCATGCCCCCCCTGACCTTCGGAATCCTCGCATTGGTGCTGGTCGGCATCGCTTTCAGCGTGTTCCTGGCGCATGATGTGCAGCAGCAACTGGGGCAACTGGATCAAGTCAAAGAGAACATGAGCGACCTGATCAACCCCAACCGCATGTACGAAAAGCTGGGCGTGGATCCCCTCAGCTTGCAGGTGGGTAACGACCTGCTGGTGATTGCCGATCCGGACCAGGACGGCCAGCTGCTGGGTAAAATTGCCGGTTTGCGCGCCCGCATGACCGACGAACTGGGCTTTATCCTGCCCAACATCCGCATTATGGACAGCATTTCCATCGGCCCCAACGAGTACCTGGTTTCCATCCGCAATAACCCGGTCGCCACCGGCAACGTCTATCCCGGCCACTACATGATTCCCGCCAGTCAGTTTGAGGCACACAATCTGCAACCGCCGCCGGGAGCGGTGACCGACATGGAGCCCACATTCGGCCTGGAGGAAGCCTACTGGCTGATTCCGCAGGATATTCCGGAAGCCCTGCAACGGAACGCCACCGAGGCGACGGATGCGCTCATCGAGCATCTGAAGGAAGTGGTCATCAAGCACGTGGACGACGTGATGACCAAGATGGACGTGCTGAAGCTGATGGAAATGGTGCGCCAGCATGACCAATCGCTCATCCAGGAGCTTATTCCAGCCATTTTGACCCCCAATGATCTGCGCAAGATTTTCGTGAACCTAGTGCGTGAGAAAGTGTCCATCAAGGACATCATCTTCGTGTTTGAGCGGCTGAGCGATTACGCCCGCTTCAGCAAGGAGCCGGATATTCTCTCCGAGCGCCTGCGGGCGGCCATGGGACGCCAGATTTGCCTCTCGCACGCGGACCGGAACAAGAACCTGTACGCGGTGACGCTCTCCAACGAATGGGAAAAAATGCTGGATGACAGCTGCCAGCGCACGGAATTGGGGACCATGTTCCTGCTGAACCCTTTGCAGGTGCAGGAATTGATTGAAACCACCAGCGAAACCCTGCGCCGGGTGCAGCAGACTTACGATCGGGTGCCGGTCATCCTGTGCTCCCCCCGCATCCGTCTGCCGCTGTTCCAGCTATTGGATCGCCATATTCCCATCATCACGGTCATGTCTTACTCCGAGCTGATTCCGGACATCCAAGTCCAGGCTGTGGGCACCATCGGCGCCAGCGAGTTCACCGAGAACTACGGTTATACGTAACCTGGTTGCGGTATCATAGGCGGATGAGAATTATTGCCTGCTTTGCCAGCACGCTGGACGGAAAAATCGCCGACAAAACCCATCCGCGCGATCGGATTGGCTCGCAAGCCGATCTGGAGCATCTGCTGAACGTGCGCAACCAGGCGGACGCTATCCTGTGCGGGGGCGAGACTTTTCGGGAGTATCCCAACCTTCGCCGGGGAAGCCAGACGAAGCAAGTCCCCCTGCAATGCCTGCTCACCCAAAGTTTTAACCTGCCCACGGAGGCCCCCCTCTTCCGGGACAGCCTCAAGACCGATCCCCATTCACCCATCCTTGTTTTCTCACCCACACCGGCGCCACCAGACGTACAAGACCGCTATGCGACCAATATTGAATGGATTGCCACCGGCCCCGGCAGCCCCGTGCCCGTCATTCTGGAGACTTTGGAAAAACGGGGCGTGCAAACCCTGCTGGTGGAAGGGGGCGGCTATATCATGCACATGTTTTTGAAAGCCCAAGCCGTGCAGGAACTGTATCTCACCCTATGCCCGCTGTTTCTGGGCGGCAGGGACGATCCCTCCCTGGTGACCGGAACCGGTTTCACGGTGGCTGAAGCCCCGCGCACAGAGGTGCTGGATTCTCGCTGGACAGGCCAAGAGCTGTACCTGCACCTGCGGATCGCCTATCCCGAAGCATCATCGGCAGGGGCATAAGCGCCGCCTTCCGGAGACTTCTCCGAAACCTGAAATAAGGCGGATTTGTGCGGTAGTTAGCGGCCTTGCTGCTTGGCTTTGTTCTTGTTCAGCTGCTCACGGATGTTGAGGATCTGCTGTTCTTTAATGGTCGCGACATTACCGCCCGAAGGCTGCTGCGGAAGCTGCTGGGGATGGTTGCCGGCCACCACGCGCAGGATATCGTAGCTGCTGACCACACCGATAATCCGATCAAAAGCGTCCTTCACGAAAATACGATGGATGTGGTTGTTTAGCATGACCTCGGAAGCCCGCTCGACCGTGGTCGTCTCCGGGACGGCCATCGGTTTGTTGTCGCTCATGATGTAACGCACCGGCAGATCGTCCAGCGAGCCGTGCTGCTTTAGGAATTCCAGCAATCGCTTATCAAAAAGATCCGTCTTGGAGATGACGCCCACGTATTCTCCGTTGGAATTTACCACCGGAGCGCCGCTGATGTGGCAGCGATCGAACACCTTGATGACAAAGGAGACCGAATCATGCTCCTCGATCGTGATGACATTAGCCGACATCAAGTGGGAGACCTTGAGACCGGATAGTTGAGCCTGCTGATCCATAAGTACACTCACTCTCAAACGATATTATTTGAGTTATCTCAAATTAATATCGACAAGGCCCCCTAAAACTTTAGAGAGAGAGGCTTCGGAAAATTTTCCGAAAATCAGAAAAAATTGTTTCTGCTTATACGGTCCGATCCAAGGGGAGCAGCGCATTGAAGGAAACCGGCACCACTTGGCGGGCCAGGCTTTCCAGGGCGTCGGCATACAGCCGGATTTCGTACTGGGCGCCGGGATGCTGACGAAGCTGGATGAAATTCACCAACGCCTGCAAAGAGGCCGTCCAGTAGAACTCGGTGTAAATGTTCAGCGGCAGCACGCCTCGCGCCTGCTCCTTGGCCACGCCGTGCTCCAGCATGCGGTGGTAGAGATCCAGCGCGTTCTTGCATTGCTCTTCATAAGCCGCGCGCAACTTTCCGTCCGGATCAGCGACCAAATCATCCGTGGAGGCCTGCTTGTTGTCTTCGGATTGCTTGCGAAATCCCTGGGGCATGTAAAAATCAAACTCGCTGGCATCGACATAGCGCATGCTGATTTCGTTCCAGGCATGATCCACCACTGGTGCTTCGCTGTAGGCAATACCCACCACGTGCTTGTACCATTGCCGGGCCACAAATTCCGGCACCTTGCAGTGGAACTGGAACATCACATGCCGGAAGGGGCTCCAATGCTTGTGTTCGGCCAGATATTTGATGAGCTTACCATCGCCGTCCGATAATTCCTGCTTGCGCTTGCCAAATGAAACGCGGGCCGAGTTCACCACGGTCAGGTCGTCGCCCATGGAGTCCACCAGCTCTACAAAGCCGTGGTCCAGCACTTTGATCAAAGAGTTATCCGCCATCACCGATGCACCCGTCATTTGCCTTCTCTTCCCTTCTGAAAAACGCCTCTTTATATAAACGCACCCATTGGCAAGCCAGTGCGCCCCTGCGATCATAGCGGCCATGGCCGGATCCTGGCAAACCCTTTTAAAGAACCCGAAAAGCGATTCAAGCAAATGGCGCGCCCCATCACCCCCCGGCCCGTTCACAAAAGTTTGCTTGCCGGGCTAGCGATCCTGATCTTTGCTGCCGTCCAGGCTGAAGTTCTGCATCATCTGATTCATGAGGAGATTGCTCATCACGCTGGGGTCGATGTTGCCCATGCCGTTGGGATTGCTGGGATCCGCGCCCATCTGGGGCATCATCATCAAGGGTGACATGGCGTTCATTCCGTTTCCGCCACCGCCCTGGCCGCCCATCATCATCTGGAGCATCATCCAGTCCTGGGGAGACATATTGGCCATGGGAGAAGGCGCGGCCTGAGGCTGGGCAGCAACCGCCTGTTTCTGGGCGGGCGGGGAGGATGATACGGCATCGCCCTCGGGAGCGGGGTTACGCTTCTGCTCCTGAAAACGGGGCGGCAAGTCCATTGCGGCCTGTTCCGCCGGAAGGTACTGCAAACCCTCGCGAGCCAGGCTGGCTGCTTCACTCTTGGGATCCAGCGTGATAATTTCTTGGTACAGCGCTCTAGCCTGCTGGAAACGCCCCAACTGAGCTTCCGAGATGGCCAGGTAATATGTGATCCGGCTGTTTTCCGGGTGCTCGGCGTGCAGACGTGCAAAGCTCTTCTTCGCAGCCCGGTAATCGGCGTCCCGATATGTTTTCACCCCATCAGCGAACCCATTTGGCATCTCTCGGGCCGACATCTCTTGGGCGGGCATCTCACTCGACTCTGCCAACCCGACCGGGAAACTCATCAGAAAGATACAGCACAAAAGCACTGCACAAGCCCGAAAGGCAGTCAAAAAGCTCAGATTCCAGAAAGCATGCATCATACTTTCAGTATAGTCAGCCTGCATGCTTTTTCAGCCTGCATTTGCAGGATTTTTTGCAAACCGGCCAGGAGATTTTCCGAAACTAACTGATCAAATCCTTCATGCGCCGGACAGCCGAGCCGATTCCGGAAAAAACAGCCTCGGATATTATGCTGTGCCCAATGTTGAACTCTACCAAGCCCGGCAATTCCAGAACAGGACCTACGTTATCATAATTTAAACCATGTCCGGCATTGACTTCCAGGCCCAGTTCTACTGCACGGGCCGCTGACTGCATCAACAGAGCCAGTTTTTCCGACTCTTTCGAGGTACCGAAAGCCTCACAATATGGGCCAGTATGGAATTCAATGAACGCTGCACCCGACTGCATGGAGGCTTCCACCTGCTGAATATCGGCATCAATAAATAAACTCACCTTGATACCGATATCTTGTAGCTTTTTCGTACTTTCAGTGATGGCTTTCAGATTACCAACAACATCCAAGCCACCCTCAGTGGTCAATTCCTGGCGTCGTTCCGGGACCAGAGTGACCATATCAGGCTTCAGAGACAGTGCAATGTCCACCATTTCAACGGTATTAGCCATTTCCATGTTCAAACGGGTGGCGATCCGCTTACGAAGCTCAACGATGTCGGCATCCCGGATGTGCCGACGATCCTCACGCAGGTGAGCGGTAATGCCATCGGCGCCGTGGGCCTCCGCAACCAGTGCGGCAGCGACCGGATCCGGCACAATGCCTCCACGGGCATTTCTTAACGTAGCGACATGATCGATATTGACACCCAGTAAAGCCATTTTTATAAGTTCCAAATTAAAATAATAAATAATATTTTAAAGTATAAACGAAAGAAATATTTACTTTTTTAACAGTCTAGCTCAAAGGCTTATCTCGGAGTATGCCTGGGTTTCCCTGGATCACCTTTCATCTGTGAAATTCAATGATTGTCTTTTTTCATTGTATGAGCTTGCGATTTTTGTTAGCATCCCTGGCATAGTTTCAGTCGTTATTTTTGTTAGGTGAAAGCGTTCACAAACAATAGGGTTTGCGCCACCCTTTGCGGTGGCTTAGCAAGAGTTTGAGTATGATTAGAGACAAAATTCGGAACAGAAGAGCAGCAGGCACCATCCTTACAGCAGTTTTTACACTGCTCGGCCTCACCGGAAACCTGGCGCTCGCCAATATCATCCAGCCAGAAGCCCCCATTGCACAAGCATCCGCGATTGAAGACACCCGCGAGATTCTGAACCGGGCTTCGCTCATCGCATTCCAAGGCGTATCCGCCGTCCAGAAAATGCAGGTGCTTTCCGCAGACAGCGAAACCTCGGAACTCCTCAAGAATTACATGGCCTCCATGGTTTACATCCCCCAGGGGATGGCCTTGCCCGCCGATTCGGATATCCTGGACGAGCCCTGGCTGGCAACCAACTCCGGCACCATCAACGAGGAAGGCTTGGTCATCCCACATCTTGATGATGATCCCACCGGCATCCCTATTGATGGCAAAGGGGCAGCCTTGAATGACAAGGTCCTTCACCTGTTGAAACCCGTCCAGAATGCCCTGGTCTCCTCCCCCTTCGGGTGGCGCTGGGGTCGGCCCCACCAGGGTATTGATCTGGCAGCGCCCACCGGTACGCCCATCCTGGCGGCTGAACACGGAAAAGTCGTCTATTCCGGCTGGAAGTCCGGCTACGGCAATTTTGTGGCCATCGATCACGGCAGAGGCTATCTCACCCATTATGCCCACTGCTCCAGAGTCTTGGTCCGGAACGGTCAAGCGGTCGGCAAGGGCCAGATAATCGCCAAGGTCGGCAATACCGGTCATTCCACCGGCCCTCACCTGCACTTTGAATTGGTGGCCCATGGCGTGCATCGCAATCCCGCCAAGTTCCTCAATCGCAGCGTGGCTTTGGTTCAGGCCGACTAAGCCGTCAAATCGATGTAAATTCACGAAAAACACCTCGGTTTCAAACGGACCGGGGTGTTTTTTCATGCCCCGTCCCAATGTCCGGGTCTGGCATTTTTACGGCGAATGCGTCTTAATACTGCTATGAAAGACTACTATCAAATCCTGGAAGTCCACCCGGACGCCAGCCTGGAAGTAATGAACAACGCTTACCGGGCGCTGGTGCGCAAGTACCACCCGGATCTCTACCACACCAGCGACAAAAACCGCATGGAATGGCGGATGCGGGAGATTAACGAAGCTTATAACGTGTTGAGCAATACCACCAGCCGGGCGGAATATGATCGGCGCTACACAAAGCGGCAAACCAAACAACCTGCCGCCTCTCCAATCCCTTCCCAAGCCGCCCGCACGCAGTTGAGGAACATGCTACTATGGGGCATCGGGACCTTCGTGCTGCTGAGGTTCCTGGTTCAGCCCCTGCTGGCAAGCCCGATATTGAGACTGATGCTGCTGTTTGGAGCGATCGTGATACTCATCCGGGTCTTCAGCCGCTCTCAACGTCCCTGACAAGCAGGTATTCCCGTGGTCGATTCCCCCGAACGCATCCTGATTATCCCGCTGCGCTATATCGGCGACACCATTCTCACGGTGCCGCTGGTCCGCAACCTGCGACGGCTGTTTCCACAGGCGGGAATCGATTTGCTGGCCAGTCGCACCACGGCCCCACTGATGGAAATCTGCCCGTATCTGGACCAGACGCTCATTGAGCCGAAATCTTCATTGGCGCGGCTGGAGCTGATTCGCAGCCGGGGCTACGACAAGGTCTTTCTGCTGAGAAAATCCGCCACCATGGCGCTGTTATGCCGACTGGCCGGTGTCCGGCAAGTGATTGGCTATGACAAACAACGTTATCCCTTTGGGTACAAGCGCTGGGGCTGGTTTTTAAATGAAAAAACCCACTACCCGTCGCTGAGGACGGACACACCGCAGGCCGTCAGTCACCTGGGCTTGCTCACCGCTGCGGGATTGCCGGTCCTGGACGACCATTTGGAGCTTTGGACCACTGAAACCGATGAGCAACGCGTCAGCACACTGCTGAATGAGCAAGGCGTCTCCCCTGAACAACCGATAGCGGTCCTGCATGCCACCAGCGCCTCGCATGGCAAGCAGATTGCATTGGAAAAATTCGCAGTCAGCGTTCGTCACTTGCAGAAGGCCGGATACCAGGTGATAGCCACCGGTATGCAAGCGGATCGTGGCCTTTATGAACAGTTCATGCAATCTCAGGGGCTGGATTTGATCAATTTGGCCGGGCTGACCTCTCTGCGGGAGACGTTTGCCTTGTACAAACGCATCAAGCTTCTACTAACAGTGGACTCCAGTCCCATTCACCTAGGCGCGGCCGCCGGCGTACCCAAAATTGTTGGCGTATTTGGCCCCACCAACGAGCGTCAGTGGGGGCCGCATAACCCATCTATCGATTTCAAACCGGTATTCATAGACCTTCCTTGCAGACCCTGCTACGCAAAAGTGTGCAGCCATAACAACTGCAAGGAACTCATCACCGCCGAATCCATTTTGAATTCCATCCGGGGAGAGAAATAACCGGATTGCCTCTCAACGATGCTTGTGGTAGCATACGCTGTCTAAATAAAGACATTCATTCCGGGTTCATACTCGTCTAGGGGTTCATACCATGTTGAAAATAGGTCCGGACACTTTTCATCGTCCTGCAAAATCCATGCACGCCGATCTGCGGCCTGCCGCTTCGAATCTGTTGGCACCTCGCACTGAACTTGCTTTTTCAGGCATTATTCGCAAAGCGCCCTTGGATACCGAGATTATTGATGACATAACGGAATTTTACCAAGGGAAACTGCCCAATGGCCAGTTCCTGGCAGCCGTGCAGATGGTTTTACTGAACAACCCCACTGCCATTGAAAAACTTAAAGGAGAGCCCGACAAACGCGGCCGCTATACCATCCGTTTTCCCGGCGCCCCAGAACATCCGATCGTTGTCCATCCGAAAAATTTTGCCCCGGTTCCGTGGAGGGAATCATACAAAGGCTCTCAGGTCAAAGGCCATGAAGATATCCGGCTGATTGAAGCCGCATACGCCAAGTTACTGATGGCTAAACACCCGGACCGCTTCAGAGGGAAATTCTTTCCAAAGCTTTTTGAAGCCCTGCGTCCGGCATCGATCCGCAAGGTATACACCAGCCCTCAATTTGATCCGGAAATTTTTAATACCGGTTTTGCCTACAAAATGCTGACCGGAAAAATGCCCACCGTTTATGCCCAAGAAAATTCGAGTGAGCAGATAGAAACGTTAAGAAATCGCCCTGCAAAAATTTTAAAAAGTTTTAAACATTTTACTTACCTGGATCAGCCACACGAAACACCGGACTTCTTGGAGATTGCCAAATCACATTTGGACAGGGTCGCCAGAAGTCCCCACCAATTTTCCACGGCCTTCGTTTCCCACGCCAAAGGGAAGCGACCAAAATCGAACTGGCTTGATTGGGGCGGCACGGTTAACGGTTATGATGTGTATGTGCTTAAAAGAGTGGACGAAAAAAACCAAACTTTCATCGTCGGAAATCCGAAGAATACCCGTCTGGGAATAGAGTTTCCGATAGAAGATATTCCGAAATATTTCTTTAAAATGTATGTTGCGGAAAATACCCCGGATTTCCGGATTGGTTATTCTCAAACTTAAAACCTTTTAGTCCGCTTATCGAGCACCAATGGAGGGGTCGACACCCCGTCCGCCAGCTCACGCCGATTC
>DATNPJ010000029.1:0-39670 GCA_036703295.1 Coleofasciculaceae cyanobacterium | reverse complement strand
CCGAAATATTTTTTTCAAAGTACATGGGCAAAAATCCTTGCTCGCCGCGCTTCCCCTCAGTTTAGCGGCAAACCCGGACGCCTGCCTCCGTCAGGTAATCGAGTTGTGGGAATCAGGGGCTAGGAAAGGATGGTAATCTGGCGGTTAGCTTTGCGAAGGCGCTGAATCAAAATCTGGATGATGCTGCGAATGCCTTCCGGCATGCCGTTGAGGTGCTGCTGAAAGTGATCTTTGGAAATGATCATGACCACTGCCCGCTCCGAAACCACCCGCACACTGGCCGAACGCCGGGGAGTATTCTCGAAAAGGCACATTTCTCCGAATATTTCCTGAGGCCCCAGCTTGGCAATGCGAATCTCGCGCCCGTCGGGAGATTTCTTCAGTACCTCTACCTCGCCATGCTTCAAAACGTAAGCGCTATCCGCCTCTTCACCCTCCCGGATCACGAACTGCCCCCAGGAGTATTCAACGATGTCAACTTCCCAAACACCTTTGGCGTTGCCGGAGTCCGAACTCATGTCCTGCTCCCGTCGGCGCGATACTGAACTGGCGCGTTGGTATAGGCAGCGATGAAGCCTGGGGAAGTTTCAGGAAGACCATGGTAGCCTGGATTTCCCCGCACAAAAGCGGCCAGATTGCCTTGCCGGAATTGATCCTCAATCTTGTTCTCGCGGTCCACCAGCGCGGAAGTGCCCGGCGGAATCAAAGTCAGTTGAGGGTTGCGGGCTTTCATGTCCATCCAGACACGCGCCTCGAAAGTCCAGCCTGCCACTTCTTCGTTTACGGAATTGAATTCATCGTCATGCATGGCCTCATGGGCGATCATGGCGGCCAGCGCTTCCGGTGGCGCGTTGCGATGCTTCTCGTTGATAAAAATCACCTGCTCGCCCTGGTAGCTGATCCAGCTGAGGGCATCGTAATTCTTCAGGGACTTGTTGAGGGTCTTCATATCCTTGAAGATGACCCGCATCGGCTTGTTGACGATTTTGGAAAGCGAGACTTCCCCCTGGGAGTTTTCCATTTGGCGAAACGCCTGCAGGATCCCTTCATCGCGTGTGCAACGCAACAGCATGGACAGTGAATAACGGGCACCGGGACCGTCCTGCGAAAAAGCCGGGAACACGGGCAGCAGCAAAGCCAGGATCAGAGCTCCCGAAAGAGACAGGGTCAGCGCATGACGCAGCGCCATTTTGGAACGGATGGTCTCAAGTCCCATGCGGATGCTCCTTGTTCATGTGACAAGAGCTTTATCGAACGGTTTAGGAAATTCTTTTAAAAATTTATAGAGATTTACTGCAATTGCACGAGAGCATACCAAATCCGACGAATCAGAAGACGTCGGAACCTCCTACCGAGTTCCTACATCCCCTGGTTGAGTCATCCGCCATTGCGGAAATGGCGCCCGAACCTAATCCACTTCCAACTGAAGCGTCACATGGGAGAGGCCAAACCGCTCCTTCAGCATATTCTGGACATCGGTCAGTGTTTCCCCCGTGTAAGCGCCCGGTTTAACTTCCAGGTGGGCGGTCAGCAGGGCGCGTTGCAAGTTGATATTCCAGACGTGGAGATGGTGAACCGCCTGAACCCCTTCACACTGGAGCATTTCCTGGTGGATTTGATCAATATCGACATGGGCGGGACAGCCCTCCAACAGGACGTTGAGAGCATCCTTCAGCAGGGACACCGCGCTGAACATCACCAGAAAGGCAATCAGCACACTGATGGCCGGGTCCGCCCAGTTCCAACCGAAAAACAGGATCAGCCCCCCCGCCGCCATGGCCCCGACGGAACCCAGCAGATCGCCCAGCACATGCAGGTAGGCCCCCTTGATGTTGAGGTTGGCATGGTGTTCCTTGTGCAGCAGCCAGGCGGCCACCGCGTTGACCAGCAGGCCACCGCCCGCAATCAGGGTCATCAGATCCGCTTCTACTCGCGCGGGATGGCTGAAGCGGTCAAAGCTCTCCAGCAGAATGAACAGCCCCATCGCCACCAGGATCAGCCCATTGAAAAAAGCGGCCATGATTTCCGCCCGCTGATAGCCGAAGGTTCGCCACAGGGGCGCCGGACGATGCGAGAGCCATGTTGCCAGCAGAGAAAGCCCGATGCCCGTGGCATCCGCAAACATATGGAAGCCATCCGCCAGCAGGGCCAAACTGCCCGTCCAAAGTCCCCCGGCAATCTCCACCACCAGATAGGCGAGTGTCAGCCCAAACACCCACTTCAAAATATCGAAGTGCACTTTATGCCGCCCATCATGGTGATGATGATGGTCGTGATTATGATGTGAATGGCTATGCGACATTATCCAGTAATTCCTTGCATTTGTAGTGCTAAGGGGGCCAGCCCCCTCAGCGCTCCCCCGTTGGGGACACCCCTGTCCCCAAACCCCTCGGATTGCAAAGGAGTGTTTTTATGATTCGAGGGGGCGGTTTCTTCAAACCGGAGAGCTGTTAAGTTGCTCGGATTCGTGGGAGTGGGGTGCCGAGGGGCGGGCCCCTCGACTATGAAAATGAATTGAACTAAGAAAAACTTTCAATCACCTTCTTAATCCGCTCAAACGCCCACGCGAGATCATCCTCGGAAACCACCAGCGGCGGCGCGATGCGGATGACATAATCGTGGGTTTCCTTGCAGAGCACGCCTTCTTCTTTTAGCGCCTCGCAGAACGGACGGGCCTTGGTGTTCAGCTCGATGCCGATGAGCAGCCCGCGTCCGCGAACCTCCACGATGCGGGGACTGTTAATATTCTTCAGGTCGTTTACGAACTTGCGGCCCAGCGTGGCGGAGCGCTCCACCAGGTTTTCATCCTTCAGCACTTGCAGGGCGGTGCGGGCCACGGCGCAAGCCAACGGGTTGCCGCCATAAGTGCTGCCATGCGAACCGGGGGTGAAGACATCCATCACCGCGCTGTTGGCCAGTACGGCGGAGACCGGATAGAAACCGCCCGAGAGCGCCTTGCCGATGATGATCACGTCCGGTTTGATGCCTTCGTGCTCGAAGGCGAACATCTTGCCGGTGCGGCCCAGGCCGGTCTGGATTTCATCCATCATCAGCAGCACGTTGTTCTGCTTACAGAGATCGGCCACGGCCTTCAGGTAGCCTTCCTTGGGAATCAGGATGCCCGCTTCGGCTTGGATGGGTTCCATCATCACCGCGCAGGTGTTGGGAGTGATGGCTTTTTTGATGGCTTCAATGTCATCGTAGGGCACCACTTTAAAGCCCGGTGTGAAGGGACCGAAGCCTTCTTTGTAGAGCGCTTCGGTGGAGAAGCTGACAATGGTGACGGTGCGCCCGTGGAAGTTGTTTTCAAAGACGATGATCTCGGCTTTGTCCTGCGGGATGCCTTTCACGTCATAGCCCCATTTGCGGGCCATTTTCAAGGCGGTTTCCACCGCTTCCGCACCGGAGTTCATGGGCAGCGCCCGCTCCACGCCGGAGATCTCGCTGAGGTCTTTGTACAGCAGGGGCAACTGGTTGTTGCGGAAAGCCCGCGAGGTCAGGGTCACTTTCGCGGCCTGCTCTTGCAGGGTTTTCAGAATGCTCGGGTGGCAGTGCCCCTGGTTGACGGCGGAATAGGAGCTGAGGCAATCCAGGAACTTCTTGCCTTCCACGTCATAAACCCAGCAGCCTTCGGCGCGATCGATGACGATATCCAGCGGGTGGTAGTTATGCGCGCCGTAGCGCTCTTCCATCTCAATGTACTCTTTGGATGAGAGTACGGGGGAATTTAAAGCGGTATCCGAGATCATCGAAATCTCCATCTAACTTCTAAATGCTTACTTTGTTTTATTTTTATCATATAAATATGCAGTAAATCTAAAAATAAAATATAAAAAATGTGGGCTGCCAAAAAAGCAACCAGGTTAATGGGGGTCCCATCACAGCTTCCATCATACGGCAAACCGGCGAAAGGACGCAAAATATGAACGCTAGCCCTGTACGCTTTGGCAGCATCCTGATTGGGGACTTGAAAAAACTCCCAAAACCAGGGAATCAGGACCTGTTCGCATACCGAAAATCTGCTTTCGACGGGCATATTGAAGGGGTGTTGCTCAGGGATGATGCTGATGTTCATGGGAAGGGAACCCTTTGGCCAGATAGTCTCCGTGCCTCCTATCTGTTTGGGGTACCGCACATTCAGTCGGCCATCTCCAACCCCAGGGATCAGTCATCCGCAGAGGATACTCCCGTCAAACCTCGCAGTAAGGCCGTTGAAGGTGCTCATCGTATCTTTGGGCAAATATTGCCGGAGCAATATGAGGCAGGAGTTATCGGGGGCACCACACCTCCGGAAATCGTCCAAATGATTTCACCTGAGGCATTCAATATTTTTCAGTACTTAATGAATCAACTGAAAAAAGGAAAAGGCACCATCCAGAATCCCCTCAGGGTGGCTGACCATATTCTGAAACACTATCCTGGCAGACCAGCCGGGCAATATCCCTACTTTCCCGCTTTCACTGAGGTC
Source organism: Coleofasciculaceae cyanobacterium (assembly GCA_036703295.1). Taxonomy (GTDB): domain Bacteria; phylum Cyanobacteriota; class Vampirovibrionia; order Vampirovibrionales; family Vampirovibrionaceae; genus DATNPJ01. The sequence goes on along the minus strand of DATNPJ010000029.1, from coordinate 35,202 downwards.
AGGGACATTCTGGCGCGAGCGGAGAAACTTTCCCGGAAAGACGATCCTCTAAACTGGAAGCACGGTTCCGGACAAGTGACCAACTTTGACATCATCAATGCTTACACTGAGTATCACGAAGAGCGGGAGCGGAAAAAACCAACCGGGCGGGTACAATACACCGGTTAGCAACCCTGTATTCTTTTATGTCAGTACAAAGAGAAGAAGACCCGTATGCGTTTAAATTTTGGAGCCATACATGTGATCAGCCGGGAGCGATCCCAAAGTTTTTTTGATTCGAAAGGCAAATTTCAGGCAACGGAACAAAACCTGAAATCATTGTCGAGATTGACCAGGGAGTCGGAAAAGACGTTCAAAAGCATCAACCAACCTGACGGGAGGGCTACATGTACGCCCTATGAGCAAGATCAGGGCCTGGTGATTACCAATACCCAAGGCATGGATTATCAAGCCGTCCTGGGAATTGCGGGGATTATTTATCTGGCCGAGAAATTGAACGCTTCTCTCAACCCGGATACCCTTCAGTCGGCCTACGAGACCGCCCGACAAGATCTCGCAGACCTGCTTCCCCTGGAAATCGTCCGAAAAATCCAGCAACTCCGGGCCGCACTGATGCAGGAGAACCCCAAACTGGATACCCGCGCCGCCTACGTGAAGTATCACGAATTACACGAGCCCGACGCCGTTCATCGCGTTGGGGACTCACCCTTCAAACAACGCTGGAGCCAAGCGGACTAGGCCTTAAGTTGCTTTTTATTTTCCCAGCCCGCTGGCGATTTGGGTGGCTTCTTCCACAGCGCGGGCCAACGTGGAACGAATCTTGCCGTCTTCCATCACCAGCAGCGCGCCAATCGTGCAACCGGCAGGCGTGGTCACGTCATCGCGCAAGGACGCCGGGTGTCGACCGGATTGCTGGACCATCATGGCGGCTCCCAGAACGGTTTGCGCCACAATGCGCAACGCGGCCTCTCTCGGCAAGCCGACACGCACGCCGCCATCGGCCAGGGCTTCCATAATCAGGTACATGTAAGCGGGCCCGCTACCGGCCAGGCTGGTGACCGCATCAAAGTGGACTTCATCCAGTTCCATACAAATGCCCACGGCTTCAAAAATGGACTGGGCAATGCTTAAATGCGCCGGTTTGGCATGCGTCCCCAGGCAAACCACAGTCATTCCCTGTCCCACCAGGACGGGGGTATTGGTCATGGCGCGAATCACCGGGTTTTTGGCATCCAGCGTTTCTTCCATCTGCTCGATAGCCGTACCGGCCACGATGGAAATGATCAACGTATCCGGTCGGATGTTGGATTTCTTGAGCTTTTCCAGAACGCTGCGGATGCTATTCGGCTTCACGCAAAGCAAAACCACATCCGTATCCTGCAAGGCTTCGCCATAGTTGACGTGACAGGGAATGCCCAGGTCGTTCCGGATTTTCTCGCAGGAGCTTTCGGTCTTGGCGGCGGCCCAAACACTATCCAGTTTGATGACATTGCGCGCCAGCAAGCCCCGGATCAACGCCTGACCCATCACGCCCGCCCCGATTACGCCCAGTTTGCGGATTCCTGTACTCATACTTTCCTGCCCAAGCAAACAATAGGTCTATTGTATTGAAGACACCCCGAACTTTAAAGAGGGCGGAAAGCTGATGCGTCGGAGACAGGGATAGCGCCTCGACAAACCGTCCGGTGGAGGGGGTGCGCACTTGACGTGACATATTCTTGAATTACCATAGATCTACGCAATCCCCTCAAAGCAAAGGAACTCCATCATGGCTAAAAAAGGCGAAGGCTGCGCCCACATCACGATGAAAAGCACCGAAAGCACCCACGAATACCACACCATCAAAAACAAGAAGACCAACCCGGAGCGTCTGGAACTGAAAAAGTACGATCCGACCCTCCGTCGCAAAGTGACCTACCGCGAAAGCAAGAGCAGCAAGTAGGTCCTGCAAGGCAAAGCTCCTACAAGACGGCCCTATGGCCGTCTTTTTGCATGGGCAGGTATAATCGGATCATCAGTGTGGGATGAGACGGCTTTATGCATTCACCGGAAAATCCAGCTCCGACGACAGCCCGAGATTATGCGACGCTGTCTCTCGCCTTGGCTTTTCTGTTTGCAGGACTCGGCTATGGCCTGCCCTTCTTTCTTTTCCGGGAATCCCACCCGCTCAATGGCCCCATCAGCCCCGAGATTCTCAATCTCTACTCGCTAACCGCCTGGATGGGACTGGCGCATTTTGCGTTTGCCTACCAAGGGCAATTCTCCGCCTTCCGGGCGGGCCGCGCCAGCCGTGCTCAGCAGTTCGTGCTGCTCCTGACCGGGGGACTCATCGCATTGATACTGCTTAGAAAGCAGCTCAGCTTCGATCACTTCGGCTTTCTTATCTGGATTTACTTCAGGCAGAGCTGCACTTCAACCAGGCGCTTGAACAGGTCTCTCCGACAGAAAGCCGTGTGGTTTACTGGTTTCCAACCCTGGCATTCAGCTACTTCACCTGGATTCTGTATTTCCCATCAGAACCTTGGACACGCCTATTACTGGCGGTGGTATTGGTGACGCTCGCCGCACTGAACGGCGGTGTGAAAGCCTTGGAGAACCGCACTTTCTCCAGTTATATGCTGTTGGGCTGCTTTCTGGTTGGAGAAGGGTTGGTCTGGGGCATGTACCGGCAATACATGGATTCCCACTTCCAGAACGGGTTGTATGTGTTTCACATCGCCATCGCCAGCTCGTACCACTATTTCCGATCCTACGATTTTGCGGGCCGCCTGCTCCGTCGAAAAAGCGCTCCTGCAACAAGTCGCGCCGTGGCAAACCGATATCTCGTCACAATCCTGATGGTTAATGGGCTTATGATTGTATTGGGAGTTCAGTTTATCTGGAATGAAAGCTTGCCGCTGGTCAATTTGTTCTTTGATGTCCGATTCTTCACCGTCTGGGTCGGTCTACACCTAGTCGCAAGCGATGGATTCAAGTGGTATCACAAGTAAGCCGCCTGCCCACCCGGATAAAGTGACATCGCTTTCAGTCCCATACCATTCGACCGCCGGATTGTTGTACCATAAGGGCATCATTTCAAGGGTTCGGGAGGATTGCATCGATGCCAGCCGCTGAAACATCCAAAAAGGTCAAAGTCCTGTTCGTGTGCATGGGCAATATCTGCCGTTCACCATCGGCGGAAGGGGTTTTCCGGAACGACGTGGAAACCGGCGGGATGGGCGATTACGTAGAGGTCGCATCCGCCGGCACGCACGACTACCACGTGGGCGCCCCGGCGGATCGCCGTTCGCACGCCGCAGCCAACAGCCGGGGAATCGATCTTGACGGTCATCGCGCCCGGCATCTGACTAAGCAGGATTTCGACACCTATGATTACATTGTGGTGATGGACGAGGCCAATTACCGGCACGTGATGAAAATGTGCCCGCCCGGCCATGCCGAGAAGGTGCACTACTTCATGGATTTCGCGCCGCAACTGGGCGTCCGGGAAGTGCCGGACCCTTACCATGGTGGCCCGGAAGGGTTCGATCACGTGCTGGATTTGATCGAGGCTGCCTCCGTCGGGCTGCTGTCCGATATCCGCGAACGGCACGTCGATCCGCCCAACCTGCACCCGGAAATCAACGTCTAACCCCGCTCTAGGATTTTACGAAGATCTTAAAGCCGGTATTCGGGAGAGACGACCACCATCAATCCGACCATCACCGGAGCGCAATTCTGGTTGCGCAATTATTTTTTGGCGCCGCAGCCCTTGGCAATTCGGGTGTTGAGCGCTTCAGCATGAGGCGAACCCAGTTGCACCAGCTTGTCGTAGTGGGTTTTAGCCCGGCTGATGAGTCCCTGGTTGCAGTATGTCACGCCCAAGGCAAGATGTGAGTTGTCCAGTGAAGGGTTCAGCTCCAGGGATTTTTCGTATTCAACCACGGCCAGTCCGCTCTGCCCGGTTTCCTGGTACGCCCAGGCCAGCGTGGCATGGGGATAGGCGTTTTTGGGCTCCAGGTCGATGGCCTTTTTGGCCTCCAGTTCGGCGTCGTTCCAACGTTTCTGTTCGGCATAGACCCAGGCCAGGTTGGCATGTGCCGAAGGGTTGTTCGGATCCTTGCCCAGCGCCGCAATCAGGTTCTGCTTGGCGTCATCCCAACGCTTCAGCTCTGCGCTGGCCCAACCCAGCTGAACATAGGCCTGGGCATTATTGGGATTGGCCGCCAGCGCTTGCTTGAATTCCTCAATAGCGCCTTCCCACTGGCCAGCCTTGGCCTTGGCGTTACCGGCATCCATATGGGCCTTGAACGCCTGGGGATTATTCTGAGATGCCGTAGTGGCCGAGGGGGTAGGTCCGGTTATGCTGGTAGTGGTCGCTTGATCGGCAGGTTGGCCGGGCAGAGGCGTTTTTTGCATCAGGTTGCAACCGGAGAACGTCAATATCAGCGCCGCCAGCGATAGCGTCAGAACAAAAGCCCGCTTTGGATTCGTTTTCAGGACCAATAATCGCCGCATGCCAGCTGAACCTTTCATCCACTCTTTCATCGGTTTTTCCATCCGTTTTCGTTGCCTCAAGCCCAAGCTTCTACCTGTATTGTAAGGCGGGTTCCCGGTTTGGGGAATCAGGAGCCCGAAGGATTTCGATGAAAAATCACCAACCGCTCGACTCCGGCGCGATCCCTCGCGGGTTTCCGGGGCTCAACCGAGACCAACTCGAAGTTTTCCGCAAATGCCTGCCGTAACTCGGCTTCATTGGTACTGAAGGGAGGGCCTTCCGTGTCGCCATGCTCCCAGAACACGCCCAGCAAGTACCCACCGGGTTTCAGCAGGCTTGCCGCCGTGCGAACATAGCGGGGGCGATCTTCCGGTAAAATGGCGCAAAAGCAGGTATGCTCCAGCACGTAATCGAATTGTCCGATCCACGGGGAGTCCGGTGCCGCAAGCTCAAAGATGTCGGCCTGTACAAACCGGATCCGGTCACCGTACAGGTGCTTAGCCCGTTCAATCGCTCCCGGCGCGTAATCGAACCCGGTCACCTCAAAACCGGCTTGGGCAAACAGCGCCGCATCATGCCCTTGTCCGGAACCCAGCACCGCCATGCGGCCCGGTTTCAAAAATTCCGGTCTACGAGCTAGCAGATCGGCAAAATGCGGCGACGCCGCACCCAAATCCCAGGGCATCTGCCCGGAGTCATATCGTCCCTGCCAGAAGTCAACATTGAGCATGCAGTCACCTGAATTTGCGTGCAACTATTATACTCCGATACCGCGCCCTGAAAGCGCAGGCGGCCATAGTTCCCCAGGCCGGTAATGACAGAAACGTGGAAAAGTTTCATAATGACAGGAAATATCCCAATCGAAGTTTTGAATTTTTTGGATATCTTCGGACCGGGACCGTATTAAAGCTCTTCCGGAACATCGCGATCGCAGAACGTCTAAGGAAGGTATTATCATCCGCTCTATGCACAGGAGTTTGCCATGAAAAGACTGGCCGTCATTATCGCCATGCTCGTCTCCATGCTGTCCGGCCTCTACGGTTCAGCGTTCGCTCAGCGCGTTTACTACGATCAGCCCCGCTATGCGGCCATCCCAACGAGTAACCAGGTATATACCATCAGCCAGAATGGTTATCAGGGAACTACCCACACCATCAGCCAGCTCAACGGTGCCGTGCAGCGGACTGAAATTTTGCAAAGCCCGCAAGCCATCCTGGAAGCATTGAAAGCCGCCAATAAAATTCCGGCGGACTTGGCTCCAACCGTCAAGGTGGTCCGGTCCAACACCCTGAACGCGGCTACGGACGGGCAAAATATCATCATCACCAGTGGGCTGCTGGACCGCCTGACAACCAATGACCAGCGAGCCTTTGTGATTTCACATGAGTTAAGCCATATCGTACTTCAGCACATTTCCAAGACCCAGTTTCGCCGGCTTGGGCTGTCCCTGCTGGATCAACTCCTCCTGCGTCGGTATGTATCCGAGGGAAGTCTGACGGATATGGCCGCCCAACTAGGAATTAACCTCTATGACAAGCGTTATTCCAGGGTCTATGAATATCAGGCCGATGATCTGGGCATCCAGATGATGGCCCGGTCGGGGTATCAGACGCAGGGTGCCATCCAGGTCTTCCTGATACTGCAAGCCGCCACGCCCGGAAGCCGCACCCCGGAATTTCTACAGGATCATCCCATCACGGAATCCCGGATTCGCACGCTGGTCCAAAAATACAACCTTTCAATCCGGTAAAATTGAAGGGTCAGCCGTTTCAGGCAGAAAGCGGCTCTCCAACTCGCTACGGCAGAACTTTATTTTCAGCTGGAATAAAGCCCATATATCAATTAGGCCACCCTTATATTCCAGCATATTCCAGCCTGAGCGACGGCACGGGTTTATGTCTCATCTTTAGCATATCCGTATCACTCTTTTGGGTGAAATGGTGAGTGGAATCAAGCGCCTGCTGGGTCGCTCAGCCTCAAATCGAGATTTCCAAACCTGTCCTAATTTTCGCCACCCACCTCAAGAAAAAAACCCACCAGGGCTTGGATTTCAAGCCGTTTCGATTTAAAAAACAGGGCTTGAAACTTGTGGAAAATGGTTTCATAATACGATTTGAGAGTTTCTGCGGATAGGTTGTTCAGTCTAACAGACAAGGGCCTCGTTCAAGAAAACTCCAAAAATAATGATAGTCAGTCAACAAAGAATGAGGCCAGTCAGAAATGGAAGATAAACTGATCGCCTGCACCACCTGTGGTACGGAGTTCACTTTCACGGGGGAAGAGCAAGAGTTCTACCTTCAGAAGGGATTCCAGGAACCCAAGAAGTGCAAGCCCTGCCGGGATGCCGCTAAGGCTGCCCGTGGCGGCGGCGGCGGACGCGGCGGCTACGGTGGCGGCGGTGGACGCGGTGGTTATGGCGGTGGCGGCGGTGCTCCGCGCCAGCTGTATGATGCCGTGTGCGCCGGTTGCGGAATCCAAACCCAGGTGCCCTTCCAACCGAAGGGCTCCAAGCCGGTCTACTGTCGCGATTGTTTCCAGGCCAGCCGTTCCTACTACTAACCGCAGGACAGGCTATAAGCAAAAGAGACGGGAATACCGTCTCTTTTGTGCTTTAAAGAGGGAACGACTTGAGCGTTTTTGCCTTTCGGCGCGTACCGCGCTAAATAGCTGGAATGAGCCCTTGCGAACCGGTTCACATCAGAACCTGTCACAAAATAAAAAAGCCCAATCGGGAAATGGGCTTTGAATAGGGGAAATGTTCAATAATTCAAGCTGTTCAATGGAATGGGTGCGAGAAAACTTCGGGAAGCATGAAACACTGGGCCGAAAAGCCCTGGAACTCCCACTTAGCACTTGATTCATAACGGAGGGAACTTGGTTATTATCATAGCGCAAACAGATCCGAGGGGAAGAGTCTTTTTAATCGGTTCCTTGTCCAATTTATCCCACATACAAAAGCCCGCCAGCTTTCACTGGCGGGCTTAGAAGTGATAGTGTTCAACTAGAATTTGGCTATTTTTTGCGGCTTGGAGGGCAATGCCTGCACCGGCGCCGGAGACGGGCTGATTACCGGCTGCAATTTCCAGGCCAGGCCGGTCATTTGCAGCACTTTGATGATGCCGTAAGTCAAGTCGAACTCCCACCAGCGGTGTCCACTTTTGGCGGCACTGGGAAGCGCATGGTGATTGTTGTGCCAGCCTTCGCCAAAGGTCAACAGGGCCACCCACCAGATGTTGCGGCTATCATCCCGCGTTTCGTAGTTGCGATAACCCCAGACGTGCGTGGCGGAGTTCACCAGCCAGGTAATGTGCCAGACGGCCGCTATCCGGAGAAAGCCGCCCCACACCGCCATGGATATCGCGGTCTGCATGCCTTCCATCCAGTAACCGATGCCGAACAGCAGAGCAATAACACCCAGATTGATGGGCAGAAAGAAGTTTCCAAGGAAACGCGCCCACGGATCGTTGACCAGATCCGGAATAAACCGGTTCAGAATCTTCATGTCCTTCAGGCGCGGGTCGTCATATAGCAACCAAAGCACGTGCCCCCAGGCAAAACTCACTTTCGGCGAATGCGGATCCATTTCCTGATCGGACTCCCGATGGTGCAAGCGGTGGGTCGCAACCCACCAGGAAGGTGCGCCTTCAAAGCTCAGCGTTCCGCAAAGCATCAGGAAGCCTTTGATCAGCTTGTGAGTCTTGAAACTACGGTGACTCAGCAACCGGTGGTAGCACAAAGTCACGCCCAGGCATCCTGTCATGAAATACAGGATGGCGAAAGCCACAAAGCCCGGCCAAGTGAAGGTGAAGGGTGCGGCAAGCGCCAAACCATGCACGATAACCAAGGCTGCCAGAAATGACACTTTAAAGTTAGCCGCCGTAGCGCGCTTTGGGAGTAGCTGCATGAACATTTCCTTAGTTGACGAAGAGCGTCCACGAATTGTGGACGCACTTGTTTTATTTACTGAGGAGCACTGCTGGTGGGTGCTGCAGCGGCGCCAGGGGCCGCACCGGCGCCGGGCCTAGGGCCACCAGGGCCACGACGTCGCTTATCGGTGTTTTTCTTGCGATATTTTCTCGCGTTTTCCAGATTGCGAAGCGCCTTTTCCTTTTTTTGGTTATTTTTCGCCATAAAATTTCACATTTAATCCTTGATCAATAGGTACAGTGCCGAAGCCGTTCCCTTAATAGGAACGGCTGGCCTGGAAGCAATCGCGGCAGTAAACCGGGCGAGAGCCATTGGGCTGGAAGGGCACCTGGGTTTGGATTCCGCAACCGGCGCACACGGCATCATACAGCTGGCGCGGAGCACCGCCGCCACCGCCATAACCACCGCGTCCACCGCCGCCACCGCCACGGGCAGCCTTAGCCGCATCCCGGCAGGGCTTGCACTTTCTGGGTTCAGAGAACCCTTTCGCGTTGTAAAAATCCTGTTCTTCATCCGTAAAAACGAAAACGCTACCGCAGGTTCCGCACGTGATATCCTTATCCATTTTTCTTGTTGAAGCCTCATCTAGTTGAACATTGATGCTGTTCTCCAAACCGGTTTGTTCACGCGAGGTCCGCATGAGTATGCTTGCCCGGTGAGTCAATCCAACCTTAGAGATCAGTACCATGTATTATCCGACTATCCCGTGGAATGTTCAAGAAATTTCATCCATCTGGACCTTTACAACCACCCAAAACAGCCAGCACACTTGCATTTTATGGCAAATACAAGCCCTGATAAATGGCACTGTGGTCCGTCGGGCGTTGCAAGGGCGCTATACCGGGTTAGCTGTCTGTTAAAAATGTAGCAAGGTGGATAATACTATTGTGCTACCCGATATGCTACCCTTGAGAACTAGAAAAACGATGATGGAGGGAGATGACCGTGATGATCAAGGGGAAAAATCAGCATGTAATGCCGGATGCGGACGGCTGGTGCGTGGTGGACGAAGCCAATCAGATGATCATTCAGCATTTTGACTCCTTCGAGGAGGCTGTTGCCTACGCTCGCCATTGCGCCGCTATTGATGAAGGGGATGTACTCATCCACAAGACCTCCAGCACACCGGAACACCTGTCCACGGTTGGGCTGCCGCAGCGGGAATTTCTCCGAGGCAAGGCCTATTCAGAGCCGGGCAAGGGCGCTTTTAGCCGAAAAAAGGGCTTTGGAGACCCTTTCTCGGAACTGGATGAAGCCTATTTCGGCATTTGAGGGAGTTGGAAAAAGGATCAGCTATTTTTGTGCTGTTTTAGCTTGCCTATCCTTCCAATTCCGATCCATTGGATACCCCCCATCAGGAAAACACTTGCTGGAATTTTTAAAGGCCGGACTGGTTTTGTAATAATAATCGGTCATCGTCAGTTTGCGCCCCGTGTTGCAGGAGGCCTTATCGGCTGCCATTGCCGGCTGAGCCAACATTCCCAGCAAGGGGAGCGCCGCCAAAGCTTTTAACCAGGAAGAGCCCCGTGTTTTTACATGGGGTTCTACCGTGTGAGCATCCGCCTGGGCTGGCAGAGAGCAACCCGGCTTTTTGGCGCCAAATAAAACGGCATGCGAAGAATACATGTTGACTTGCATTAGAGCCTCTTCCCTTCACAAATGTTGATAACCCACTAATGGAGTGAAAAAATTATTAAACAGAAATACCGGGAACACGGAGGCGAGTCAACAATTTATATCTCTCATTTTTTCCAACGATGGCCGGGCTCGCTGCCCTCCACCCCCCTCAACCGGGCAATTGCATAGCAAAGGTGCCTTACCTATGATGGGGCGGTTTCAAGAGAGGAGGGATTGATCATGGCTCAGAAATTAATGCTGAAAGGCCGCTGGAACGAGATTAAGGGGAAGGCCAAACAGAAGTGGGGTAATCTGACCGAAGACGACCTGATGTATCAGGAAGGCAAGGAAGAAGAGTTGATTGGTCGCATCCAACAACGGACCGGCGAACGGCGGGAGGAGATCCGGCACTTTTTTGAGGAATGGTCGCAATAATCGTCCAGTGGTGCTTCTGATTTAATGATCACGGCAACCCTGTCTTTTTGGACAGGGTTGTTCGTTTTCAGGAGTGCATCCGGTTTGGGCTATACTGAAACAATGAGTGAAACCGCCGCCCAGACCGAGCTTTTTCTCAAAACCCTGCAAGTAGGGCCGTTGCAGTGCAATTGCACCATCATCGGCAACAAGGCCTCCGGCGAGGCCATCGTGGTGGATCCCGGCGGGGATGCCGACCGCATTCTGGCGATTCTGGCCGAGCAAGGCTTGAGCGCCACCCAAATTTTGCACACGCACGCGCATTTCGATCACTTCCTGGCTGCGGGCGAGCTGCATGAACAAACCGGCGCGCCGCTCTGCCTGCATAAAGAAGATCAATTCCTGTGGGAGCACCTGGACATGCAGTGCCAGATGTTCGGGGTGCCCTACAAACCGGTGCCCGCCCCCAGTCATTGGCTGGAGCATGAAGAAGAATTGCCGCTGTGCGGCTGCGAGGGCAAGGCGCTGTTCACGCCCGGACACACGCCGGGCTCCATGAGCTTTTTGTTTGAAAACGCCAACCTGCTGATTGCCGGAGATACGCTCTTCCGGAACGGCGTGGGCCGCACGGACCTGTGGGGCGGCGATTCCGCCACCATCGCGAGTTCCATCAAAACCCAGCTTTACACCCTGCATGAAGACTTGCGCGTGGTGACCGGCCACGGCATCTCTACAACAATTGGGCATGAGATGCGGAATAATCCCTTTGTTCGGGCTTGAGATTCATCATGATCTGCAAACTCTGTGGTGAAGACAAGACCCTTTGTGATGCGCATATCATTCCAAAGTGGTTCTATACGGAAATACAGCCTAAAGATGGCAAAAAGCTTCTGATTATTGATCCGAGTTTGCACTACACACCACGTTCTGGCAAGGGTGAGTATGATCCCAACATTCTGTGTGCTGAATGTGATGGGCAAATCATTGGAAAATGGGATGATGCTGCCATCAAATTTTTCCAAAACAAAGATGAATGGTCAATTATTCAGTCTGAAGAAGATCCTAAGGCTCTTGCTTATGAAGTAAAAATCACAGACGTAGACTATGCACAGCTAAAACTCTTCTTTATCTCTTTACTCTGGCGAGCCAGCATCTCGCAACGCCCAATGTTTCAAGCGGTTCAGCTTGGGCCATTTGAACAAAAGGCCTATGAGCATATCAAGAATCAGAACCCTGGTTCTGAAGATGAATTTAGTGTGATAGTAAGGAAATTTCGTCCATCAGAAAAACCTTGGTATTCTTCCTCCAAAGATGTCATGCATAGATCAATTATCAGCCCTATAAAGAAAAGACGGAACCAACGCGATTATTATCTATTTCAGTTGAACGAATTTTCCATCGACATCAAAGTAAGCAATAAAGAGATTGACCCTCGTCTTGCAATCATAACGTTGAGCAGAGGTAGGCCATTCTACATTTTTGAGAGAGATTTCGACGAAAGTTCAGAATACAAAACCTTGCAGATCGCTATTCGTGAGCAAGAAAGGAAGTCTGTGGGATTTAAGAACAAATAACTACTACCATTTCCGGAATACCACGTATACCGCCGCCAGCATCAGCAGGAAACCGGCGATATAATTCCAGCGCAGCTCTTCTTTCAGGTATAGCACCGAAAACACGCAGAACACGGCCAGCGTAATCACTTCCTGGATAATTTTGAGTTGCGCGCCGGTAAAAGGCCCGTATCCCAGCCGATTGGCGGGAACCATCAGACAATATTCAAAAAACGCAATACCCCAACTTACCAAAATAACCGTCCACAGCGGCGCGCTACGAAACTTTAAATGCCCGTACCAGGCAAACCGTCATGAACACGTTGGAGAGCACCAATAACAGGATGGTGGGTAGTCCGGCAGGCATGGGCTATGCGCTTGCCTTCACGCGGGGAATCACGCCCAGCCCTGGACGATTGGGCAGCACAAACTGGCTGCCGGTAAATACAATGCCCTCGTAGGCATCTTCCGCCATCAGCAGGGCGCCGTCCAGGTCACAATAATCCACCAGCGGACTGAGCTGGGCAAAGGCGGTGATAGAGAGCGAAGTCTCCCCGAAGCCACCCAGCATGATCTTCAAATCGTGCGCGCGGGCGGCGTGAATCATTCGCATGGCCTCGGTCAGCCCGCCCGTCTTGGTATGCTTGAGATTAATGGCATGAAAATACTGCGCACAGCGAGGAATATCGCGCAACGTGTGGCAGCTTTCATCGGCCATCACCGGCAATTTGGCCTCGGCTTTCAGGCGCGCGTAATCCGCATCCGAGCAGGTCAGCTTGAGCGGCTCTTCCACAAACGCCACGTGGTTTTCCGCCAGCATCGCACAGACTTCAACCGCCGCGTCCACATCCCAGGCGGCGTTAGCATCCACGTACATGGCGATTTCCGGGTGCGGCGCCATCCTGCGAATCGTCTCAAACAGTGCCACATCGTTGGGTGAGCCCAGCTTCACTTTCAGCACGTCATAGCCACGAGAAAGCGCAATTTCCGTCTTGCGCTTTACGGTATCGAGATCCGCAATGCCGATGGTATAAGAGCTTTTGGGTGCCTTTTCCGGATCCAAACCCCACAAACGCCACACCGGCAGATCAAGCATCTTGCCTTGCAAGTCGTAAAAAGCCATGTCGATAGCGGATTTTGCCGCTAAATTGCCATCCAGGGCTGCAAACCGTTCTTGCAATTTTTGAATGTCGAACGGCGTTAAATCCCGCAGCGTGCCCTCGGCATTTAAACGCTCGTAAAACGCGCAAACGGAGGCAGCGTCTTCGCCGTAAAATTTGGAAGGGACGGCTTCGCCCTGCCCAAGCGAGCTCTTTCCGTCCTGCTCGTAGTGCAGTTCGACGATCACGTTGGTCACATGCGTGTGCGACTGGCGCGAGATAGTAAAAGTAAACTCGTAGGGAATATCAATGGTGCGGTATGTCAGCTTCACGGGCGATCTTTCCATGTTACTCAGAGAGGGCATCCAGCAAATTCTCCACCCCATAACGGACCGGATCCGTCACCGGCAAACCGGTTTCTGCGGCCAGCCAGTCCAGATACTCACGCGCCTCAGGTTCCGGCAGCGCGGACGTGTTGACCGAAATACCGGCTACCACCGCTTTGGGCTGATCCGGCGAGCGTACCCAGGCCGCTGCCGCCTCATACATATCGATCACGGACCGAAGATTGCGGGGAATCGGCAGATGGGGATAATTGCGAACGGCCTCCAGCCCCGCCTTGTGGCAGAGAATCATGGCATCCGGGTTGGAGCCGTGCAATAGCGAGAGCGTCACGCCGGAATAGGCCGGATGCATCAGCGCACCTTGACCTTCCACGAACAGGGTATGCGGCTTACCCGGTGCCGCCTGTTCTTGCAAAGTAATCTCTTCCTGAATACACACTTCCATGGCCCCAGCCGCGAAATCGCTGATCACCCGATCCAGCGGTACGCCGCGCCCGGCAATCAATATGCCCGTCTGCCCGGTGGCGATGAAGCCGGAGGAAACTCCACGCCGCTGCATGCCGGTATTCAGCTCCAGTGCGGTGTGCATTTTACCCACGGAACAATCCGAACCCACCATGGTGACGATTTTAGCGGTTTTTGGGCGGGATTTTTGCAGGTTAATGACTTCAAACCGCCCAGGCCCATAGGCCTCTGGGTCGCGAACATCCCACAGACGCACGTGATGCGCAGCAGCCAGCGCCACCAGTTCCGGCTCCCGAGTCAGGAAAAAATGCAGACCATTGACGAGATGCAAACCAAAGCGAATAGCCTCCGCCAGCACGCCCCGCCACTCGGGAGGAAGCTGGCCTCCGGCGGGCGCCGTGCCAATCAGCATTGCTTTCGGCAATGTCTTCAAGGATTCGGCCAGGCTGGCCACCACCGGCGCATCACAGGGAATACCGGTTACTTCGCGAACGGTCTTGCCCGCCCGCGTCGAATCAATGACCGCCGCAATCGGCCATTGGCCGTATCGGATCACGCCCAGCGCCAGCTTGGATTGCGACTCCCCGAAACAACCTTCCGCCAGAATTACCAACGGAGTCTCCGCCGGATTCCATTGCGCCGCACTCATCTCCATTACGCCCGCCATGCCTTTCATGTCCCTGTCCTATCCTTGCTACTTCTATTCTAGACCCGATCGCGCACCATGCCAACCGATGGCCTTGCAAAACCACCCCATTTTCGATTGATGCGCAAAACCGATAATTTATCCCTTGGCAATGAAAGTTCAGCAATTTATCATAATTTGACCTTGACAGGCAATCATTTGAAGGATTCTCAAGTACCGGTGAATACTCGTAAAAGCGCTCATTTTCCTGTAGCCGTTCCCGCGCTGATTTTGGCCTTGATTCTCTCATGGGGACTTGCATCCGCCGGTTTCAGCCAGGAGATTATTCAGAAAGCCTACCTGAAAGAAGCCGATCGGCTTACGGAGGCCAAACAGTTTGACAAGGCGAATTACCTGCTTGAGACCGCCCGGCAGGATTGCGACGCGCAAAAAGGAAGCGCCGGGCACGAGGAGTGCCGACTGGAAATTTTGCGCGGGTTCAAGAATTTGTATTTGAAAAGCGACAACCTCAAGAAGGCCCAGGAAACGATTGAGGTGTTAATGCCGCTGCAAAAAGCGAGCAAACGCTACAACAACCCGGCAAATGCCTCGGAACTGGCCGAAGATCTGGGCTACGTCCTGCACAAGCAAGGAGAGCCCGCAAAGGCAGAAGCGCTGTATCGCTTCGCCCTGAAAATCCGGCAGGAAGAAATCAGTGATATTACTCCCCGCGAAGTCTCCGTTCTGGAGGCGCTGGCACTACTGGCCGAGGGAAGAGGGCAAACCATCCAGGGAACAGCCTTGAGGAAACAAGCCGCCGACATCCGGAGCAGTGAGACTCTCTGCAAATCCTTCCAGGTGCGAAATCCTGGGGAGCCGCTTAAGAGCTTCATTGAGGACATGCAGAAGAAAATCCGGAGTGTCTGGTATCCGCCGGAAGACCGGTACGAACGCCGGGCTATCGTACGCTACCGCATTCTCTCGGATGGCACCATTTCCGACATCAAGCTCCATCAACCTTCCGGGGTTCCGAACTACGACCAGATCGCCATGCAAGCCGTTGAAAAAGCTTCTCCATTAAGCGCATTGCCGGCGCCCTGCTGGCATTACATCGACTCCGAAATGATATTTGACTACGAAATCTACAAAAAACGGAAAAAATAGCCCTTAGCCACTGGTTCCCAACCCGGTGGCGATACCTTCAATGCTGGAGACGATCACCCGGTGGTAAGCTTCGTTCATGCGATTCTCCGGATCTTCGGCCATCAGCTTTCGATACTTGGAAAGCAGCAGCACCTGAATGTAATTGAGCGGATCCAGATACGGTTCCTTCAGCGCAATGGAATGTTTCAGCACCTGCATTTCCGGGGCGCTGAGAAGGGGGTTCCCGGTGATATCGGCAATCATGCGCAAGGTCAGGTTGTACTCGGCCTCGATATCGGCAAAAATCGCTTCGGTATGGGCCTTATCCGTGGCCAGCGTGCAATAGTAGCGTGCGATACTAAGATCTGTCTGGCGCAAGATGATTTCGCTGTTTTCCAGGATGCTCTCCATGAAATGCCAGTGCCCGTACATCTCCTTCAACAGTGCCGTGTTCCGCTCGGGATCCTCTTCGATGAACCGGCTGAGTGCCGTGCCCAACCCATACCAGCCGGGGATAATTTGCCGGGACTGGAACCAGCGGAACACCCAGGGGATGGCCCGCAAGTCGCTGATAGACTGAACCGCCCGGCGATGCGTCGGACGCGAGCCGATTTTCACCAACTCAACCTCTTTGGGCGTCACCTGCTCGAAGTATTCGATGAAGTGCGGGTTGTCATGCACCAGGCTGTTGTACTTGCAGCGGGCAAAACCGGATAGCTGTTCGGCGGAATCTTCCCATTGCGCCAGATTCTCAAGCGTCAGGAGCGAGGGCTTTTCCAGGTTCTTCTGAATGATGGCGCCAAGCAGACTTTCACAACGCGCCTGGGCGGTCTCCGGGACGTTGTAATAGCGGGAGAGCACCTCGCCCTGCTCGGTCAGATCCTGGCCGTATTCCACCGTCCCCGGCGGTAAGGCCCGGATAGCCCGCTGGGCAGGTCCGCCACCCCGGCCGAGATTGCCCCCCCGTCCGTGGAAAAAGCGCAATTCAATGCCCGCCTCTTTCGCCACCGCCCATAAGTCCTGCTGGGCCTTGTAAATGCGCCAGTTACTGGAGAAATAGCCACCATCCTTGTTACTGTCGGAATAGCCCACCATGATCATCTGCCGGTTGCCCCGGCAGGCAAGGTGCATCCGGTAGGCCGGATTCCGGAAGGCCTCCCGCATCACGGCAACTGCGTTCTGCAAATCCGGGATGGTCTCAAACAACGGCACGATATCCAGGTGACCGCGATATTCCGGCTGGCCTTCCGGATGGTAGACCGGGTAAAACAGGCCTTCCGTCTTCAACAACAACAATGCGGAGAGCAGATCCTCCGCCGAAGAGGTCATGGTCAGCACCAGGTTGCGGCATGCATCCGGGCTGATAAACTGCTGTGCCTTGCGAACCACCTCCAGCATGCCCAGCATCCGCTGGATTGTCTGCCGGTCCGACTCGGAGTAAGGAAGATTAGTACTGGAAGCCTCCCATTGCTGGGTGTTCAGCGCCTTGAGATACAGAATTTCAGCGGTGAGCGTGTCCATCCGGTTCCCGTCCAGCGGAACCCCGGAAGCCTTCAGCACCGCCTCGGCAGCCAGATTGATATGGCTGGTCTCTTCCCGCAGGTCAATGGAGGCAAAATGAAAACCGAAAATCTGGATGCATTTTTTCAAGCGATCCAGCCGCACCTGGATGGATCGTTTATATCCCTGCCGGGCCAGGCTTTCACAGACCAGTTCCAGTTCATCCAGCAGCGCCTGGGAAGAGGTATAGACAAATGGCACACTGAGACGCTTCTCTGCCGCCATAAATACGTTCTGCTTGAGCGTGCGCTCCAGGCGCAAGGCCATCAAGGTCAGTTTGAGACGGTAAGGTTCACGCTCGGTCAGCGGTTCATAGCTGCGAGTATCCTCGCGCGCCTCCCGCATTTCCCGAAGATCCTGATCGATGGATGCGCGTAATGCCTCCGTGATGCCCACCCGATGCAGGGCCTGGCTCATCTTGTTCAGGGTTCCCCGGATATCGTCCGCATACCGGGACACAATCGCCCGGTACTGCCGGGTAATCGCTTCCGAAAAGACATCCGGCGTGACGTAGGGGTTGCCGTCCATATCACCACCCACCCAGCTGCCGACCGTGAGGATAGGATGTTCCGGCAGGGCATCCTCCGCATCGAAATAGTAGCTCAGGGCCTGCCGCAGCTTGCGATGCACCTGGGGCAAGGTTTGATACAGGGTGCGAGTCAGGTAACTCAGCACCCGGCTTATTTCTTCACGCGGCTCGGGCTTGGTCCAGCGGGAAAACTGGGTGGCCCAAATCACTTCAATCTTCTCCGCCAGCGTTTCCAGCAACTCTTGCTGGGAAAAAGGCGTGAGTTCGGATGAGTGCATCGCCTTCAGGATGTCGAAAATATCTTTCTGGTGATGCAGAATCGTCTGACGCAGGATTTTGGTGGGGTGGGCGGTAATCACCAGCCGGGCAGAGATTTTGCCCAGGAGGCTTTCCAGTTCATCCAGGGAAGTATCGGTGGCTCTGGCGCGGCCGATGGCCTGAATCAAGCCTTGCCGCTCACCGGGAAGCGCACTGTTAAAGCGTTCGCTCTGGTGGTACTCTTCCGCAATGCCCGCCAGCAGCAAGAACAGCCGAAAAGCGGCCACCGCCCGGTGCAGCAGGGCGCGCTGGGCATTATCGTCCAACCCCTCCAATTCGGTCTGAATGACCCGGTTGATGTTTTCCACCCCGATGCGACCGGATTCCTCGCGGGCATCCTTGGAGGCTTGCCGAAGGCGCTCGATGAAACGGTAGAATTCCGCGCCCTCGTGCTCACAAATAATCAAACCCAGCAAGGCACCCAGCAGACGAACGTCGTCGGTCAGCTCATTGCTGATTCTCGTTTGTAATTCCTGGGCTTGAGATTCCTCGGCAGCGGTTACGACCGGAGATTCTTCAATCATGATCGATTCCGACAGATCGGGTTCATGAGAACCCTCTACCAGCGGCAACAAGCGGCGGACGGCCCGGTAGAGATCCGCCTGGGAAAAGACATCCTGAGAGTGTTCAAGCGAGGTGATCATTTGCGCTTGATCATACCAAAAAACCGGCCTGAAATGCCCTTTTCTTGAACGAAACCCTTGCAGCGGACTATAATCCTGTATGGTGGACGATGAATTCAATTGGTTAATGAAGCTGATGGTAAACATAATCCGGAAATTCACCACCTTACTAATGGTGGTATTGACCTTTCTCACGGTGAATTTTGCCACCGTGCCACATCAGCATCTTCAGTCTGAAAACGAGCGGCCTTTCGGCACCCTGCTCGATGAAAACATGGATGAGCATGGCAGCCAGTCCCAGTTTCGGGTCGGCCAATACCTCCTGCAAAAACGCTTTAGCGAACAGCAGCAGGTCTTCAATCCGGGATCAACGCACTCCAAGCTTTGCAACGCTTTTAAAACACAATCGGCTTCCGTCAACCGGCAAGCGGTCTCTCCGTTCCTCGCCAGCCGGGCTCCTCCCGTTCAGTTCTTTTAAATCAGACCCTCAGATTGACAGTTAACTGAACAAGGAGACATTTTATGTCCGGAAAGCACAGCCTACGGCGTGATTTTCTTGCATCCATCGTGGTTTTTCTGGTCGCGTTGCCGCTTTGCCTCGGGATTGCCATCGCATCGGGCGCGCCACCCATGGCGGGACTGATCACCGGGATTATCGGCGGGGTTGTCGTAGGAACACTTGCGGGTTCACCGCTCCAGGTCAGCGGACCTGCCGCCGGATTGGTGGCATTGACCTACGAAGTCATCGAAAAATTTGGGTTGGCAGGCTTGGGCATTATTCTGCTTATTGCCGGGAGCTTTCAGGTTATTGCCGGCTTTCTGCGCCTTGGACAATGGTTCAGAGCCATCTCCCCCGCGGTTATCCAGGGGATGCTGGCCGGGATTGGTGTGCTGATTGTCGCCAGCCAGTTCCACGTCATGCTGGATGTCTCTCCGGAGAGCAATGGGCTGGCGAACATCCTGACCATCCCGGAATCGGTGATGAAGGGACTCTTTCCGCCAAACGACACCAGCAGTCACCACTGGGCCGCCATGATCGGCGTATTTTCCATCATGACCCTGCTGGGTTGGAATCTCCTATCCGTCCGCCTTCGGATGATTCCGGGGGCGCTAGTGGCCGTGGTAGTCGCAGTGATTCTGACAGCGCTGCTCCAATTACCCATCAATTTCGTGGAAGTCCCCGGCCAGTTCCTGGATGCCATTATCTTGCCCACCGCGCAAAGTCTGCAATTACTGGGCAATACGGATATTTGGATTATGGCCCTGACTTTTGCCCTGGTGGCCAGCGCGGAAACCATGCTGAGCGCCTCGGCGGTGGACCACATGCATCATGGCCCTCGCACGGAGTACGAGCGGGAGATGATCGCGCAAGGCGTCGGCAACGCGACTTGCGGCCTGCTGGGCGCTCTGCCCCTCACCGGGGTTATCGTACGCAGTTCCGCCAATGTTCAGGCGGGGGCACAAACCCGGCTTTCGGCCATCCTGCATGGGGCCTGGCTGTTAGGATTGGTAGCTTTCTTTCCTTTTCTGCTGGAGAAGATCCCGACGGCCTGTCTGGCGGCCATCCTGGTTTATACCAGTTCCAAGATGATCCGGGTGGATGCCGTGAAGAAGCTTTGGCGAGTCGGCGGCATCGGCGAAGTGGCCATCTACGCCGTGACGCTGATCATGGTGGTGGCCACCAACCTGCTGGAAGGGGTGATCGTCGGCGCCATCCTGTCCGTGCTCAAGCTGCTCTATACATTCTCGAAGCTGGACGGTGACACGGTCGCCAACGGCGAAGGCCAGATCAACCTGTTCCTGAAAGGCAGCGCCTCATTCCTCAGTCTGCCCCGGCTGGTTACCATCCTGGAGCGGCAGCCCCAGGGCCGACAGCTGCATGTTCATTTGGAGCAATTGAATCACATCGACCAGGCTTGCATCGAGCACTTGCAGAACTGGCAAAGCCTGTACCAGCTCTCGGGCGGCAGCGCTACCATTGAGTGGCAGGCATTAACCGACAAGTTTTCCGGGAAAGCCCTTCCGGAGTCTAATGGGATGAGCTCCACCCACTAGGACAACACTTCCTAATCACGCGGTTTCAGCCACTCTCGATTGAGGAAATCAGGCCAAGGCCGTTGCCTGGGGCAGTTGCTCCAGTTCCCGATAATAGCGCTGTTTCTCCGTATCCGGGATAAAGCTGGCCTCAAAGCTGTTTTTGGCCAATTGCAGCAGCTCCGACGCCGAAAGCTTCAATCCACGCTGGATGGCCAGGTAATTCTCGGTCACGTAACCCCCAAAATAAGCCGGATCGTCGGAATTCACGGTGACACACAGCCCAGCATCCAATAACTGCTTGATATTGTGACGCTCAATCCGATCAAACACGCACAACTTGATGTTGGAGAGCGGGCAGACGGTCAGCGGCATACGCTCGGCGCGCAAACGAGCCACCAGTTCACGGTCTTCAATGGCTCGCACGCCATGATCGATGCGCTTCACATTCAAGCCGTCCAGCGCCTGCCAAATATAGGCCGGAGGCCCCTCTTCGCCGGCATGCGCCACGGTCAGCAGACCTTCGCTGCGGGCACGGGCAAAAACGGCCTGAAATTTTTCCGGCGGGTTGCCCACTTCGGCGGAATCCAGTCCCACGGCGGTCAACCACTGCTTGTAAGGCAGCGCCTGCTCCAGGGTTTTCATGGCGTCGTCCGCACTGAGATCTCGCAGGAAGCACAAAATGAGCCGCGAGGTGATGCCGTAAAGCTGTTCGGCGTCGTAAAATGCCCGGTGCAACCCCTTGATGACAGTTTCAAACGAGACGCCCCGGTGGGTGTGCGTCTGCGGGTCGAAGAAAATCTCCACATGCCGCACGTTCTCTTTGGCCACCCGATCCAGGTAGGCGCGGGCCAGATCGTAGAAATCCCGCTCGTGAATGAGGACTTGCGCGCCTTCGTAATAGATATCCAGGAAGGATTGCAGGTTGTGGAAATTGTAGGCCTCACGCACTTCTTCAATACTGTTGAAACGAAGTTTCACACCGTTGCGCCGGGCCAGTTCGAACATCAGCTCGGGTTCCAGCGTGCCTTCAATGTGCAAATGCAGCTCCGCTTTAGGCATTTGGCGGATCAGGGTTTCAAGTTGGGCGTTCATGATGGCTTGATCCCGTATTGGTTACAGCGACTGACTTCCGGGGTCAGAATCCCGGAAAAACTATAATGCGCGGAGCGGGCGGTAACGGAAGGCAGGGGCTTAAGAGCCTCTCCCCAGGATGGGATAGCCGTTCCGGCTTTTGAAGATCATACACCAAGCAGACTCTGCCGGAGAGTGGATTGCGACAAGTTTACATCCATAGTACGCTGACGGCTGTTCTGAAGGAGAAAGCCGCCATGAACAGTCTGCAACAGACCCTGGAAATTGTCCTGACGGCAGTCGAGCCGCTCACCATTCATGGTAGTCCTTACTACGAAATCACCTACCAGATACCCGACAATGAAACCCCGCACCAGATGCGAATCAACCCGGAGGCTTTCTATCCCGATCCCAAGCCCGGAGACCGCGTGGCAGTCAATGTGCTGATGGGCAACATTATGGGCGCCACACGATTGGACTGACGCGCCAGACCGGTTTAGAATGGTGAATCAGGCATCAGCAAAAGATGTTGTTCCGAGGAGGAAGCAAAGTATGGAACGTTGTTCCGTTTGCAACGGCAGAACCATCCTGGCCCCCGAAGGGTTGAAATGCATGAATTCCAGTTGTGAAGGCAGCCAATTAGAGGCCCAGGAGGAGGGCGTTTTCTGTCGCTGCGGCGAAAAGATGAGCGACCAGGGCGAAGACGGTTGGGGACAGCCTTTCTTCGTGTGCATTCACTGCGGCGCCACCAAGAGGATGGAGCGATGAACCCCCGTAAACGTTTCATCCCGCTTTTAGCCGGGTTGATGATCACGCTCGGCCTGGTTTCAGGCTGCGCCTCCAAGCCGACTGAAACCACCATGGGACCGGACGGGGTTCAGGTCGTGAAGGTCGTGGTTCAGGGCGGATACCAGCCCAATCATATCGTGGCCAAAGCCGATAAACCCATGAGGATTGAATTTTACCGGGATGAAGATCCCGGCGCGCACAGTTGCGTAGAAGATCTCGCCATCCCCGAGGAGAAGGTCAAAATCCATCTGCCCGCCCGCGAAAGCCAAATCGTGGAAATCAAGCCCCATAAGGCCGGCGAGATGACTTTCCAGTGCGGCATGGAGATGGTGAAAGGGAAAATCACCTTTCAATAGGCCAGGCCAGCGGCAATTCGCTTGAAATCGTTCGCGTGCGGCAGAACTTCGGTTGGTACCAATGCCCGCAATGTCCCCACCCGGATACGATTAATCAGGCGCGCGATAGGCCCTTTCCCGGATCCACTTGGTTGCCACCCATTTTTCGCCCGCCAGCATCGGTAACGAGGCATGCAGGCTCATGGGGTCTATCGCGCCATCCGGCAACACGTTGTAAAAAAGGAGTGCGTCCCCTCGCACCGGGGTGATTTTCTTGTCAATCTCAGGGAAATGTGTTTCCCCGCCCGCTTCCACGTTGTTCAGATACATCAGGCAGGTCATCACGCGCTGTCCCCCGTATGCCAGCACCGTGGGGCTTCCTTTCAAGGCGGGATCAAAATAATCGAAGTGCGGCATATAACCTTGCCCCACCTGGTAATTGAGGATCTGCATCCCTTCGCCATTCTCCACCGGCAAGCCGGACCATTCGGAAATACGCTGTTCAATCACCATGACCGTCGGGGTTTCGCCCAACGTGAAGTAGGCACCGGAACTGGTGCGTGAGTCCACCAGGATCAATTCGCCGGTGTCGGGATCCACGGTGGTGGAGGGTTTTATACGGCTGTGTCCGAGTGCAATCAGGTGTTCGCACTCTTCATCGCTGAGGAAATCCCGGAGCACCATCAATCGGGGAGAGATGCGCCACTCCCTGATTTGATCGGCCCGTGTGTTCGCCATTTCTGAAATCAAAATCATCAGCCCCCTAGCAATGACTGCCGTGGCATGAGCCGCTGTGCCCCGGCGAAGGTGCGGGAGCAGGTGCGGGAGCAGGCGCGGGTGCCGGCGCGGGTGCCGGCGAAGGCGTTGGTGCAGGTGCGGGTGCCGGAGATGGTGATGGGGCTGGCGCAGGCGACGGAGATGGCGTTGGCGATGGGGCTGGCGCAGGCGACGGAGACGGTGTTGGTGATGGGGCTGGCGACGAAGCCGGTGCTGCGGGCTCGTCCTCGTTAAAAGACTCCTCGTTCTGGGCCACCATCATCTGAAAAAGCGCAGGCATCACGATGTTGGCGCTCCCCAGGCAGCCTGCGATCAAAAGGGCAGAAAGCACAATGGCGCCCGCATATTCCGTCAAGGCTTGTCCGCTCTCGCTTTTCAATTTTTCGCTCATAATGTACTTTCGCCTCTTATCACTCATCGTCCCGCATATTCAATATATGGACATCCTTTGCGAGGATTAAACTCACCACCGGTTACAGCGGACCAGCTTGTTACCTGCCGTTACAAATTCAGCGCCTCGGACGTTGGTTTTAACCAAGGCGGCAAGCGGTTTCTTGAATAGACGTTTTCAAAACGGCTTCCCGGAACCGGGGGCAATCTCTGGCCCCTGGGAGATGAGTGTTGGCTTTTAGCCCAGCCAGCCGAGGGTCATATCCACTGATAAAACTGCCTGAAAACATCCCCTTGCAAAACACTCAAGCGACGCAGGGCTCGTAGTATACTGGGTGAACCGTTTGGGCCATCACGAGCACAGATACGAATATGACCGCCAGCCACAGCGAGCGCCGCAGCTTCTCACCCCTCAGAAACACCCTGGGCAGCACCCCCGTAGGGTTCCTGCCGGTTTTCCTGTTGCTGCTGCTCGGTGACTTCATTGGCATCAGCCAGATTTCGCCCACCATCAACTACAACTACCTCAACGGTTCGCTGCTGTTCATGGCGGCGGGGCTGCTTTTTGCCTTCTCGGTAAGGATGAAAGACGGGCAGCCCTATCGCTTCGATCAGGCCTCCTGGCTGCTGACGGGGGCCGGTTTCTGCATCGGCTTCGATTTTTTCGTGAAATTCTCCTCCAGCATCTTGTTTTTTGGTCTGGCCGCACTCTTCCTGATGGCTCGACAAGCCGGGATTCCCATCTTGCAACGTCTCCGCCCGGTGATTGCGCTGGGCCTGGGATATTTGGCCGGGCTGGCCGCGTTTTTCCTGTTCATCTATCCCCTGAATGACTGGCTCCACCTGTTTCAGGAAAGCCTGGGTACCCAGACCGGCGGCACCCATAACCCCTTCAAGGTTATCAACAAGCAGATCAGCGATATCAGGCGCATCGGCACCAACCTGATTATGTTCTACACGCTGCCACTGGCGGTGGTATTCACACTCAGCCGCAAGTTCCTGAGCCAAAAGCCCGCGTCCGGCTGGTGGATGATCCTCCCGGCCACCCTGCTGCTGAACGGTATCCTGGCCTATCGCATTTATCCCATCACCAATTTCCGCTTTCACAGTCTTTTTTATATTGCCTCTCTGCTGATTCTGCTCGCCGTCCATCTGGGGCTTGGCTCACGGGTGGTGTTTTCGGATCAGCGGCGGAATTTCGCCATGCTGCTTTTATTCATCCTGCCGTTCCTGCTGATTTTTGGCTCCGATGCCTCCTTCAGCTACGCCCTGCCGCTGTATTTTTTGCCCTGGTTCGCCCTGATGTTCCTGCTGATCCGGCAATTCCCATCACGTATCATGCAAACCGCCACGCTGGTAACGCTGATCGTTCTGGCTGAATGGCAATTCGTGGCCGGGTACCTGTACTATCCCTGGCGCTGGGTTGAAAACCGGCTGGCCCAGACCGAACGCATCGATAATATCCGGGGACTGGAAGGTATTCAGGTCGATCCGCCCACCCGGCAGTTCATCGCGGAAACCCAAAGTATTGTGAGCCAGCTCCCCCCCGAAAAACGCCGCTGGATGATGGGCTGGTACGAGATGCCGGGCGTGGTTTACTGGCTGGGCGGCATTTCACCGGGACTGCCCTGGTATTCGCATCATAAGCAAGAGCAGATGCAGATTTGCAAATCCTTGCAGGAAGCCTCCGCGAACATCAACCTGCATCAGGCCCTGCTACTGGTCCAGGAGGAAACGCTGCCCAAACTGCAACCCTGCCTGAACGGGTTGGGCATCACGCTGGACCAGTATCGCAGCATTGGGCAGGCCTATAACCCTTATTCCAAAAAGCCGATCACTTTTTACACCCGAAAGGAAGGTGCCGGTGATGGCCATTAAACCGCTGGAATCGCCTCATCAAAAGCAAAACGGGCTGCCGGAAACACCAATGCCTGCTCTGTCCGGTAATCGGCAAGCACTCAGCCGGTATGTGGTGATTTTACTGGCCGTTTGCGGAGTTCTGAACCTGGCGCTGTTCGCCTGGGGCATCAACCGGGGCTTCGATATTAAGGACGAGAGCTTCATGCTCACCTGTTACCGCTTCCCCGAACTGTACGCCGGTTTCACCACGTCTTTCCACCTCATCGTCTCACGGCTGTTCGGAGGCTTCGACTTTGGCCTGCTGCAAGCCCGGATTGCCGGTTTCACCGTCAAGCTGCTGGCCACCCTGGTCTTTGCCTGGGGTTTTTGGCAATGGCTGCGCCGTGAAGAAGCCAGCTCCTAATTATTTGCCGATGATGCGGCTGACCATGCAAGCACTCGCGCCAACCCCACATATTATCGGGCATTAAGGCAACATTACCGATTCAAGGCCATCTTCGCCCCCTGCTGCTTCTGCTGGAGCGCAATTAACCCGCCGCCTAAGCCAACAAAGAACGCCTTCGAAAAATCACCGGAATGCTGGTGCCCCTGGCCGGACTCGAACCGGCATGTCCTTGCGGACAACAGATTTTAAGTCTGCAGCGTCTACCATTCCGCCACAGGGGCTCATCTTCCTATGCTAACAGAATTACACCCAAAAGCGCACGGGTTGCAACGGATCTTTGCATGCGCGGGCCTACCCCCGGACCGGTGAGGATGGCGGCGGCGGGGCCTCGAACAGGGCTTTCACCGTCGGGCGCAGAAGCACCATCAACGAGAAAATGCCCAGGACAGTACCGAAGGGAAACAACATGCACTCCACGCCCGAGATGACCACACAGGCGAGATAATGCTGCCGCCGGGCGATAAAACGGCCATTGAGATAGATGCCCACTGCGATCGCTTCCCCGAACAGAATGAGGACCAAGCCAACCACCACGAAAATCCAGCCGAAAAACGGCGGCATGCATTCACCGCCTTCTCCCATGCAAGGGTTGAGCGCGAAAAACACGCCCATCAATACATGGAACAGTGGAAACAAGGCAAACAGCGCGTATATGCCGGCCACGATGTAATGAAAAATCGTCAGCAGCTTCAAGTGCTCCTGATCCGTGCCCGCGCTCTGCGGATTCATCTCCGGGGTTGCCAACGTTCCGCCCTCTTTTCGACTGTGTGCCCCATTATAGTCCCTCTTGCCCACGCGGCGCTATAATAGACGAGAAGGTCAGCGTGATGAGGGAGGTTTGCAATGCGTGCGTTGTTTCCGGAAATCGGACCCTACAATAGTTTCTACCTGCCCGTCTCCGGCGGACATTCTCTATATGTGGAAGAAGTCGGCAACCCCAATGGCCAACCGGCGCTTTTTTTGCATGGCGGACCGGGCGGGGGCATCTCCGCTAATCACCGGCGACTGTTCGATCCGTCCCATTACCGCCTGATTCTCTTTGATCAGCGCGGCTCGGGGCAGAGCAAGCCGCATGCCTCGCTGGAAAACAACACCACCTGGGACCTGGTCGCAGATATCGAAGCCATCCGCAAGGAACTTTGCATTGATCAGTGGGTGGTTTTCGGCGGATCGTGGGGCAGTACGCTTTCCCTGATCTACGCCCAGACCCACCCGCAAAGCGTCAGCGCCCTTATTCTTCGGGGCATCTTCCTGTGCCGCCCCGAGGAAATTCGGTGGTTCTACCAGGAAGGCACCAGCTGGCTGTTTCCGGACTTTTGGGAAGAGTATATCCGCCCCGTGCCACCGGAAAAGCGCGGACAGATGGTCGAAGCCTATTACGAACTGCTGACCAGCCCGGATGAAAAAATCCGCCTGGAGGCCGCCAAGGCCTGGAGCAAGTGGGAAGGCTCCACCTGCAAGCTGCTGCCGGACGTGAAAGTCATCGACCACTTTGAGGAAGCCCATCATGCCCTGGCAATGGCGCGAATTGAGTGCCATTACTTCATGCATGACTGCTGGCTGGAAAAGAACCAGCTCTTGCGGGATGCCGGTCTCATCCGGCATATCCCCACCTGGATCGTGCATGGCCGCTACGATGTGGTCTGCCCGGCCCGCAACGCCTGGGAGCTGAGCCAAGCCCTGCCGGAAGCCACGTTACGCATCATCCCCAATGCCGGGCATGCCTACGACGAACCGGGCAACCTCGATGCCCTGCTGGAAGCCACCGAAGCCTGCAAGCGTTTTGCCGCCAAAACAATCGCCGGGTAGAACATCGACCGGGTGGCAATTCAAAATCCAATCATGGCCCATTCAAGCTGAGCGCTATTTCACCAACGCCTGCAATTCCTTGAAGCCGGGGTGACGGGCAGTGGTCATCATTTCAAACAAGGCCATCTCCACACATCCTGGAATAGCACCGGACTGGGTCATCTTGGCGAGAGCGGTCCCGGCGTCATCAGGATTGCGGGAGGCGATGGCGTCCCGCATCAGGTGCACCTGGTAGCCTTCCGATAACAACTGGTGGACGGTCTGGTTGACACAAACATGCGCTTCGATGCCGCACACCATGATTTGCTTGCGTCCCAGGTCAAAAATCTGCCCCAGAATGGCCGGATCCCCGCCACATCCGAAAGCGGTCTTTTCCATCACGGCGGTATCGGCGGCCAAAACCTGTCTGAGTTCCGGCACGGTGTGCCCCAACCCCTTGGGATACTGTTCGGAAACAATCACCGGCACTTCCAGCCGGTTACACGCCTGGACCAAAATACCGGCCCGCTCCACCAGCTGCTCGTAGCCAGGAATCACCGGGACAAACCTCTCCTGGATATCGATCACCAGCAGCAGGCTGCGCTCGGGAACAAGCATGCGGGGGACTTCGCTCATGTTACCGGCCCTTGCTCTCCGCCGAAGGTCCGGCTTTCTCGTTCTCGCCCTCCAGCCTGCCGGTTTGTTCCCCGCCGGGCTGTTCGCCCGTTGCTTCCTGAATGGAATCGATGAACTCATCCGGTGTTTTCATGCGGGGATGACCCTTACCTTCGGTGTGGGTACTGATTTCAATCCGCTTTCCTGCCGGAAGGACCACGCAGAAAGAAGGAAAGCCCTTGGCCCCAAAGTCCTCCATGATGGCTTGCTCCGCCGCCCCATGATCGGGCTCAATCCGGACATGGGGGTAATTCTTCACGAACTGCCGCATTTTCGGATCTGATAGCACCTGCGCCGCAAACTGCTTGCAATGCGGGCACCAGGTGGCAAAAATGTAAACCAGCATGGGGCGCCCGGTGGCCTTTTGATCGGCGATGGCCTGCTCCAGGCCGGGTTTGTTCTCATACCAGTCGCTGAAAGTACTGGCCACCTGCCGCTGGGTGGCAACGGAGCCGGAGATGGCATACACGCTGACCAGCAGAACCACCCCGATGAGCCCGTACATCAGCCATTCGGATACAGACAGGCCCCGCCCCGTCTGCCGCGTGAAACCGGTGATTGCGGAAAACATCGCCAACTTCCTCATTGCCTCCAGCCCTCCAGGATTTAATTCCTAAATTATGGCACACATACACCCCCTGCATAGGGGCAGAGGCGGACTTTCAAGTCGATGGAGTGGCCCGTTGTACCAGGCAGCGGTTCAGATGGTCTTGATGACCACATCCCCGGTAATGCGGCACTGGCAAGAGAGGCGATCATTGGCGTCCAGGTAGAACACGGCCGCCTCCACGGTGGATTTCGGGCAGATGTTTTCCATCCCGGAAACCACGGTCACGACGCAGTTACAGCAAGCCCCCATGCCGCCGCAGCGGTCATGCACACTGACATCCACCAGGTGGGCCGCCTCCCTCAAAGTGGTTTCCGAATCGATTTCAAGGGTCTTGCCGCTGGGGAGAAAAGTTACTTTAGAAGACATTCAAAGAAAATCCTGCAAAAATTTCCTGAATTAGAGCGCAATACAATTATTACTCTGGCCTAGAAAGCGGGCGGCAGTAGACCAACCGCTACATGATTATTATAGAGCCCGTGCGCCAAAGAAGGGAATGACACGCCGTGGAGCATTTCCAAAAACGCCCGGTATCGCGCCCTCAGAACGCGTCTTCAAGGTGGGTGATATCCGCCGGTTTCCCCTGGCCCGGATAATAAATGCCGATCACATCAAAGCGGATCCGGGCATCGGCTTCCGGCGGGTATTGCGCCAGCCATATTTCAGCCAACGAAGTTAGCTGGGCCTGCTTGCGGGCATCCACGGCTTCAGCCGGGCTTCCGTACAGCCCGTTCTTACGCGTTTTGACCTCAACGAAGGCCAGCAGGCGTTCCTGTGGATGCCATGCGATCAGATCGATCTCGCCGAGCTTTCCTGAGCGCCAGTTGACGGCCTCAATCCGGAAGCCCTTCCTGCGGAGAATCGCCTGCGCGATGGTTTCGCCCTTTTGTCCTGTTTCCTTTGACCGGCTTGTCATCAGTCGTTTTGAACGTCCGTTTGCAACATCCCGCATCCGTCGGGATGGGGTTGGCTTTATCTTAGCCGAAAGTCTTAAAGGTGGATTCGATGTTCTTCCCGATGACTTTCCGGACGGCGTCGATTTCGGTCTGGACGGCGTCACGCTGGGTATCCACCCGGCGGAGCTGAAGTTCCAGAGCCTTGTCGATGGCCTGAATGGCCGCGATTCTGGCTTGTAGCTGCTGGGCTTCCGGAGACTCGGGTTCCAGGTTGGCACTGATGGTGAACAAAGCACCAGTGATGTTTGCCAATGATAACCGAGCCTGGTTAATGAATTGCCCCTGCAGCTCCAGATCGCTCTTCCTGGCGGTCAGGATCATGTATCTGGCTTGACTTGCTGCGAAACCCATCGTGAACTCCTTATTTCCCTCTATCCTGTAAATACAAGAGAGATGATTAAGATTGCATAATTATATAAAAACGACCCGCCAGGAAAGATTGACAAAAACGGTCCAATTTTTAAGATATATTAACGATATACACTCACCCAAAATGCCCATGCCGCTGAAAATAACCGCAAATGCAAAAAATCCCCGACGTTGCCGGGGATTTTTTCGCTATTTGGGGGATTCTTCAGGGTGCGGTTGTCTGAGTCATCGCCGTGGCATTCTGTAAAGTGGACTGAACTGTCGGCGTGCCTGACGCGCTTCCATCAGCCAATACCTGATTCACCTGTGACTGCAATGTGTCGTAAGCGACAATCTGATCATAGGACAGGTTGGAAAGTTTTTTACTGTCTCCATTCAGCGGGCTTTTTTGCAGGGCTTTCGCATCCAGATCGCCGTTCTTGTTGAGGTAGGGAGACAACTGGGTAACATAGCCTTGGGCGTTATTCCAGGCGTCCGCCCCCAGCGAGGCAATCATCTTGACCTCCGCCGGGTTCGCGCCGGAAGGCGGATTTTGCAACGCTGTCAGCAATTCATTCTGGTAGGTATACACATCACTCAGCGCCGCAGCCTGAGTATATTCGGTTTTCGGGCCCATGCCCGAAGTCGGGTTAACGCTCAGGGTTGATATTCCGGCAAAACTACCCTCCGTGCCACCCAGATAATAGGCCAGCTTGGTGATTTCACTGGCCCATGAGCGGGTAGCAGGATCGGTAATGTTTGGAACTGCACTGCTTAATTGGTTGGCCAAGCTCATGGTCTCGGTGGCCGTCGCAATGCTACCTTCCGCGCTGGTCGTGTTCACGCCACCGACGGCATTGTCCGTTAACTGCATGAGAGGGAGTCCGGTGGCAGGATCAACCGCCAACTTTCCTTTGCCGGGCGGGATGTTGGATTGGTTGAATTTCAGGCTAACGAGTTGCTGCGCCTGCGAGCCACCCAGCCCGGACGAGTTGCCTTGAAACACGTCAGACACCGAATTGCCCAACATCAAAAGTGCCGCTACCGCAAGAAATACGGCGAGAGAAAGAACAAGGCCATATTCTGTTAATGCGCCACCGGGTTGTCGAATGTTCATATTCAACTCTTCTTCTCAACTTCGTATCGTTAATGTCGGATCCTTTTGGGCAAAACTTGAGGCTTTCTAACTTAATATTAAGAAACCGATACGATTAAAAACACCTTGCAGGGACGGCACCCATTTCATCTTATAAAACCTGCATAAAACCTGCTAAAACCAAGCCCGACAACATAAACCACATCCCCACCGCGCCCTCACCTGCGAGAACTCCTGTTAGACCGCGCCATATTAATGGCTTGCACGGACCGGAATAATTCAGCGCAAACCGAATTTGACGCAACCCTACAGGTCGTGCGCGGAGATCTTGCCCACCGAAGTATCCACGGTCTGCCGTCCGGAGATATCAATGGTGTATTCGGGGTCGAGCAGCAGATTGAGGATGATTTCCTCATCCGGGCCGAGGGTGGGAAAATGCACTCCGATGAGATGCTCATGGTTTTTCCAGTCGTACTGGATGTGCTTGATCGCCCCTTGGAATATGTAATCGCTCCCCTTGTGACTAACCCTGAAGTCATAGGTCCGATTGAGTGTCAGGCTCAGCATGGCCCTCTTACTGGTGTAATGCAGGCTCAGCCCCTTGGTCGTCCCCCCCGAAGCCATGAACTGGGCGTCCTTGCCTTCGATGGACACCGGAAATTCCGCCTCTTTACGCTCTGTCTCCCGAAGATCCCCCCGGCTATCCTTCTGGATGGGCGTGCAGACATGCAAGGGCTTTCCGCTCATGACTTCCAGCTTTAGAACCTGGATGGAGATAATATCCAGGCTGCCGTGTCGGCGGACGTTGATGCGATTGATGACGTCGGCATCGAAAATGATGCGCGTGCCAATGGGAACGGTGGCATCACCCCGTTTTTTCAGCCCAATAAAGGTGCGGATCTCCTGATCGGTTGCTTCCAGCACATCCAGATAGCAGGTGACAAAAATATTTTTAGCGAGTTGGTATTTTCCTCGCAGGGGTTTGGTTTTCTGGGGAGTCGACATGTCCACCCTACTCAGCATTTGAGAAAAATCATACCATAAGACGA
The DNA here is from genome assembly GCA_036703295.1 of Coleofasciculaceae cyanobacterium. Classification (GTDB taxonomy): domain Bacteria; phylum Cyanobacteriota; class Vampirovibrionia; order Vampirovibrionales; family Vampirovibrionaceae; genus DATNPJ01. Next base: position 2,284 of record DATNPJ010000029.1, on the reverse strand, counting down.
TCGTCAGAACCGGAATGACGTATTAAGATGCTTTAGGGATGTAAATGGGGAGCGGCCTGAAGGTCGTCACTAAGCCTTTGGCGAACTGTGCAAGATCGAAGTTTCCTGTCTGCACGCAAAGGAAATATCCGTTCAGCAATGGTGCTTGTCTAGTGACGGAATCGATGAGCCGGAACAAAGTCAAGCATAAGAGAGTCATAGAGAGCATGAGAATTAAGCCATTTTCTCTGGTCCTTTTACTGGTGGGGATGACCCTCGTCCTGATGCTGTCAGGCGTGGTTCATGCCGCCATCATGACGCCCGCGCAAGAGACGCAGGCCATTCAGAATCTGGAAGACACACTGCTTGCGACCCGATACGACCAGGAAGCACTGGATGCCCGTTTGGGCCGACTGGAAGGCATTGTGTTCGGGGAGGCCCAAGGGAGTCTGTCTCCTGAAGCCCGGATTTCCAGGCTGCAAACCGCGTTGTCACCCAAAACGCTGGGCGCGCTCTCACCGATGTCGAAACCCGCGCCAGCCAGTACCGCAAACTCCGCCACACCTCAGGCTAACCGCAACACAATGGCTAAAACATCAGCCGTACAGCCTTCGCCCCAATCTGGACCATGGAACAGCCAGGCAGGCAGAAATTCGTCTAATTCTCTCGCCAATCCCGCCAGCTATATGCAGCCTATGCAGCAGTCGGCGAAGCCGGTACCGGGGGAAACGGATTATCCGACTGTGAGCCGCATGGAGGAGAAGGTTCTCGGCCGGAACTACGTCCAGGAAGACATCACCCGGCGGCTGGAGCGGCTGGAAAAGCAGGTATTCAAGACCGTCCAGAACGGTCCGCTGGCCGATCGGGTGGATAACCTCAAGCTGATGGTCCTGGGTGATACCGGCAATACCCAAGCAACCGCCACGCAGCCTTATCAGCAGTCCTATGGTTATCCGCAACCGGCCTACCCGGCCCGAGGCGCAGCCAATCAGACCTATACGCAAGTGCCTTCCGGCCAAGCCTATGCCGCCGCGCCCAATGATTTCTCCAATTACTCCCGGAGTACCGGCAGCAACTATGGCAACGCCTATACCGGCACGCCCATTTCCAACACCCAAACCGACTACGGACAACCTCAGCCTGGCGTGTATCAGCCCACGCAAACCGCCCCTTATGGGCAGGATCCCAATGATTCTGCTTATGGCGCGGGTGGACAACCCACCCCGGATATGCTGGCAGCCATGAATGAGGTGGAGAAACAGGTTCTGGGGCACACGTATCCGTCAGAACCCATGGACACACGGCTGGGCCGGTTGGAAACCAAAATTTTCAAGACAACTTCGCCGGAAATGTCCTCGGATGATCGGATGCAGCGGGTGATTGCGGTATCCTCCGCCGGAGGTGCCCCGCAAACGACCGGTACCAAGGTTAAGAACACCGCGCAGATCCTGTTGCCCATCATCCTGACCATCCTGCCCATGCTGTTGCTTTAAATGACAACGAGTTCAATTCCCTGGGCCGATGCGCTACACTGGCGAGATGACTTATAACATGAATCAATCCGCCCAGCATATTTTCGCGATTGCCTCCCCGGTAGGCTGGTGGACCGTCACGTCCACCGACGAGCAGGTGCTTTCCATCGATTACCATGGTCAAACCCTCCCCACCCACGTTAAGGATGAGCCTGAAACCCGCTTGGAGCAACGGTTACAATGCATGCTCAGCCGGTATTTTCGAGGAGAAGCGGTGGATTTTCAGCCAGTGCCGGTCGCCATTCCAGTTCAACCGCCCATGGTGGCTGGTGTGATGCGGGTGTTGCGGACCATTCCGCGCGGAACCGTGGAAAGCTACCAGTGGGTGGCGGACCGGCTGGGTAACATCAACGCTACACGGGCAGTAGGTGGCGCTTTGGGACGAAACCCGGTGCCAATCCTTGTGCCCTGTCATCGGGTGATTGCCAAGCACGGCCGCCTGGGGGGATTCATGCAGAATCATCCGGACGGCTTGCTTATCAAGACCTTCCTGCTAGGTCTGGAGGGCCATGTGATTGAGGGTGGCCGGCTTTTCCCGAAGAGAAACACAGTAACAGTTTAGCCCTTCCCGTATTAGACTGCGCCCGAGTGGTTAAGCTGTAAGATATCCCTATCCTGGATTACTGGATACAGCTATCAGGAACCTGACCGCCTGTTTTCTAGTCCGGGTGAGGGCAGCAGCTCATGGTGACCGGCAGTTCCCGTAAAAACAGAGGCGAAATGATAAAAACAGGCGTTAAATTTGCAAGCTCCCCCTTGAATTATGCCAGGGC
>DATNPJ010000003.1:0-25761 GCA_036703295.1 Coleofasciculaceae cyanobacterium | reverse complement strand
GGAGGGTTAGTCATGGCTTTTCAACCGCTGAGTGACGCGCAATGGGAGCGGATATCGTTCTTTATTCCCGAGCAAGAGATGGGTAGGCCACGCAGTCGCGACCGGGAGATCTTGGATGCGATTCTGTACGTGCTGTCTACCGGAAGCCGCTGGGGTGAATTGCCGAGTTGTTTTCCGCCTAAAAGCACGGTGCACGACCGGTTTCAGGAGTGGGCGAAAGCCCGGTTTTTTGAAAAAGCGCTGCGGGAATTAAGCAAAGATTTGCCTCCGGGCGAGGTTTACCACTTGGATTCAAGCCTGAAAGCGGCCAAAAAAGGGGAGACAAGATTGGCCGAGCCCGCCCTGTCAAAGGCAGCAAGGTAACGTTGCTGGTCAACAACCAGGGCTTGCCGGTTGCCGTAGATCTGCATGCTGGAAACCGGCATGACCTGAAAGCGGCGGCCTCCATTATTTACGCTATTCCCAAATACAGTAGGGTAACGGCTGACCGGGGATATGATTCCCAAGGTTTCCGGCAAAAGCTGCGCAAGATTGGCATTCAGCCCTTAATTCCCAAGCGGCAATGCCAGAAACGAATCAAGCACCGCATTCCAAGCTCTGTCACTTATCGCCAAAGATGGCTGGTCGAGCGCTGCTTTGCCTGGCTGGATAACTGCAAGCGCCTAGTAACACGCTACGAAAGACAATCGCGTCTGTACAAAGCCTTCTGGCAATTGGGCTGTGTCATGCTCGTTCTGAATAAACTTACCGGATAGCTTCTAGAACCCTTTGCAAAAGATAGCATAGGGTGAGGTCCGGTGTTCAAGTCTTATTCGTCCATTCCAACAGCACACTTCCTTATTAACCGAAATCCTGCTTGGGCAGTCCTCCAAGCCACCTTTAGGCTCCCGCATTTTCATTGATACCTGTTGCAGAATACTGGAATCAATGGCGAGGTACTCATATAGGTGCTCTTTCACCAGAGCGGAGAGTATTTGCTCTGAAACACGGCTTTCTCCAGGCGGATAAAACGCTTGTGGACGCTTTTTGTTAACTTTTGTTGCTCATTTACTTACTGACAAAACAGCATACTGCACCGGACTAATCTCTAATTCTCTGGGTGATTAATGTCTTGAATTTAAAAATGTTCAAAATTTGCGAGCAATGCAGTGAGAAAAATTGTTTTTATTTATATATTGAGCCAGATGGTAACATCGAGAAAATGAGAGCGATGCAAGAGTATGAGTGAGCTTTAAGCATAAAAGCAGAGGAGAGTTGGCATGGTATCACCCTTAAGTGGTATGGGCGGCCTCGGAGCACCCAAACCCGCCGGGGCTGCAGGTCTGCCCACGCAAGCGGCAGGAATCCAGCAACCGCAAATTAATCCCCAGGCAGCCCCCCAAGGTGCCGCAAAGACTAACGGGGGAGACCTTGGAGCGATGATGAAAGCTCTGGGTCAAGCGATGAATGCCCCAGGCGGCGCTCAGATTAATCCCGTACCGGGAGGAGGCACGGCTGCTGGAGCCGCAAAGGCTCCCCAGGGAGGCCAGCAAGCCGGAGCTGCCGAGGGCGGCAAATGCAAAGGTAAAGGTAAAGGTAAAGGAGGCGCCAAAGGCGCAGCCAAGGGTGGCGCCAAGGGAGGTGCCGCCGGGCAAGCCGCTAATGCCCAAGCCGGACAAGGCGCAGCCCCAGCTGCAGCCAAAGCTCCAGCGACCCAGGGTGCGCCTGCTGCAGGTGGTGCCGCGCAGGATGCCAATCCGATGTCGGCCATGATGAACATGCTGCGTGATATGTACACCAAGCTGCAAGCGATGGCGGGCCCCCAGAACAATCAAGCCGCCAAACCACAGTAACTGGCGGTGCCAAGGCCGGTGATGCGGCCGCGGGAACTCGCCTGCCCCTATCAGTGCATTGGATACTCCAAAAGCGTGATAGAGGGTACTAGCAAGAATAGCTGACAGCAGACAGGCCAGTAACCATTCCGGTTTAGCTGGCCTGTTTGTCCGTGTCGGGCAAGATAACCTGTTCTTCGGGACTTAATTTGCGAATTTGTCCAGTCTTTCCATCCATCTCCACCCATTCGCCTTCCGACAGCCAATCGCTGAGACCTTCCAGTCCGGCGATCGTGGGGATACCCATTTCGCGGGCAACGATGGACAAGTGCGAAAGCGGGCTGCCCCGTTCGAAAATCAAACCGCCCACGACCGGAAACAACATCACCAGGCCGGGATCTCCATGCTGGGCGACTAGGATATCACCTTCTCGAAACTCGCTTTGACTGGTATTTTTCAGTAGACGGACCGGGCCACTGACTTTGCCGGGGCTGCAACTGATACCTTGTAAGCTGTCCGCGAACATCGCCTGGTCCGCCAGAACCATTTCGCCTCCTTCGACGGATAAATCCTCGGTGGTTGGGTCAGACTCATCCCCGTTGTAAATGGTGGTAATCCGGTTTAAATGAGCGCTACCCAGGGTTTCAAAACAATCGGGTGGCGAATCTGTATTCCGGTAGCCTTCGAATTCCCGCTTGCGCAGGGCTGCCAGCTCCCGAAGGCTGACACAGGTACTTCGTCCCTCCACAAAAGCGATGACTTCATCCACCTCAAGGTAGAAGATGTCAGTGACATCTTCCAGCAAACCCTCTTCCTGGAAGCAGCGCCCAAAGTGGAGGAAGACGGCGCGTATCCGCCCCATCATCTGGGTCTGGACGAAGCGCATGTTTTCCCGGTCTTTCACCCGGGCTCGGGCATGGCGCAGAATCCATTGGAAAACGAATTTTCTCCAAGGATGGTCCTTCAGACTCTTCGCAATCAGGCGTTCGGCGTCGTCCCGGATACGTTGCTCATTCTCTGAAGGGCTATCAAGATCCCGAATTGGAGAATCCACGCCGGATTTTTGCAAGCGGCGGGCGAACTGTCCCAGCGTGCGGAACAGCAGTAGCGGCTCATCGGCAATATTAGGGCTCTCCAGCTTTGAACTTTCATGGCAGCGCCGCCCGTATTGGCGCAAATAGTTCATTAAGTGGTAGGTAAAATGAGGGGCTTGTTCCAGTTGTGCCTCGATTGCCGGTACATCATGCTTGCAGAGGGACTCCACCAGGGCGGGCGACTCCATGGCCAACCGGGCCAGCTTTTCCAGGTAACGGATAGGCTCTGAGCTGTATACTCCCCCCTCCCCGCAGAGCAGGTTGTTCCGCAAGGTCATGTCAGGGTCGCCACACCAGTCACGAGTTCGCTTGGCCAGCTGGGTGTAGAAGAAACTGGCAAAAAAGTTGTTCATAGTGGGCTTGGCCCAATGGATATGCAGGATTTTCTCCAGGCGGTGGTAAAGCAACAGGAGTCGATCCATATTGAGATGTCCCAACTCCAAGTCGGAGAGGATGAGAATTTGGTTGACCTCTCGGAAAAATTCCTCGATTTCCTGATCCCAGCGTCGATATGTGAGAATGAGACGGCCCAGCGAGTTGAAAATAGTCCCATGTTCGCGGAGCCAGGCCATGCCTGTTAGCGGCGATGGCGTGCCCGTATCGGGGGCATCTTCCATGCCAATCCAATCATTGAAGATGTTGCGATAACGGCGGAACCCGGGTACCGGCTTCCAGACCTCCTCAAGGGCTGCGACGTTGTAGTAAATCCTGCCCTCAATCAGACCCAGGATGCGTTGATACGTTGCCTCATCCTCTCGGATACGGCTTTCGGGCACTCCCAAGCCCTGGGACAGGTGCCGGAACTTGGCGGCATAGAAGCGGCGGATAAAGGAGAAGGTCAGTGGGGTGGTCACTCCGGTCCAGCTGTCCAGATCATCGTTGTCCCAGTAATAGTAGTAGGCCCCTGGCTTGCCGGAAAGCCGGATGGTTAAAGGTCGAGACTGGAGAATGTAGAGCTGTCCATCGGCAAAAGCCCATTCCACATCCTGTGGGTAACCCATGACCACGCCACAGTATCGAACCCACTGAGCGATGGTGATGATTTGTTCGTCGGTCAGGCAATAATTGGTTGCGGCTGCTTCAGTCAGCGGCATCGGTCGGGTTCCTTCGCCAGATTCGGCGTTGTACCGGGATGCAGTGACCTTTTTGGCAAGGTGCCGATAGGTAATCTCGTCGCTAGCATTGACGTGGTAAATATCCGCGTTGCTCTCACCAGAGACGAGGGCGTCTCCCAGGCCGGGTAAGCCTGATATGACGATCTTATCCAGCTCCCCACTGATCGGATCGGCGCCAAAGGCAACACCGGCCACCGTGGCATTGACCATTTTTTGCACCAGCACTGCCGGGGCCAGCGGGACGGCCGCTAACCCAGTCAATCCATGGGTGGTCCGGTAGCTCCATACTTTTTCATTGAAGCCGGAGCGCCAGACATCTGCCACTCTGGTGACCACCTCCCTTTTGGAAACAAAAAGGTAACTCTCCAGTTGTCCGGCAAAGGAATGATGGCTGCCATCCTCATCCAATGCCGATGAACGGACTGCCACCTGCTCATTACCCGGGCATAACGTTTGCAACGCTTTATTCAGTTCGTCCTGAAGATCTTGCCGCAACTGAAGCCCGGTCAAAAACGTCCGGATTTCCTCCGGCTTCTGGAGCTGCTGTATGGCATGCCTTTGTTCATGAGTGAGGCTGTCATAGAATGCTTCCGGTGTTATAAGCAGCCAGCCCGGCACGGGGACTCCTGCGTGTTCCAGGATGGCCAGTGCTCCGGCCTTGCCGCCCAGCGGAGATCCGGCACGGACGTGCGCGTGGTGAATGATGTGTCGGGATGAATTCATGCTTCGGCTGCCATTCTCCTCCTTAGCAACATCGAACATTTGTGCCAAAACTTTAAAGTTGGAATGGACCTGAGTCCGGTTTCTTGATCTATGCTGTTAAGAATGTCTACAGGAATCTGAGTATGTCCCCCGTTGAGATTCTGGTCGTCGGACCGTTATTGCCTGCTCTTCAGGAATCACTGGATCGGGAATACAGCGTGCAGAAGCTTTGGGAGATTCCCAATCGAGAGGGTTACCTTCGGGAGCAGGGCGCCTCCATTCGGGCGCTGGTCACGACCTTTATCCATGGCGCTGATACAGCCCTTATCCAGTCGCTACCCAATCTGGAGATCATTGCCAGTTACGGCGTGGGGTTGGAACGGATTGACTTGGACACGGCTTGTCAGCGGGTGATTCAAGTGACTACCACCCCGGATATCCAGGAGCCAGTCGCCGATACTGCGATTGCTTTGTTATTGGCCGTCACGCGCCGGATTTGCGAAGGTGATCGATATGTGAAAGCCGGGCAATGGCCCCAGCGAGCTTTCCCGTTTGGAACCGAGCTCGGGGGGAAGACTTGTGGCATTGTAGGGCTTGGGCGGATTGGCCGGGCCATTGCCCGCCGGGCAGAAGCCTTTGGGATGCGGATTGCTTATCATGGTCCCAATGCCAAGTCGGACGTTTCCTATCGCTACTATGACGATTTGGAGACTTTGGCCAAGGAGGCCGATTTCCTGATTCTGGCCCTGCCGGGTGGCGCAGAAACCCGACACCTGATTGATGCCCGTATTTTAACAGCACTGGGCCCTTCGGCGTTTCTGGTGAATGTGGCCCGGGGCTCGGTGGTGGATGAGCAGGCACTGGTTGAAGCATTACAGACAGGGAAAATAGCCGGGGCCGGTTTGGATGTATTTGAGCACGAGCCCTTGACCGAATCTCCCTTGATGCAGCTTGAGAATGTGGTGTTGCTCCCCCATATTGCGAGTGCCACGACAGAAACCCGCCATGCCATGGGAGAGGTGGTGCTGGCAAATCTGAAAGCGCATTTTACCGGACAGCAACTCATAACACCGATTTTTCAGCGCGAATAGGCTGTGGGCCCTTTGCTACTCCTCTTCCAGTAGCTGATGCAGTGTCACAATATTCCCATCCGGGTCTTTTAAATAGGCCGATTTGCAGTGGCCGCCATTGTTCACGGGCTCTTGCAGGAACGCTATGCCTGCCTGTTTGAGTTTTTGGGTCATCGCTTCAATGTCCGTCACTTCAAAGGCGATGGAAGCGGTCACCTTTTCTTTTCGAAAGTAGCTGGGGGTGATGTCTGAAGCAATCCACACGGCAAAAGTTTCACCGCCGACATCATATTCTTCCCAGGTTCCAGCATAGCTTCCAGTCGATTTCAATCCCAGTAAGCCCTGATAGAACTCCCGAGCCCGGTCCAAATCGGTAACCTGATGGGAAGCATAGGCAAGTCCGGTAACTTTTGGTGTTTTGCTCATGGCTTACTTCCGGCTAAGCGTTGGTTGCCGCTTGGATAACAGGCTGAGCATTTGGTCATTGAAGGCAGGAATATCGTCGGGTTTACGACTGGTGACGATGTTCCCGTCAACCACCACTTCTTGATCCACCCAATGACCGCCGGCATTCAGAATATCGGTTCTCAGAGAGGGCCAAGAGGTGACCATCCTATTCTTGACGGCGCCCGCTTCCACTAGCATCCAAGGTCCATGGCAAATGGCTGCCACCGGTTTGTTCTGGTTGATGAAATGCCGCACAAATTCAACCGCTTCCGGTAACGTGCGTAATTTATCTGGATTCATGACCCCGCCTGGCAAAAGCAGTGCATCATAGTCATCCGGTTTGGCTTTGGCCAAGGCCACATCCACTGGTATTTCCTTTCCCCAATTTTTCATTTGCCAGCCTGTGATCTGATCCTGTTGCGGGGAAATCACAAAAGTCTGAACCCCTACCTGTTCCAGAGCCTTCTTGGGCTCCAGCAACTCGGATTGCTCAAAGCCATTTTCTGCCAAAATGGCCACTTTCATACCGTTCAGCTTCCCGGTCATCATCATCCCTCCTCTTTTTATGCTCGATATTAATGCTTTGGAGGCAGAAAACTATTCCCCGGATTGGCGAGAAGCGGGGCGAACGATGCATCATAGAAGAGGATTATCTACAAGGGGTAAGTTTGTCCTGATTCTTCTCTACTATGAATCAAGCGCTTCAATCCGGTATCTCGGCCTCGACAAGCTTCCCTAGGAGCACAAGGGATTCCTGCCAGCCGAGATAACAAGCTTCGGCAGGAATGATATCAGGCACACCAGCTTGCACGATGTTGACCTCGGTCCCCACAGATATCTGCTTCAAAGTGATTGTGACCTGCATTTCCCCAGGCAGATTCGGGTCATCGAACTTGTCCGTATAGCGAATAAGTTCGTGTGGTACCAGTTCGAGATATTCTCCGCCGAAAGAGTGGCTGTTCCCAGTGGTGAAATTCGTGAATGACATCTTAAAGGTGCCATCTACTTTGGCATCCAGATGATGAACTTTTGCCGTAAAACCATTTGGCGGCAGCCACTTAACCAACGCGTCGGCATCCAGGAAGGCCCGGTAGACTCGTTCCGGGGTTGCACGAAGTACACGATGAAGCTGAATGGTGTTTGGCATGGTTGTCTCTCACTTCAAAATAAATTGTCTATGGATAATATCGATTTTATTATAAAAATCAGACTGTTTATAACATTTGAAGCCGTAATGGTAGGGCATCACGCTCTTGTGTGGTACCCAGCCGGGCTGCTGGAAAGAGGTAATAATGGATTTGCCGATCCATGCGATTGGATTGGGAGGGTGGAGCGGTAGTGGGGACAACCCGTTGGCCTTGCACGATATTGTTTCCAGCTGGATCGCCACTTTTTTCCAGAATCACGTTCTCTCCAGTGGCATAACCCGATAGTGTCAGCCTCAGCTCAATAGGATTTTCCGGGAAAAATTCCAGATTGCTAGCTACATGAAACCCACCGGCTTGAAGCGTTTTCACAATTTCGGCATGATCGTTCTCAGTTTGGCTCCGGTAATATTCCAGGGCAGCCATGGTATCTTTCAGCTGCTGCAAAGCATCCTCCGCATCGGCTAGGTTCATGGAAGCGGCGCGCAGGTTTGCCCTGGCGGTTCGTCGATCCACTTCCTTTTTGAAAAAGTGTTCCCAAGCTTCCTGTTCCTGCTGGTCCATCATCTGGGACATCCGGCCCTTGATTTGATCGACCGCTACGCTAGTAGCCAAACCTAAGCCTGCGGACTTGGCCATATTGCCGAGGGTCATCGGACCGAGGCGCTCCAGCTGCTGGCTAGCCCTGCTGACGATCTGACGATTTCTTTCCAGTGCTTGGAGGGCGGCTTGCTGCTGCCCCTGCAACCTGCGTAGGTTTGCAATTGCTGCATTGCGCGCCGTCAAGGCATTATTTACGTTTTTGCGCTCAAGGGCGGCCAGTGCGGAATGTGTGGGATCCCCACCGGCGGCTGCACTTGCTGCTCGTGCAAACTCCCTTTCGGCCTGTGCGACATGCCTGCTTGCAGCAGCACTGTCAATTCCAGCCCGCTCGACAGCGGAAGTAACCGTGGACGTTATTCGTCCCTGACTTGCTGCTGTAGCCTCTGCTGCACTCAAGGCGCTTTGTTTATAAGCACGCTGTAATCCAGTCATCACTTCATCCGTAATAGTTGAAGCCGTTTTGACGCCGGCCGCGCGTGCTTGATCCCCCGAAATCAGTGGCGGCCCATCAGGATCATTCCGCAGGACGGCAGGCAGCGGATTTTCGGAACTTTCACCCATTATTCTTTCCCGCAGGGCAGTTTCATCAAACATCTCAAAGGCAGGCTTGCCTTGTACCTTGTTCAGATCGACTGCCTCCACCAACTTGCCGGACAGCTCCCCGATTAATCCAGCCGGGCCGCCAGTGCCAAAGGCGATAGCCAGCTCCGCACTATTTGCACCGACTTCGACAATGGCCCGACCCGCTATGGAGTGTAATAATGTCCCATGTAGCGCTTCTCCCGCCTGTTGCGCTGCGACTGCCGCTTGATCATGCAAAGTGCGGGCAGTCGCTTTCAATGTTTGATTGCGTTGAATCTCGGCGTTTGTTTCCGGAATCCGAGCGCGAGTTTCCTGCATCAGTTGATCAATCTCACTGAGCTGTGCTTCGAACTGCTGTTGCAAATCCTGATCGCTCAAAATCTCAGCGGTGAAATGATTCCGTCCCTTTATGCTCAACTCTACCCGATCGATTACAGGTTGTCGCGATATCCAGGCGATTTGGCGCTCCTTCCGCTCAGCATCCATCTTTCGATCTGCTAAATTGCGCTGGACGACAGTTAAACGGTCCAGATTGGAAAAATAACGTCCGGAGGTTTCCGACAAGCGGCTATTCAGCTCATTCAGCTGACTGGATTTTTGAGTCAACGATTGCTCCAATGCTTCTACCTGGCGGGTATGAGGAAATTGCCGTGCAATTTGTGAGGCGTTGTTTTCCAAGTCACCGCTTTGCATCTGGATCTGACGTTCCAACTCATTCGCGCCAGCAATGTTTCCCCGGCGCATATAGGCAGCTTTCTGGTCTAAAAGTGCGGCCAGAGTGTCACGGATTTGCTGTCGTTTAACAGTCAACTGTTCCAACGCTGGATTGTTTTGCAGGGCAAGCGTTTGGATGGAGGCGCGAGCTTCAAAAATTTCCCCCTCAAGCCTGCTTTTTTGCGTCTGTAAACTGTCAATCTCCGTAGCCTTGGCTTTCAGCTCCTGCTCGGCAGTTCGGATATCCCGTTCCGCTTGAGGAATGGCTTCGTTACGAAGTTGCTCCAGCTCTGTCCGTAAGCGCTGAATCTCCGGCTCGATCCGGCGGCGCCATTCAGTACCATCAATACTGATGGGGCCGATGGTGAATCCGCGTTCTTTGGTCAGAATCTTGATAGCCTGCTCGGAATGCTTTTCGATTTCCTTCAGTCGCCCGGTTTGCTCACTGAAGTCAATATAATCAATTTCCTCGATAAACCGGATCTGTTTAGGATTAGAACTGGTATCAGGGAATTCCAGGCGGCCTTCGGTAGTATGCCCCCGGCTCATCAGCTCTAGTCGGGTTGGCTCAGGCAGGTCTGGGTTGAGCTGATTGGTGTTGGTTGGTCGAAACTGTATATTGAATCCCTTGGGCTGAAACATCCCCACAAACGGATTGCGGGTGCCGCTTTTATAGGGTTTCAGCAGGGTAATCTGTGGACCTTGGACCTGGATTTCATAAGTCGTCAGTTCCTCATCTCGCCAGATGCCAGCCAGTTTGGAGGGATCCGGGTCAGCCCATCCCATCGGGATCGACAATGCCAGGATCAGCAGGCCAAAAGGTGCAAATTTTATAGTGGTCGTTTTCATAGTGTCATTCCTTGCAAAGCATTCAGACTACTGGGCTGGAACCCGTTTGATTTTTTCAGGAGGCTGCTCCGCAACAGGGATTCTTTCCGTGGCGGTAATGGCGGAAAAGAGTCGGGTTTTATAGCCTATATCTCGGACTGCGGTATTGAGAGTCCCGGCAATGTCGTCCAGATGGTGATATTGTGCATTGGCTGCTTGGTACCGGGTCTCCAGATAGGGATCATCATGGCCTACGCGCCAATTTTCATGAGCCTCCCCCATCGCGGCCCCTACTTTCCCTTTCGTGTCGGTATAATGCTGCATCCGCACCTGAACTTCCTTTTCCTTGGACGTCCAGGCAGCCATACCCTGATCCAGATAGGCGAGATCAGCTTTTTTGACTGTCGCCATTTTTTTCATTTGGATATCCCATTGGGATTGTCTTAGGGCTTCGTAATGTGCATCGTAAAAGCGTGCAACCACATCCCAGGTTAAATAAAGGCCGTTCTGTCCTGCATTTGCGGCATACTGGTCAATAGACCACTGGTTGGCCCCATTTCGTTTGAAAGCTTCCGACATGGTGGCAACAGAGGGTTTGTAATCATACAGGGCACTCATCGCCAATTTTCGTTCGGCGATAGTTTTCATATGAGCTTCAATTTGCTTGACTGCTTCGGTTGCAGACACAGAATCTGTGGGAATACGGGGCTGGATGACCACCGTTTTTTTAGCCGTCGCCTTTATCGCATGGGCCGGCAACTGCACCGTACCGCTCAAAATCAAGATAACGACCAGGCTCCAAACCCCTCTTCTTTGCCATTGATTTCCATTTCGTAAGCGAAAGTATGTTGCCAGCCTCATGCAATCGGATCCTCAAATAAACTCACTAACAAGCTTAGGTGCATTTGGTAATTCAAGGGTCAATACTTGTTTCGCAGACATTACTACTGCAGAATTTATTGTCTCAGACTACGAACAATCCTGAGCACATTTTTCAGGGCTTCATTGACCATCTGGGAGATGAAATTCAAGAGGGGTTGCTCATTTCCCTGGATATGGGCAATATCCAGGGCGGTGATGTAATCAGCACGGACCACAGGCGGAATAATAGTCTGGGTATAGCCTGATTTTAGAAGCAGAAGGTTCATCAGCAGCCTGGCAGTACGGCCATTCCCGTCCATAAAGGGATGGAAGGAAACCAGTTCCAAGTGCGCCAGGGCTGCGGCTTCGATAGGATGCCTGTTTGATTGCCATTGAGGCAGTTTCTCACTCATGAATTGAGACATCAGGCTGGGGACGGCTTTAGGCGCTGGTGGAATGAACTCCGTACCGGTGATGATGACAGGCCGTGGGCGATATTCTCCTGGACAGGCACCCTCAATTTCATAAACCACCAGGCGATGCAATTCCAAGACATCCTGCTCCGTGATCCGGGACTTTTCCAGCAGTTCATAGAGATAATCATAGGCTTTGGCATGCCCAATGGCTTCCAGGTGATCTTTGAGCGGTTTTCCGCCAATCGTGATCCCATCTTCCAGGACAACCTTGGTTTCGCTTTCTGTCAGCGTATTACCTTCTAAAGCGTTACTTGTGTAAGTCAGGCTGACCCGAAAGTAGCGTTTCAGTTCATTGGTGATATGAGCATCCAATGGGCGAAAGCCATCCAGCTCTCGCTTGAGTGCCTCACACTGCTCTAACCGGCTATCATAGTCAACCATGGTTTATTTTTTTGTTCATTCCAGTTGACTCTATTCAACCATAACCGGATACATGTTCAACTGAAAAGACTGGCTGCATCTGTTTATGAGAGTTGAAATAGCCCCGGGAAACACAAAAAAATCAGCCTTTCAGGGGCTGATGTACATTTTAAAAATGGTGGGCCATTCCAATCAAAAACTAGAACTTTTACGGTTGTCTTTTTTATATAAGCCTTACCATGCTGTAATCTGGTCGGGGTAGGTCAGGAGTGGGAAATCCAGACAAGCCATCGCCTCAATTCTCTTTTTGTCGAGTTTCCTCAACCTCACCCAGGGTCAGGTGTACTTTGTGAATGAGACTGTCATTACATAAAGGAATCTTGACCGGACTTGCGAGTAAAGACTGCCCGTCGAGTGTCGCGGAGGCAATCCCCTGGCTGATGCCATGAGGGTTCTCCACGAGTATCTCATAGCTTGTGTCCTGATATCGGAAGCTCATCTCGTAATGTGGCCACTGTTTGGGTATGCAAGGATTGAGAATGAGTGACGCTCCCTGGAGACGAAGACCCAAGATGGCTTCGATACCGGCGCGGTACATCCATCCGGCGGCCCCGGTGTACCAGGTCCATCCGCCGCGTCCGACATGGGGAGAGACGGAATAAACATCGGCAGCCACAACATAAGGTTCCACTTTGTAACGATAGGCATCGGCCCGTGTGCTGGTGTGATTAATCGGGTTCAAGAGCGAGAACAGGCCGGCGGCTTTATCACCTTGTCCGAGTGCGGCAAAGGCAATGACTGACCAGGTTGCGGCATGGGTGTACTGGCCACCGTTTTCACGAATGCCCGCCGGGTAGCTTTTGACGTATCCGGGGTCAAGCGTAGTCTGGCTAAAAGGCGGCGTGAACAATAAAGCCAGGCCATCTTGATTCCGGATGAGATGCTTTTCCACGGCTGCCATCGCGTGTTGTGCCCGGGCGGGATCCGCGGCGCCCGAGATCACGCTCCAGGATTGCGCAATTGAGTCAATTTGACATTCGTCGCTGGAGACGGAGCCCAAGGGTGTTCCGTCATCAAAATAGCCCCGGCGATACCAATCGCCATCCCAGCCCTCTTGTTCCAGAGATGCCCGGAGCTTATGCGCATGTTTCAGCCACGCCGCAGCGCGTGCGCGTTCCTTGCGTGCTTTGGCCAAAGGGATGAATGCCGAAAGCGTCGTATGCAGAAACCAGCCAAGCCAGACACTCTCACCTTGGCCCAGCTCGCCAACCCGGTTCATCCCGTCATTCCAATCACCCGTACCGATGAAGGGCAGCCCATGCGCACCCAGTCGCAGGCTCTGATCCAACCCGAAGGCGCAATGTTCGAAAAGCGAAGCGCACTCATCCGTAATCCGGGGCTGGAAAAAAGCATCATGCTCACCAGGCTGCAACGTCTGACCTTCTAAGAACGGAATCTGCTCGTCCAGAACCGTCAGATCGCCGGTCGTCTCAACATAGTGAGCCGTCGCGTAAGCCAGCCAGATGCGGTCATCTGAAATGCGCGTGCGCACGCCTTGACCTGCCGCCGGCAGCCACCAATGCTGAAAGTCGCCCTCCACAAACTGGCGGGCTGCGGCACGAAGCAGATGCTCGCGGGTGATCCCGGGTCTTGAGACAGCCAGCGCCATACCGTCCTGAAGCTGATCCCGGAAGCCATAAGCGCCACTTGCCTGGTAAAAGGCCGATCGGGCCCACACCCGGCAAACCAGCGTTTGATAAAGCATCCATCGATTCAACATAATATCCATGGAGCGGTCCGGTGTTTTAACCTGGATGGTGCCCAGCACATTATCCCAATGCCGGCCCACCGCCTGGAAGACTGCGTCGAGATCAGTGGTCCGGTATTTTGCGATCAGGGCTTGCGCCTCGGTCGCGTTCGCCGACTCGCCGAGGAAAAAGACGATTTCCACCATTTCATTCGGCTTCAGCTCTATGGGAGCCTGGAGAACGCCACATGGATCCAGCCCTGCCCCCAGGTGTTTAGAAGGCGGCGTTCTTCGAAGAAGCCCGGCCGGGCTGTTCAGTGTCCCGTTGCGCCCGATAAATTCCTGCCGGTCACCTGTCCAGGAGGTTTGCCGTCCAGACAGATCCATAAAGGCAACCCGGCCCTTAAAAGCCGCGTTCCAGGGGTTCTGGGCAAACAGCGCCCCTGTCTCCGGATCAAGCTCGGTGATCACGTAAGGTGCCGATACGCTCCGTGATTGGCCCAGTACCCATTCTACGTAGGCCGTCATCGAGAGGCGCCGAATCCGATCGGACATATTTTTAATTTTCAAGCGCGAGATCTTGATGGGATCTTCCAAGGGCACATATTGGAGCAGATCGAGCTTAATTTCATGGCTGGTATGCTCAAAACGGCTGTATCCCTGGCCATGCCGGACGATATAGGACGATGACTCATCACGGATGGGCAGTGCCGTGGGACCCCACAATTTCCCGGTATCTTCGTCCCGAATATAAATTACCTCGCCCGGCCGATCGATCACGGGATCGTTGGACCAGGGGGTCAGCTGATTTTCGCGGCTGTTGAGCGACCATGAGTAGCCGCTACCCTCCACGGCCACTTGGAATCCAAAGACGGGGTTGGCGATGATGTTAATCCAGGGTGCCGGCGGGGACTGTCCCGGGCCAAGAATCGTCACATATTCTTTCCCGTCTGCGTCAAACCCGCCTAGTCCATTGAAAAATTCCAGGTTCGGCCTCACCGGAAGGGCTTTTGAAACTTCCGTTAGAGAGACCCGTTTTGCTGGGCGGAGGGAAATGGATTTGGCCACCTGGGTGCGGGATAACTGTTCCGATAAAGTGCCGCGCCGGGCATCCAGTACGACCCGGGCGACGGAAGAAAGCAGGTCGCGGGTTTCCGTGGAAATCAAATCCGTACGCAAGGCAAAGACGGAGCGAGACGCACCATCCTCTCCAATGGAAGGTCGGGATTGGCTAGTGCGGATCATGGTTTCCAGCGTAATTTGGAGATCTTGTACATAGGATGCAGTGCGTTCGTTCAATATCACCAGATCAAAGGCCAGCTGTTTCATGCGCAAATATTCATGCGCGCGCAGCAACTGGCGGACGATGGCAATGTTCTCGATGTCGTCAATGCGCACCAGAACGATGGGAATGTCACCTGAAATGCTCTGCGCCCACAAGGCTGACGGCCCGTCGGCGCCGCGCCGCAGGGTCTCGGAACCGGGGCGCATGAGCGGATTGGTGTAGAGTATATGACCGCCCAGGGATTGAAACAGGCAGGCTTCGTCCGCATCTATGTTCAGATGATGCAATTGAACCTGTGCCTGGGTCCAGGCCAACGTGGATGCCCGCTCGAAGGCATTGGCGTCATGATGCTTATCGACCAGGTCCAACACATCATTCCGGGATGAAGCAATGACCGTCCAGTAGGCGATACGCACCGTCTCGCCCGGGGGAATCAATACGCGCTGTCGCAGCGAAAAAATGGGATCCAAAACGGTGCCGGTGGTATTGGAAAGCGGCCGGCCATCCATGATGGCGATTGGAGTTCGAAGCTCGCGGCCGCGACCCAGGAAACGGGCCCGGTCGGTTTCAATCTCCGAATCTCCCACCACTTCGCCTTCCACAACGGCAAGATGTGCGGCCCAGACTTCCGGTTCACCAGGTGCGCGGCGGCGGCGTGTCGCCAGAATGGTGCCAACCTTGGGCAGATACTCGGTTTGTACGAAGAGCTTTGAAAACGCAGGGTGCGCCCTATCGGCGCTGGAAGGTCCCAGCACGAGTTCGGTATAGGAGGTGATCTCGATTGTCCGGGCGCGGTTGTCCAGGTTGGAAATGGAGACACGGCGCACCTCGGCGTCATCTTCCGGTGAAACGATCACTTCAAGGGTCGTGGTAATCATACCGTCGCGGCGGATAAATTCAGCACGATCCTCGCTAAATACCACTTCATACCGGTGCGGCTCGATACCGGTTGGCTGGTAGCCCGCGGACCAGACATCTCCGCTTTGAAGATCGCGCAGGAAGATATAGGATCCCCAGTCGTCCTGGGTTACATCCTCCCGCCAGCGAGTCACGCCAAGATGGTTCCATTGGCTATATCCGGAGCCCGCGCCGGTCAGCATGACCATATAACGGCCGTTGGAAAGCAGATGTGTTGCCGGCGTAGAGGTATGCGGCGAATGAAGCCGCCGGATCATCGGCAATGCCAAATCGCTTACCTTGGTTAACGCGCTGACTTCTTCTGCCCTGGGATGCGCCACTGCGATGTCTCGCGGGGTGCGCTCCTGTAGTAGTAGCTCTGCCGCCTGCACAATCGGCTCGGCATGGAAGCGCGCCCGCATAACGCCATTCAGCAGCGCGTTGGCAATGGCCACGATGGTCATCCCCTGGTGGTGGGCCATGAAGGCACGAATAATCGCCACCTCCTTACCTTTTGGGAGACGGCTGCGTGTGTAGTCCAACGCCTCATAAAAGCCATAGCATCCCAATGCCTTGATGGCAGCCAGCCGGTCGAAATTTCTTGCGGCGGCGGCTGGATTGATCATGGTCGCCAGGGCTGTCGCATAGGGTGCAATGACGATATTGTCGCGAAGGCCCCGTTTCAATCCCAGGCCGGGAACCCCAAAATTCGAGTATTGATAGGTCAATTCCAGATCGCGCGTATTATACGCGGATTCCGAAATTCCCCAAGGTACGCCCCGTGAGGCGCCATACTGCATCTGCCTGTAAACAACCAGGCGGTTTGTCTGCTCGATCAGGCTGCCGGTGGGTGCACGCATCACCAGGGAAGGCATCAGGTATTCGAACATCGAACCCGACCAGGAGATCAGGGCGGCCCCACGCTTGATGGGCGTCACCGACCGTCCGAGCCGAAACCAGTGCCGGGTCGGAACGTCCCCCTTGGCAATGGCCACAAAGCTGGCAAGTCTTGCTTCAGAAGCAAGGAGATCGTAGCAACTCTGATCAAGGCGATCTTCATTAACCAGGTATCCGATTGAGAGCAACTTTCGATTGGGATCCAGTAAAAATCTGAACGCCATCGCATCAGCCATCGTCTGCGAGGTGGCCTCAACCGCAGTTAGCCGTTGCTTGAGCAGCCGGAGGTCGGCCGGTGTCTGAGTGGCGTCCTTGAGATGACTCTCAATCGACTTTCGGGTCGCTTCGGCCCAAAAAAGCATTTCCGCACCCGCGTCGTCGCCCCGTTCGCTGGCCAATGTCCGGGCGATGTCCGCCATATTTTTGGCATGCGGCATCAACTGCATTAACCGGGCGGCAATATCCATCTCTTGGTTCAGGCTCGATTCTTGCCGTATGGTAACGCCAAGCGCCTCAAGTGTGTTCTCCAGCTCATGCAGGGTTATGGTCTGCGCGCGCCGGGTGTCGGGAAGGCTTTTCAACGCTTCCCGCGTCAGGTTCAAGTTGTCTTCGATGCCTTGCCACAATTGGGAATTGGGCAGGATATTCGAATCCCCGGACGAAGAATGAGATCCGGTCCATTCCCGGCATGCATTGGCCAGCGCAATCAGGTGTCCGGCCAGGTTGCCGCTGTCCACCGAAGAAATGTATGGGGGATCCAGCGGTCGAAGATCCTGGGTGTCATACCAGTTATAGAAATGACCGCGAAAACGCTGGAGCTTCATCATGGTCGCCAGTGTCGCTTCCAGACGATCGACGGTTTCCTCCATGCCCGCCCAACCCAGGTCTCGGGCGCTTACCGCGGACAGAAGATAGAGGCCCATGTTGGTGGGAGATGTTCGGTGAGCTACTACCGGCTTGGGATCTTCCTGGAAATTATCCGGCGGCAGCATGTTGTCTTCCACCGTGACGAAGGTTTCAAAAAAGCGCCAAGTTCGCCGGGCGATTTGTCTTAAAGCATGGGTATCCGTAGCTGAAATCAACAGGTGATCGGCCACCATGGGAGACATGCTTGCCCATCGGGCAACCGCGGGTGATATGAGCCATATCAGCACAAAGGGCGCCATCAGTAGCCAGTTCTCATTCCCGGCCCGCAAGCCGATCAGGGTGGCAATCATTGCAATGAGGACCGCACCGCTCATCTGGCCATAGAATCCGGACAGGTCAAGGCGAGGGCTCACCTTCATCTGTGCGGCGGTGACCCATTCAAGGAGATACCGATGACTGATAAACAGGCGGAACAGTGTCCTGGCGATTGCATCGCCCATCAACCATGCCTGATGCGCTAAAAACGTGATCAGCAACATGGTTTGAGAAACGGCAATCCAAAGATCCAGACCCAAAGCGCGCCAATGGCTACCTGTGGTCACCCGCGCATGACGTGGCAAAATTCCGGATACGACCGGGATTAAAGTCGGTAAAGCAATCACACAAAGGATAAAGCCGGTCCAAAGTAATGCGACATGAAACGGAAGTGTCCACCCGGCCAGCAAGGCAAAGACGGCGGCAGGCGCCGAAAACGTACGCCGGAGATTGTCCAGCATTTTCCAGGTGCCAATTAAAGGAGGGGCACTTTCATGATGGTCCGCCGCACCAGGCTGACTTGGCTTGCTCCCCAGGATCCAGGGGAGCAATTGCCAATCGCCTCGTGCCCAGCGGTGTTGGCGTGCCGCATGCACGTCATAGCGTGACGGAAATTCTTCCATGACTTCGACATCGGAAACCAGTCCGGCACGGGCAAAGATGCCTTCAAAAAGATCATGGCTGAGCAAGGTATTTTCGGGCACGCGATGTCCCAAAGCCTTTTCAAAGACATCCACCTCATAGATACCTTTTCCGGCATAGGAACCTTCGCCAAAAAGATCCTGGTAGACATCGGACACAGCTGCCGAATACGGATCCAGGCCGCTGGATCTGGAAAATATTTGCTGAAACAGCGAGCCCTCATGACTCATTGGCAATGATGCAGTCACACGGGGTTGTAGCACGGCATAGCCTTCAACGACGCGGCCGGTTACTTCATCAAACCGGGGCTGGTTCAGCGGGTGAGCTATCTTGCCAATCAGCCGCCAGCTGGTTTCCAGGGGCAGTTTTGTATCCCCGTCCAGCGTAATGACATACCGGATATCGGAAGGTGTAATCGGCAATTGTCCATCCAGCGCAATAAAAGTGGTATCCGTTGCGCCACGGAGCCACTGGTTCAATTCATGCAGTTTGCCCCGCTTGCGCTCCCATCCCATCCATTTCTGTTGGCTCTCGTTCCAGATCCGTCTGCGATGAAGCAGAATAAAGCGATCGCCGCCATGCACCTGCCCATAGCGTTGATTCAGAAGCGCGATGCCGTCCGTGGCAAATTTCAGAAGCGCATCATCCTCTGCGGTCGTCTCCGTGTCGGCATCACGCCAATCCGAGAGCAGCGCAAAATGCAGGTCGCTTTCCGGGCTGGCCAGGTGGTGAATTTCAATCTGCCCGATTTGTTCTTCAATCGCGGCAGGGGATGCAAGCAGCGTTGGGACAGCAACCATGGTTCGCAGATGGGAGGGGATACCGTCCTTCAGTTCCAGGCTAGGCAGGATCGTTGCATTGAACCCTCCTGTGATGGCCCGGTTCACCAGAGCGATGGCGGCATCCATGGAGGGGATAATGCCAAGCACGGCTAAAAGCCACAGCCATTTCGCGCTTATTTTGGTGCCAGCCAGCAGCACCAGCGGTACTGACAGTACAATCGCGGTGGTGATGACAACAATCGCGATATAACCGCCGATACCCAGCGAGGAGATAAAGCATCTTATCCGCTTCGGTATTGTGGCCTTAAAGCCGATTCTGGTTTCAAAAGCGGCTCTGCCTCCGGCAATAAGATAATAGCCCGGATCGTGTTCCCGGCGGACATCGACCGATTCTTCCACCAGGATTTTGCTCGATCGCTTGGGGGTACTTGCCGCTACCAAGGCATAGCGGGCGATTTCCAGTTCCGTCAGTTTTGAACCCCGTGAGAGTTCCTCGATGGCGCTACGATAGAGATTGCGGGTCGGAAAATCCATGTTCACGAAATTGCTGGTGGCTCGCAGCAGGTCATCAACCAGGCTGATGCTTTCAAAAAGATCGGCCCAGTCCAGGTTGGAAATCAGACGCATACTCGTGATGATGTTCCGGACCGTCACGTTGGCCGCACCTTGCTTTTGATGTTCATCCCGAACAATCTGATCAGCCGTGGTGCCATGGGCCGCAAAATGTTCTTCCAGCCATCTCAGTGCCGGGGTTACCTTGGGATCCTGGTCCCGGAGGCGCTGGACAAGTTGAACCGCAAAGGCGGTTGGCAAGGGACTTTGAGTGTACCTCTGAAAAATCAGATCAACGGACGAATCCGCCTTTTGCCCGTTAACACTCAGAAGTCTGTCGGCGATACCGTCTGCCTGCTGGCGTTCAGCACGACTTTTGATGATGAGAACAGCCGCCCGCCGAAGATTTTCGACAAGTACGATCCGCAGTGTAATCGCAATGGCCCAGAGTTCTCCAATTGTTAATGGCTGGATCTCCTGGTAGGCGCGAATGAACCGGCACAGCATCTCGGGATCGAAAAGACTATCGGTATGGGCTACAAAAGCCCAGGCAATCCCAAACACGCGCGGGTAACCCTCAAAGTGCCCGTCAGCCAGCTTGGGGAGCTGTCGGTAATAACCCGGCGGCAGATCATCATGGATCTCGCGGATTTGCTCTTCCACGATATGATAATTGTCGAGTAACCACTCGGCGGCAGGTGTAATGGCACGCCCTTTATCGATTGCCGTGGCGATCTCGCGATAGGCATCCAGCAGAACCGAGCCGTTATCTTTGAGCCGGTTGACCAGGGACTGGCCGGTCGCGGGTCTCGTCACAACCTGCTGTGCGATGGCCAGACTTTTGGCATGCTGCTCTAAACGGTCAATGCTGAAGAGTTCTTCGCGAATGAGTTTCTCGTTGTTCCAGGATGAAGCAGAAGCCCTTTGTCCAAGGAAACGAAGGATGAATGATTTCAATGGAACCTTTCTGCCGGACTTTGGATCGGACTTTGGATTTTTTCAGCCATCTAATGCAATCCGGGTAATAACAATGAACCCGATCAGGCATCTGCATATCACTGATCAGAGAGCACCACTTTTTATGTAAATTTTGAAAATCGGGTGAATCCAGCTATAGATTCACCATTCTGAATCCCCAAAAAAGTAAGAATGGCAGAGTTGAGCTAAGGACACACGAATTCTCAGCCATGCAGGTTCTATAGGGCTTATTACACACCGAAATTATCGCCAATACAAGAACTTGCTGGGGAATTAGGCCTTGGCTTCTTTTTTCTTGTTCTTGTCCGCTTTTTTCTCTTTTATGGTTTTAGTGGCTTTTTTCTTGGTGTCTTTCTTCGTATTTTGCTCTTTACTCATGATATTTTCCCTCGGCGGTTATCTGACTCGGAGCTATTTGCCTAAGCTTACCTCAGTTTGTTGCTTTAAAGGGAATTGCCTTAAACAGGGCACGTATAAGATTGAAATTATCTCTGTAAGCTGGAATCCGGCCTCAAAAGGAAGATGTCTATTCGCCATAGCACAAATCTCTGCTGTTAATAAGATTTGCTTGCTGGCAGTGGCTCAGACCTTAACGCCCCCTCTAATACGATGAGGAGGAATCCCCACGGCTACATTCAGGACAAAGGGCTATATATTTCTTGCCTTGCAAGGGAAATAGCTCCGTCTGACTGCCGTAATTTGGACAGGAGCCCCTAATACAGATGACTTTGACTTTTATCCCTGCCACTGCCCCGTTTTTTCTCACTTGAATTCGAAATCAAGAAAGTTCCATCTTTAGTAAGAAATGGTCTTCTTGATTTTGAAACTCTCTAGTGAAAGCCCTTTTCAGGGAATGAATAATGGGCCATTTCAAACAAACGCAAGAACTTTCAAATGTGTCTTTACTCTTGAAAGGTGACAAAAGCATTATGCCGCAGCTCTTCTTCTGACTTCCTCAAGGACCTTTACCAGCTCGGCGACATCAGTATGGTTAAAGACGCCATCCACTCCCAAGGCATTGAGATCAGTAAACGGACTCTCATAAAGGCGTCTTGGTGCCATTGTGCCCCGCTCAATCAGATAATCAATCACCATATTCAGAAACTCAATCTGATTTGCTGTTAGGTTGCGGCCATTCAGAAATTGGGCAAAAGCCCGCTTTGCCGCTTCTTTGTTCAGCCCTGTTAAGCCTCTGATAAAGAGCCCAAGGCCGTCTTCTGCTTGGATTTTATGAATTTCCTCGGGCTCAGCAGTCCCGGTCTCTATGAAAATCCGCTCTAGAGCAGTTAAGTCTTGTTTGGTCAGGGGCTCATTGTCTTTTATCTTCTGAATGGTCGGATGGCCCTCATAATCCCTGAGGAAATGCCGCACTTTCATCCGGAAGCGGTTCATATCAGTACCAACCGAGACACCATGGAGCTCAATCTCTATAGAATCCCCAATTTCATCTTCAAAATCCGTGTAGATAATCTGTCTTCGCTTGATTTCAATAAGCTTAATCAGCAAGCGGAGCTTCTTGCGGACTGCTTCCAGCATCTGGACTGTCACATCCTGCCAGTATAAATCGGTTTGGAGTTCCAGAATTAGCTCAAACTCAGCGGCAACCATAGGAACATTGCTCAGCTCCTCCAAAAGTCCCGCAATTTCTATGATCTTCTTCTTGAGCCCTTGGAATTGCCTCTCTCCCTTAAGCAAAGAAAGCTGAGTCCTGAGAATCAGCAAATCAAACTGCTTGGCGGCTAAATCATCGTCAACAAAAGCTGAGGGCAATCCCGCCACATTCTCCACAAGCTCAAGCCGTTCATTTTGTCCCAGATTTTCCCAAATATCGGATTCCTGGAACTTTTCCACATAACGGCGCTTTGGACGGACGATGAAGTTATCCAGACTCATGGCAGCCACTTCATTGCGCAATCTGTCTGCGACTTCCCCTCGCAGTTCCTTTAAGGGCTTTGAATCATCGACACATTGACGACCATCAATCTCCTCAATCAGCTCA
The DNA here is from genome assembly GCA_036703295.1 of Coleofasciculaceae cyanobacterium. GTDB lineage: Bacteria > Cyanobacteriota > Vampirovibrionia > Vampirovibrionales > Vampirovibrionaceae > DATNPJ01. The sequence continues at coordinate 2,992 of DATNPJ010000003.1, read as the reverse complement.
ACCCGCTTGATGAAAAGCTTTTCGCCAAGCGAAGCGGCAGCGCTCCCTTGGGCAAGGTCCGGGTTTTGCTTGAAAAACTCAAAATTCTGGCAAAAATCAAAGACCTGGAAAAACGCCTTGTGCTGTCCAGGACCGAACAGATCCGGGCAAAGACGTGTCCCCCTGCCGATCATCTGCCAGAACTTGGTTGGGGATCGAACGATTTTGAAGAAGACCAGATTGACCACTTCCGGGACATCAATCCCGGTATCCAGCATATCAACCGAGATGGCGATATGCGGGTTTTTATCCGGAGTTGAAAAGTCATCAATGAGAGATTGGGCATACTCAGTCTGAAAATCAATGACTCGGGCGAATTGGCCTTTAAGGTGCTTATAGTTCGTGTCAAAGCGCTCTAAAATGAACTGGGCATGGTCATGATTCTTGGCGAAAATAATGGTCTTTCCAAGCCTGTCACCGCCGGAAACACGAAGTCCATTAGTCATCAGGTGTTTTAAGACTTTATCAACCGTGTCCTTATTGAATAGCCACTTGTTCAAAGCCGCAGCTTCAACCCGGTTAGGCACATTCCCGTCATCGTCCCATTCAATGGCGTCCCATTCTTCCTTTTCCTCGTCAGAGAGGTCATCATAGGTGATGCCTTCGCGCTGAAACTTCAGCGGTACGGAAACCGCCTTGAGTGGAACCAGGAAGCCATCTTTTACGGCTTCATCCAGGGTGTAGGCATCGGTGGGAACGCCTTTTTCCAAGCCAAACAAGCCATAAGTGTCTTTGTCGATCTCTTCTCTGGGTGTTGCGGTCAACCCGACCAGCAAACTATCGAAGTAATCGAAAATCGCCTTGTACTTCCGATAAACCGAGCGATGCGCCTCATCAATGACAATCAGGTCGAAATGGCCAGCCCCGAATCGGCGGACGCCACTTTTGGTTTCATCAACCAGGCTCATCATGGTTTGGTAGGTGGAAACGTAAACCCGGCCTTGTGCGGTCTTCTCAGAGATTAAATTGACCGGAGAAGCTTGCGGGAGAAACTTTTTGAAAGCATTGGTCGCCTGATTGACAAGCGCCACTCGATCCGCCAAAAACAGAATGCGCTTTGCCCAGTTTGCCCGCATGAGTAAATCACAGAAGGCAATGACCGTTCTGGTTTTTCCGGAACCGGTCGCCATCACCAGCAAGGCGCCGCGCTCGTGGTCCTTTTCAAAGGTTTCGCAAACCCGGCGGATGGCGCGGGTCTGGTAGAACCGTTCCACGATTTCCGGGTCGATGTTCTCCGGGGCCAGCGGCTTGAGCGTGGAACGGCGCTGAATCAGCAGTTCCAGCTCGTCTTTTTTATAGAAGCCTTGGACCTGTCTCGGCGGATAGCGGCGATCGTCCCACATCCAATGCTCGTAGCCGTTGGTATAGTAAATAACCGGACGCTGCCCGAACTGTTTCTCCAGGCAATCCGCATAAAGCTCCGCCTGTCGCTGGCCGACGCGCGGGTCCCGCCGGGTGCGCTTGGCCTCCACCACGGCGAGAGGCAGGCCATTATCCCCCCAAAGGACATAATCAGCCCGGCCTTCGCCTTTGTGATTGGGCATACCGGAAACCGGAAACTCCCGATCCCGCTCCTGATCCAGCGGCCAACCGGCCTCATGGAGCAGCAAGTCAATGAAGGCGTCCCGCGTTTGCTCTTCGTTGTAGTTGTGCGTATCCGGAGCGGCTTGGTTGGCTTTCTTAACCTTCGCAATCTCATCCTGGAGCCGCTTGATCTCCTCTTCCAGCTTCAGGCGTTCATGCTCAACTTTTAAGCGTTCCTGTTCCGCCGTTTCTCGGGCTTTAAGCGATTCTTCAAAGCGCTTGGCAATTTCCTTGAGGCGTTTTGCCTCCACTTGCTCGGTTTGAGGGAGCAGCTCCGGAGAGAACGCAATCGCCGCCTCGGGCTTTTCCCCTTGGGCATAGGTGCGAACCAGCCAGTAGGAGAAATGAAACAGTTCCCGCAGGGCGGTAATGGCGCGGCCCGGCGTAACGGCCTTGGTCTCATGGACGGCTATGTTCCCCAGGTCTTTGATGATGCGGGCCTTGGTGACGAGCCCGTCTCCGGCCAGCTTGCGGAAGGTCGGCTCATGAATCAGCGCGGCGAGGGTTTTATCGTAGGGGGAGCGCAGGCTGCCATCATGTTTATAGAGCCATTGAACGCTGATTTCCAGGCAAAGCCGCGCATAAAAGCAAGCCGAGCGCGGATCGGACAGCGCCAGCATCTCCGCCTTGCGGGCGTGTTCAAAGATTTCCGCAAATTCCGCCTGAAGAAACGCAAACTGAGACATGAGGGATCCTATCCACGCAATAAGTTAACCCACTATTATAGCTGAGCTACCTCCCGCCCGCCAATAAGCTCCCCCCGGAAGGCACGCTGCTGAAGGGAGGAGAAAAGAGATTCAAACTTGGTCAAACTTGAACTGTATGAGTTTTTAAGAACATCCAGACTTGAAATACGAGCTTTAAATTCCTTCTGAAGCTCTATCGGTGGTATCAAAAGCGGAAAGCCACGAAGCTGGGTCATATTAATAGAAGCAATACCTGTAGTTTGCTTGGCAGAGCGTAAAAAGTACTGTTTACCTCTGTTGCTACCAATTAGCCAATTTAGGAATACAGGGTCTAAATCTGCTGACTTCAGCCGAACTCTGAAAATATGATTTTGGTGGATACTTTCGTGAAGCTCGTTATTCCATAAAGTACCTCTGCCCAGCTTGTCTGGATCGCCGCCTTCGGTTAGAAGGAGGTCATTCTGCTGAAGGCGATAACGTGAAATCTCGTCCTCTGTCGCTTCAATGGTTTTTATGAGGTCCAAATTAAGCGCCCGGTCCTGTACATTGACAACCGCCATGTATGGTACTTCACGGGTCTTTTCGCCGTTTATTTTTCGCCCTTTTGTAATTCCCGAGACCACTTCTGCCACATCCCCAAGAACAACATGGTTGTTCCAGGCTTTTGGGTTCGTTACCGGATC
>DATNPJ010000037.1:0-37152 GCA_036703295.1 Coleofasciculaceae cyanobacterium | reverse complement strand
GTACACGCTTTTCACCTCGGCCTGCCTCTCCGGTTCTCGACTTCGGCCTTGGTCATACCAAAACCGACCCCGGAGAGGGTGGATCACTTTTTGATCGCCGTTTTGCTTAAAAACGGATCACTTTTAGGATGCCATTTCCAGCTCCTTGAGCTGTAAAGGTATATCTCCTCCAGCCTGAATCGATTGAACCAGTTCCTGGGCCTTGGCCACTTTTTCTCCCGAATGATCGGCTACAAACCTGTCCAGGTAGAAATAGAAACCACCAAAGATAATTAAAATGACAATCAAGCAGCCAACAAGGCTGTCCGTAGTGCTTGGCTGCTGCTGATAACTCACGGACGATCCTCCAAAGGCTTGTCTCCATGAATCTCTAGGCTTCAAAGTCATCGGTAAGGGTTACTCCTGTTATTTGTTTGTATTGAGCAAGCTGACTGCTTTCAAGGGAGCGCAGGGAGATGGAGGGCCTAAATAGTCTATTTTGGACTATTCTATAATCGACTTTACGCTAGGGTCAACGGCTGAGTTGGCTTTAGCGATGGAAAAATCAATCTATTCAAACGATTATCAGACTTTCCTCAACTTGCTCAGGCAGGTAAGGAAAGAGGCTGGACTTACTCAGGAAGAGCTGTCCAGTCTTCTAAAGCAAACTCAATCATTTGTCAGTAAATGCGAACGGGGTGAAAGGAGACTGGATTTGATTGAAGCCAGGCACTTTTGCCAAGCGATTGGCATCCCGTTCCCTGAATTCATCAAAAGGCTTGAGCTACAGCTAAACAGTTAGCTAGACAGGCTCCTTTTGCGGCAAGGGCAGGGTTTTGATCGCGCCTTGTTCAAAGAGCCAGGTCATCATCAGGCGAAAGAAGCGCACGGTCTTTGTGATGGTTCTTTCAGCCCGCTCTTTTCCGTTCGTGAGCGTTAAAAGCCCGTCAGATTTGTAGAATTTGCCGACCTGGGTCACTTTGATCTCGCTCACTTGGCAATCGGCCCCAAAATAGGCCTGAATCAGCTTCAGATCTTGACCGTAAGTGTAGAGCGTTCCCGCCTTTTTGCCCTTATTGGCCAGATGATCCAGATAGGCCCGCCCTGCTTCTTCAAGGCTGAACTTGTTTTTCATGGAAAAATGCCCTTTCTGTTATTGCTAACAGGGGACATTCACGCTCTTGATTTGGCAGAAGTCAACGTTCTTTGTCTGAATCGACACATGGTACTGGATATTAAGGCTTGGCGCTGTCCTTCTTGGCCGACAGGGCATTCCGGATGCCGTCTGGATTCGCGATGACGGTTTGGGACTTGCCCTGAAAGTCATACCGGATCTCGGTTGGCTGCCAGTTAAAGCGGCTTGTTATCAGAAGTGGGGCATTGGCGGCGGTGATCGGCTGGCCGTTCACATGGGTCAGGACCGCCCCGGCGGGAATGCCCGACTGCTCCGCCAGACCGCCTTTTACCACTTCATCAACGACGAGCCCGTCGGTGGTCCCAGGCGCCCGATTCTGTTCCAGGGTTTGTAAAGCAGCCCGATCCCTTTCCAGTCGTGGTTCAAACTTGTTCAGGAAATCCTGATGCTGTTCTTTCTCCGACTCTAGGCGCTCCTTGTACAGTTTCAGCTGTGAATGCAGCGGTTTTGTGCTGAGATTCGGGGTCTCTTTTTCCAGTGCCGCCCGATATTGAGGTGGAATGCTTTTCGGGGCCCGTTTGCTGTTCAGTTGTTTCAGTTCGCGCTCAATATACTGCAATGCATTCCGTACGGTGGGTAAACTCTTCTCGGCGTAGGCCAGTTCGGCACGCATCGCGTCATTTGTGTCCAAGTTGTATGTGAGGCCGAGCTGCAAGGGCTGGTTGGGGAGGCCGAATTCTTCGTTCAATCGGATCGCCAGTAAGCCGTCGGCCGAAGCATTTGCACTGACGGCAAAGCCGATGTCGCCATTGCCGGGCCTGATTGCGGTATTGGTGCCCACCATTTCCCCTTTGAGGTTTGCGGCTTGCCCGCCGGAACTGCCAAGGGTGAATGGAGCGGTGATTTGAAGTAACGGCACGGCCACATTAGGAACGATGTCGCCAGGCCGGTTGGAAAAGCTGACGCGGCCATCCGAGAAGCTTTCTTTGAATCGCTGCGGATTACCCATGGTGGCGACGTAATCCCCTTTTTGGATCGTATTAGTGTCGGGCGTGAAATGAACCGTTGGGTAAACAAGCCCTTTCGTATCCTTGAGGCGAAGATAGGCAAAATCCCGCTTCGGGTCACTGCCCACCACCTCCGCTTCATAGGTCTGCTTATCCGGCATGGTGACGGTGATGGTGCCCCCATCTTTCAGGGCATCTTCAACTACATGCCGGTTGGTGCCGACCTCGGTTTTCTCGGGAGTGGAAATACAGGTCCAGCCGCTACCAATAAAGTTGCCGGTTCTGTAATTGAGCGGCGCCGGCGGGGCATCGGGCGGTAAAACCACTGCAGACGGATTGTCTCCAATCAAAACCGCACGTTGCGTCATATACTTGGCCAAACTGGCGGCACTGGCCGTCGTTGGCGGTTCCGGCGTTGGCGCGCCGTCATCCTGGCAGGCAATCTTGTTGCGTTCCGCCTGGGTAGTCACCGTGAACGGATCGATGCCCTGCTTAACGGCGTTCCGGACCTTCTGCCAGATGGTGTCCTCTGCTTTCGGCTGCGGAACAATCTCCGCTGCTTTCGGATTGCTGGGTTGCTGCTCTGCGTGGACCGCTGAGGGGGTAAGCACTGCAGCGGACGTTGCTAGGAGTGCGCCGGCCAACTTCCCGAGCGCGGGTTTTACGGTTTTGCCGAAGGTCAAAGGCTCATGGCATTTCTGGATAGAAGGCGAAGCGGGGTGCTGGTTGCCTGGAGCCGGATGTTTCGCTGGGAAACGATGATCAGTCGGTTGGAAAAAGCCGGAACCTGAAATCGGCACGATTCGGATATCTCCTGCTTGCATGCGATTTGTAAACACTAAAACCCACGAATTGATTTACTGAATTTCCTGAGTAACTAACAGGAAACTGAGGGAATAAAGCGCCTCAAAGAGAAAGATTGTTCTGTTGGTTTGGCCTTGTTACAAATATTCACCATTTTGTGGCTGGCCTCCTTGGTGTTTCGGGGCCATACGTGGATTGATTGAAAGACCGTTCCAAGGGCTTGCGGTAAATGCTCCAGTCAATGTAATGATCTACCTCGGTTAGGAAATCTCTCTTGGGCTTCTTTTTGCCCCGGCTTGCGTCCAGCATCTCATCCAGAAAGTTTCTCTGTCCGTATGCTTTGTAACGCATCCCTGTCCCTCCTGAATCTAACTCTCAGTAATAGCATACGGCAAAGGGACACGGTCACCGGCTTGAGAAAATAGGCCGACGGGCGGAGGTGAAAGTCACTCCACACGCGCTACGTCGGGCCTTCGTAACCTCTGTCATTGTTAACAGTGGACATTCACGCTCTGGATTTGGTAGAAGTCAACGATTCTTGTCATCTCTAATCACAGACAGGATTTTCTATCATCTATTTATTATAGATTTCCTTGGAAACAATCACTTATATATGATAATATTGAACACGATTTATAACTTATAGGTGATAGTATGGCTCGTAATTATGAAGCCGCCCGGCGCCATCTGGATGAGCGCTTTGCCCAAATAGGCTCTCCTATGACCTTTACACGCCCCCTGAAAGGATGGATTCGGGCGATTCGGGATGCCTTGGGGATGTCCAGCACGCAACTGGCTAGGCGGCTTGGAGTGCCTCAAAGCCGGGTCGTCGCCATTGAAAAAGGCGAGCTGTCCGGCGCTTTGACCTTAAATACGCTGTATCGAGTGGCTGATGCCATGGATTGCCAGCTGGTATACGCACTGGTCCCGAAAGACGACCTGAGCCTGATGAAAATCGTCGAATTCCGGGCCTATGATAAAGCCCGAGCTATTATGGATCAAACTAGGCATACCATGTCCCTTGAAGAGCAATCGGTCAAAGGCAAAGAACTAGCAGCGCAGTTCCATAAACTGACCGAAAAAATCCTGCAGGATTCCCCGCGTAAACTTTGGGATGAACCGTAATGGAGGAGCTCTTCGCTGCCGATGATGCCGCAACCCCTCTGACTGAAGAAGAGCAAGAGGGTCTGATACCGACCTGGATTGCGCTACGCAGTGAGTTGAATGCCGCCGAACAAGAAAACATTCTTGCGGCTGAGCAATGGGCGTTTAGTCGGAATCACAGGGAAATCCTGACCGAACGTTTCATCCGAAACCTGCACAAGCGTATGTTCGGGGATGTCTGGCGTTGGGCCGGGCAATTTCGCAAAACAGCTCGTAATATTGGTGTGAGTTCCTGGCAAATTGCAAGTGAACTCCGCACCTTAATAGAAAACACGCAATACTGGATTGAGCATCAGACCTATTCGCCAGATGAAATTGCCGCCCGATTTCATCACAAGCTGGTCTGGATTCATCCTTTCCCCAATGGTAACGGGCGCCTGGCCCGCATGATGACGGATATCCTGTTGAAACACATGGGACAACCACGTTTTACTTGGGGGCAAGGTAGTCCGGTTGAAGCCTCTGAAATCCGCAAGGCCTACGTCTTGGCTTTAAGGGCGGCGGATGATGGGGATACTAGGTCCTTGTTGAAGTTCGTCCGTACATAGAAGTTTTATTGGTGCATTCTTGATTTGTCACAAGTTTAAAAATATGGTCTTGAACCGAAAAGCGTACCACTTTGAATCCCTGATTTCTCACTATCTCTGGCCCGATTTTTGGGGAGAAGACCACTGTTACCTGGGCTTTTGTTGTTGTAGCTAATCTGATCAATCATTGTGAACAGCGGACATTCACGCTCTTGATTTGGCTTGAGTCAACTATTGTGTCATTTTCAACACACAATAGCCCCTATTCTCGCCCTGTGGCCACAATATAAACATCAATGTGGTTGGTCTTCTCAAAGATCTGATAAGGCAAGGCAGGTTTTAAAAAGCTGAGCAGGCCTGGTTCCCGAAGGCTTTCCCCCACAATAATCTGCGTAATCTTCTGCTCCTTAGCAATATCGACAATCGCATCCGCAATATCCACCGCTGTCACTTCCAGGAATTTACCACCCAATTCCCTGGCCAGTGCCTCGTGCTTGGCCAGACTGCGGGTATATTCATCCGACAGTTTCTTCCCCTTGAGCTTCACAAACAGGACGATCAACTCGCCGCACATGCGATCCGCCACCCGATAACCCCGACGGATCAGGCGCTGCGCATCCGGGTGAGTAGAGATACAGACCAGAATCCGCTCATGCACGCCGGTCGGTTCCAGCGGGCATGCCAGCACATCACTCTGCGCCTGTTCCTCCACGCTATTGGCCACTTCCCGCAAAGCCAGCTCGCGCAAAGCGACCAGATTCCCTTTCTTGAAAAAGTTGTTCAGGGCCTGCTCGATTTTCTCCCTGGCGTAAATTTTGCCTTTTTTCAGCCGGTCTTGCAGTTCCTCCACCGAAATATCCACCAACACCACCTCATCAGCGGCATCGATGATGGAATCCGGCACCCGCTCATTGACCTGGATGCCGGTAATACGGGTCACAATATCATTCAGGCTTTCAATGTGCTGGATGTTGACTGTAGAAACCACACTGATGCCCGCTTTGAGAATATCTTCCACATCCTCGTATCGCTTGGGATGTTCACTGCCTGCCACATTGGTGTGGGCTAACTCGTCAACCAGTACGGTCTTGGGACGCCGCTGGATGATGGCGTTCTTGTCCATCTCTTCCAGCAGGATGCTTTTATAGGGGATTTTCTGGCGCGGAACAACCTCCAGCCCCTCCAGGAGGGCTTCGGTTTCCGCGCGTCCATGCGGTTCCAAATAGCCCACGACCACATCGACCCCCATGCGCTTCAGGTTGTGGGCTTCCTGGAGCATTCGGTAGGTCTTGCCCACGCCTGGTGCCGCCCCGATGATAATCTTATGATGCCCCCGGTGATGGGCCGCGTTTAAGATTCCTTCCAGCAACTCCTTGGCTGGTAGCTGGTTTGGGATTGGCTCAGGGGGTGGCTGGTTTTGGCTCATTTGCCTCCCTCCGGGTTGGTACCAGCGTGGACAGTTCAACAACAAAGCCTTGCGGTCCCACCCGCTTGGTATTGGGGATCTGATAGCCGACAAACAGGGTAGTGGGTCCGGTGATGACATAGCTGAAGCCAGGGATGAAATACCCATTGGCATGGGTGCCCGAGAACCAATCCCCGATCAGGCTGAATCGCTTGGTGATTGGCTGCTCGTACCCCCCGATAAAGCCCACCATGTCTCGACCGCAAAACACGGTCGTTGCGGCGTTCACTCCGGCAGTGATGCGCGTGTTCAGCTTGGGAACCCGGCCGCTCAAGTGTGCATAGGACCAATTACCAACGCCTTGCCCTTGCAATGAAACCGCGACGATAGTTCCGGCTGTTAGCTTCAGTTCCCGCTTAGGCAGTTTGCGAGGCAGAATCGGCACATTGGACTTAAAACCAAGGTCCAGCAGTATGTTTCCGGAAGCAGGCGCACTCACATTGCCGAGGGTCATATCCAACTCGGTATTATGGCCAATCCCCAGTGCGGTGTAGTGGGTGCCCAGCCAGAAGGCATTGGGCCGCCAAGGTTTGAACTGGGACTCATGTTCCAGATAAATGTGATCTTTCGGCGTAACATCCGCAGACGGCACGTTGAAGATGGTTTGCTGCGCCATGGCCGCTGGCATGCTAGCTAGCAAAATCACTCCCAACCCGATGGGTTGGAGCAGCCGGCTCAGATGGCGATTGCGGATTTTGATCGCTGGCTTCTGTTGCAAAAGAAAATCCCCTTCCAGTATCTTACCCATGACGTTGAAGGGCTCCTTGTTTATCCAGGGCCAGATTGAGAATCAAGACATTCACATAAGGTGCTTCCGCCAACGGCGGGTACTCTTGATGGCGGGAGATCAGTTGCTGGACTTCAGCCACACTTAAATGTCGGGCAGCGGCTACCCGAGGGGCTTGTGCTAAGGCATTGGCCAGACTGATATGTGGATCGAGGTTGGAGGCTGAAGCCGTCACCGCATCGACCGGAATCGCTTGATTGCGCTGGTTTTCCTTTTGGTAAGCGGCGGCATCCTGGCTCAATCGTTCAATCAGCTTCTTGCTAGTGGCCCCTAGGTTAGAACCGCCTGAGTTGCTGGCGTCATAACCGTTCACGGCAGGCCGAGGATGAAAGTATTCCGGCTTGGCAAAGGCCTGCCCTAACAGTTCAGAGCCAACCACCTGCCCGCTGGATAGCCGGGTGAGACTGCCATTGGCTTGATGCGGAAAAAGCACTTGTCCCAGCCCCGTCATGGCCAAGGGATAGAGGATACCACCCAGAGTCAGAATTAGGATGGTAAAACGAATTGCGGTGAACATGGAGCCTCCTGAAAATTTGTCTTGTGATCATCGAGCCCAATCAAAACAGCCAAACGGCTGCTTTTTACAGCCCGAACAGATTCAGGCAAAGAGAAATCAATTTAATCCCGATAAACGGGGCGATAATACCCCCGAGACCATACATGAACATGTTCCGGGTCAATAATTGATCGGCGCTCATGGGTTTGAATTGGACCCCCCGCAGGGCCAGCGGAATCAGCAACGGGATGATAATGGCGTTGAAGATCAAGGCGCTGAGAATGGCGTTATCCGAGCTGCCCAGCCCCATGATATCAAACGCCTTCATGGCAGGAATGGCCGACACGAAAATGGCCGGGATAATGGCAAAGTATTTAGCGATATCATTGGCCACACTGAAGGTGGTCAGTGCTCCTCGCGTAATCAGAAGCTGCTTGCCGATGGAGACGACATCAATCAGCTTGGAGGGATCGGAATCCAAATCGATCATATTTGCCGCCTCTTTAGCGGCCTGAGTCCCGGAATTCATGGCCAAGCCCACATCCGCCTGGGCCAGAGCTGGGGCATCGTTAGTGCCGTCTCCGGTCATGGCCACTAGCAAACCTTGAGACTGATATTTCTTGATGGTGGCAATCTTGTCCTCCGGCTTGGCTTCGGCAATGAAATCATCCACCCCGGCTTCTTTAGCAATGACTTCAGCCGTAATCGGGTTATCCCCGGTACACATGACGGTGCGGATGCCCATCATGCGCATCTGGTCAAAGCGTTCTTTCATGCCGGGTTTCACAATGTCTTTCAGATGCACCACTCCGCAAACTTGGTTATTCCGAGCCACCACCAAGGGCGTTCCTCCTTGGCGAGCCACATGCTCGGCCAGGGCTTGGGCTTCCACCGGCCAATTCCCACCTTGGTCCGTTATAAACCGTTTAATAGCATCGGTCGCTCCCTTGCGCAGTTTAGTTCCATCCGGTAGATCGACCCCACTACTGCGGGTTTCTGCCGAGAACTCGATAAAGGTGGTGTTTTCGGGGTTCTCCAGATTCCCCACGCCCATCCTCTTGGCCAGATCCAAGATGGATTTTCCTTCCGGCGTGGTGTCACCGATGGAGCTACAAGCAGCCGCCTGCGCCAACTGTTCCAATGTGGTTCCCGGCACGGGCAAAAACTCGGATGCCAGCCGGTTGCCCAGGGTGATGGTGCCGGTCTTATCCAGAATCAATACGCCGACATCGCCGGAGGCTTCGACTGCCTTGCCGGACATGGCAATGACATTGAAGCGGCTCACCCGGTCCATTCCGGCAATCCCGATGGCCGAGAGCAGCGCCCCAATGGTGGTTGGAATCAGGCAGACCAGCAGCGCAATCAAGGTCGCCACATCAATGGAAGCCTTGGAATAGTAAGCGTAAAAGACCAGGGTCACGCAGACCATCAGGAAAACAAGTGTTAAAGCCGCCAGCAAAACGGTCAGCGCAATTTCATTGGGGGTTTTCTGACGCTTGGCCCCTTCAACCAGGGCCACCATTTTGTCCAGAAAACTCTCGCCGGGATTGGTGGTAATCCGGATGAGCAGCCAGTCCGAGCGAACCTTGGTACCGCCGGTGACTGAACTGGCAATGTCCGTGCCGGGCTCTTTAATCACCGGGGCGGATTCGCCAGTAATGGCCGACTCATCGACGGATGCAATCCCCTCAATCACTTCCCCATCAGACGGTATCACTTCGTCCGCCTCCACCCGGACGACATTCCCCGCTCGCAAATCACTGGCTCCCACCATTTTTTCACTGCCATCCGGCAGAATCACCCGAGCCTGAGTGGTCGAACGGGTTTTTCGCAGCGTATCCGCCTGAGCTTTGCCCCGGCCTTCGGCGTAGGCTTCCGCAAAGTTGGCAAACAGCAAGGTCACAAAGAGAATCATCGTCACCCAGATCACATATCCCTGGCTGATGCTGGTGTGTCCATAGAGGTGCGGGTTGAAACACATGGCCAGCGTGAGGAGAAAGCCGATCTCCACCACGAACATCACCGGGTTTTTCACCATGAGGCGGGGATCCAGCTTGGTGAACATGCCTGTAAAAGCCTGCCGGTATATCATTTGCTGATTGGAAGCCGGAGGCTTGTGCTTGCGCTCACCACGGGGCACTGTGAAGGATTCGATACTTTTTTGAGGATTGATAATCGGTGTCATTGCTTACAACTCCTACGTAACACCCGCGCCAAGTGTTAAAAAATCGGCTAAAAAAGCTTTCCACGCAGCATGGCGAGATGTTCAGCAACAGGGCCTAACACCAGCACCGGCACAAAGGTGAGTGCGCCTACAATCAGAATCACACCCAGCCAGACGGCTCCATACAGCAGGGTATTCGTCCTGAGGGTGCCGGGGCCGGGCTCCACTTTGGGTTTGGCTAGCAGGGATCCGGCAATGGCCAACAGGGCAATGATGGAAATATAGCGCCCTAACAGAATCACCAGCCCGATGGAAATGTTGTACCAGGGCGTGTTGGCATTCAACCCGGCAAACGCCGAGCCGTTGTTGGCCGCTGCTGAAGTGTAGGCATACAGAATCTCACTCAAGCCATGGGGTCCGGCGTTGTTCAGCGAACTCAAGCCAAAATCGTTGGTGGCGGCAATGGCGGTGGGTACCAGGATAATCAGCGGGTGCAGTAGGATGGCAATCGAGGCCAGCACGATTTCCGGCTTTTCGATTTTCTTGCCAAAGATCTCCGGGGTCCGGCCGACCATCAGCCCGGTGAGGAAGACCGCAATAATCCCATAGAGCAGGAAGCCCATCAGGCCGACGCCGACCCCGCCAAAAATGATGTTGAGCATCATGTCCGCCATGGGAACCATCCCGGCAATCGGGGTGAGCGAATCATGCATGTTGTTCACCGCGCCCGAAGAGGTGCCGGTGGTGGCCACCGTAAACAACATCGACGGCAGAATGCCAAAGCGGACCTCTTTGCCCTCCATGTTGCCGCCGGATTGCAGGGCGGTGGCGTGCTGATCGACCGAAAGAGAGGTGCCCGGCAGATGGGTGAGGATGGGATTTCCTGCTTGTTCAAAGGCATGCCCCACCCACAAAAAAACCAGGAACATGCTCATCATGGCGCTCCAGATGACCCAGCCTTGCTTGCGGTCTTTTAGCCAGAGCCCGAACATGTAGACCAGGCCCATGGGGATGGAGAGTTCCAGCATGATTTCCACAAAGTTGGTCAGCGGGTTGGGGTTTTCAAACGGATGCGCCGAATTGGCGTTGAAAAATCCGCCGCCATTGGTGCCGACCTGCTTGATGGTTAATAGCGAGGCCACCGGACCCAGCGCAATCTTCTGGGTGGCCCCTTCCACGGTGCGGACTACGGTTTGCTGGTCCAGGGTTTGGGGCACCCCTTGGGACATAAAGAACAGGCTGCCCACCACCATCACCGGCAGAAACACATACAGCAGCGCTTTGGTGAAATCCTGATAGAAGTGACCCAAAGGGCGGTTGGTCAGCCCCCGCAGGAAACCGGCACACACTGCCACCCCGGAAACAGCCCCGACCACTTGCATAAAGGTAATGCCCAGCATCTGGGACAGGTTGGTGAGGGAAACTTCGCCGGAGTAACTTTGCCAGTTGGTATTGGTCACGAAGCTGCATATGGTATTGAATGCCTGCCAGGGTTCCATCCCGGCCAGCTTCAACGGGTTCAACGGTAGGAGGTGCTGAAAACATAGAATCAAGAAGGTAATGACCCCGCAGACCAGATTAAACAGGACCAAGTCCTGAGCATAACGGGTCCAGTGCTGAGACTCCGTGTTTGGGATGCCTGCTATTCGTAAAATCAGTTTTTCAAGCGGAGCCAGGATGGGGGTTAGCAGCGTCGGCTGCCCATCAAACACTTTAGCCATATAGCGGCCCAGCAAGATGGTCAGAAGTAGGCTTGCTGCCAGAAACAGGCCCAGATACATCCAGGAAAACATTTAAAACTTCTCCGGATAGAGGATGACGGCGGTGAGGTACACCGATAAACCAAGAATCGTTAGTGTAAGCAAAATAGTGGCCATTATGATGTCACTTCCCGCCGCGATAGAACCCACTCACAAAAGCGGATAAATCCCAGCAGTCCAATAAAAAAGGCAATAAACAACCCCAATGCAAGCAGCATCGTCATGACGATATCCCCTCTTGATGCGGGTGGCAAAAAATAACAAAAGCACACATGGTCTTCTTTCCACTCCCTGTCTATAATCTCGCCCTGTGCTTGGCTAAAGCCAACACAGCCGTAGCCAGACTCGCCACACTGCCGGCCAGCATCAACATCGTCTCAAATGACCAAGGCTTTGCTCTCACAGCCGCTGATGGGATGCTCGCAGGGGAAACCAGTGGCCTTTGGAAGGCTCGATAGCTGTTTCTGCCGTACCAATTTTCGGCGGCTATCCGGCATTTCATCTGTTCCGCATTTTGAACCGTAATCATGATGTTCCTTTCAGCGCCTACGAAGTTAGCTGACGGGCTCAGGGAGAAAGGTCCCTTATTCCTGGTGGAAATTCGCCCCGGCAAGGTTGTCCTGGTTCTGGGTCCTCCGCTCCTGTAGCCACCACTCCGTCTCGGCGCTTCCCACCTTAACGTTGTGTTCAGGATTCGGCTTGTTTTATATAAACTACGGGCATTATCAGGCTACTTTGACCGGTTTTAAAGGTATATTTTGACGTTTAGGCCAAAGATATATCTGGAGATATAGATTCATTGCATAGGCGAGGCGGTACAATGCCGGTACCAACCAAAGACAATCAGATGCCGTTTTTCAGCTTTGAAAACCTCTTCAAGGTCAGTCCCAGGATGCGCTGGGCAATCATTGTCGTGACTTTTGTGCTGATTGCTGTCTTTGACTTCTCTACCCCGCCTGAATATGTCCCGGCTTACCTGTATGCATTTCCGATCCTGGTTTCCGTATCCTTCCTGCGTCCTGGAATTGCGAAAATCTTGTTAGCCCTTGCTGTAGCTGCCACACTGCTGAATATGGTGATTCCTCAGCCGGTACTACATATCCCGTCCGTTCTATTTAACCGATCCTTGGCAGCCATCTCCATTCTGATTTCCGCCTTTTTCATGCTGCGCTATATCGAGTACCAAGAGCAGATTCAGATCCAGGAACGATTGCTTGAAACAGAGCGAAATCTTGCCAAGGTGCGAGAAGACTTGATCGCCACGCTGACTCATGATTTGAAAACCCCCTTGCTGGGTGAGCAGAAGACGCTTCACTATTTCCAGGATGGTACTTTTGGCCCCTTAACGGAAGAGCAGCAAGAAGTGTTGGGAGCCCTACAAAGAACCAACGAACGACAGCTGGCTTTGGTTGAGAACCTGCTGGATGTTTATAGGAACGATAATCTCGGGGTGGATGTTCAGATGACCCTGGTAAATATGGATGATCTTATAGCGGATGTGCTAACCGAGCTGCAATATCTGGCCCATGAGCGACGCATCCAGCTTGATTACATATGCCAGCAAAGCCCGCCCCCGATCCGAGGGGAAGAGTTGCAACTCAAAAGAGTCCTGTCCAATGTAATTCATAATGCTCTCAATTACACTCCGACTGGAGGCAAAATCACCGTTCGCCTCGGCCAGGATAGTAATCAGATCCGAGTGGAAATCCAGGATACTGGCCCTGGCTTATCGTCCCAAGATCTGGAAAACGTCTTTCACCGTTTTTATCGCTCCGATGGGGACCGGCAAGTCATCGGAACCGGGCTTGGCCTTTATCTGAGCCGTCAGATCATCCAGGCGCATCAGGGGCGAATCTGGGCTGAAAGCGCTCAGCCCAATGGTTGCCTGTTCATTTTTACCCTGCCTGCCGCTCGGGAGAAGGTAACGGCATGATTCGTGTTTTACTGGTTGAAGATGATGAGATTTTCCGTATCGGCTTGACCACATCGCTTAAAAAATCCGGAACGGTGGATCTGGTGGGCACCTGTGAAGACGGGGCAACGGCTCTCGTTCAAGCAGAAGTATTAAAGCCAGACCTCATCCTAATGGATGTCGGATTGCCTGTCATGACTGGTATCGAAGCAACTCAAGAGATCAAGAAACGCCTGCCGGGGATTAAGGTGTTGGCTCTGACCTCGCATACTGAATCGAAAACCGTCAACCAGATTATGGATGCGGGGGCAGACGGCTTTTGTCTGAAAGGGGTTTCTACCGAACGACTGATTGTCTCTATTGAAGAAGTCTACCGGGGCACGTTTTGGGTGGATGCCGCTGTCGCTGAACTCTTCCGGAGCCGATATGTCAAATCGGAACCATTAGCGGGCGAAACATTGAATATCCCCACTGAAACTCTCAAAACACTGACGGAGCGGGAGCAGGAAGTACTAGGCCTGATTGCTCAAGGTAAAAAGAATAGTGAAATCGCGGATATGCTATGCATTTCCCCCGGAACGGTCCGGGTCCATGTCCATTCGATTCTCCATAAACTGGATGTCCGAGACCGAACCCAGGCAGCCCTTATGGCTAAACAATTTTATTCAAATTAAAAAATCTACAATTAGCCTAATACAACAAATACTTGTGTAATGGTTCTGTTTTCAGAGGCGGGCAGAGACGATGGCGCGAAAAACAGAATATCAGCAGGTTGCCATTGCAGTCCGGATTGTCACTGAAATTTCACGAAAGTGTCATCGGACTGTCACCCAAGCGTGGTCTTTTATTCATGGAAGCGCCCCATTAAACGATGGCCCAGACAACAGGATGCTGGGGTGATTTTTTGCTGCTCGCTCGACACGGACGCTTCTGTGGTGATAGCCCGATTGCCGGCCTGAATCCCGGCAAATCATTCAGCGTGATATGAACGACAGGAACCCAACCATGATCCCAGCCATGATTCCAGCTAGCAGGCGCAACCAGCAGGCTCTCAGAAAAGAACCAATTCGGCCACTACTCCGCTTCGCCGGATATCATTCGAACACCATCCCGGATGGGCAAAGGGTTCTGATTGTCACTGGGACCTGGGGAAAAATTAACGGTGTCGCCACCACGGCGGCAGAAACCTATAAAAGGCTCAAAGACCGGGGCTATGAAGTGGAGGTTTTCCATCCGGGACAGTTTCCCAAGCTCCCCTCGTTCTACCCCGGACAGGATTGCGCCATCCCTTTCCAGATGAAACAAAAAATAGAAGCCTTCAAACCCAACCGGGTGTTTATCCTGACGGAAGATCCCTTGGGCTGGACCGTCCGGAATTACTGCCTGCGTCACGACATCCCTTTCACCACCAACTATACAACCCAGTGGCCCGAATATATGAAAGCCTTCCTTGGAATTCCGCCCCATCTGACCTATCAGTTGCTCCAAAAATTTCACAACAGTGCCCAAACAGTGCTGGTGACCACCCAGTCCATGCTGGATAGCCTGGCACAAAAGGGGTTTAAAAACCTGAAGCTCTGGTCTCCGGCAGTGAACACGGATTTATACAAGCCCATGACCGATAAGCAGCGAACCGATTATCGGAAGCAGCAGCCCTTGCCGGAAGCATATCAGGCGCTGCACAGTCAGAATTCCAAGCCTCCCAAAACCTTCGCTGATCTGAAATCACCTTTCTTTCTGTATGTTGGACGTGTCTCCAAGGAGAAAAACATCGAGGCATTCTTGCAAGCGGATCTGCCCGGAACCAAGCTGGTGGTTGGACCGGCTGGCGTGGGTATCAACTTGGAGGAGATGCAACAGCACTACCCGGATGCGGTGTTTCTCGGCCCCAAAAAAAGCGGCAGCCAGGAACTGGCGGATGTCTATGCGGCCAGCGACGTGTTTGTGTTCCCCAGTAAAACCGACACCTTGGGATTGGTGATGCTGGAAGCGCTGTCCAGCGGTATCCCGGTAGCCAGCTTTAATATTACCGGCCCCAAGGATGTCATTGAACCGGGGTGCAAAGTCGGCTATCTGGCTGAAACCAGTGATCAGAATCCTGATTTGGAGCGAAAGAACCTGGAATTAAAAGCCCGGCAGGCCTGGACAGAGTTGCAGCAGGGACGCATTACCCGAGAGGATTGCCGCCAATACGTGCTGCCTTTTTCCTGGGATGCTTGTGTCAGCAAGCTCTTGGATAACTTGAAGATTCATCAATGGCTCGACCCCAAGCCCGGAAGCCGAAAACAATCCGGTTTGGAACGAAGACTCCGAATCGGATTGAACACTAGACTTCGAGAATGGACACGCAAAAAAGCGGGATGACTCCGATAGAATGACACACTGCTGGCAGTGCCAATCCATCGAGAGTATCAACGTGTACCGGGCTCATTGGCCTGTATCTCTTCGTTGGGACTGGTTAATGCATGCGCTCTCGAAGTCTCATAGGGTTTGTTCTCAATTTTGTCATCAACGGGTCATTCAAATGTCATTCTTTTGCGGAAAGATGTCCATAACAACGTTCCATGCAGTCCAGGAAACCTCACATGTCGCAGCTATATGCCAGCGCTAATATTTTTTCACGGTCAAATATAGGCACTCAGATTGAATACCGAAGAATGCAGTCGGGACCAAAGCAGATTTCACAAGCGCTACCAGCTTTCGCGTATCCCGCCAGAACGGCCTATGCTTCCGATTGCTTGAATCGGAAAGGGATTCACGACATAAGCACAATTCGCTTCGGTTTACATACGAAGTCAGATCTGCCGTTTGCCAGCCTGAATCCCAATGCGAGATGGTGTTTGTTGGATGTGGGAGATGTCCATCTGAATAACCATGAACATCCCCCGCTCCCAGAAGCGGGCGGCGATCACCGGGCAAAATTTGAGGAATTCCTATCCGGAACATTGTCTCATGCCAGAGCGCACCCCAAGACCGAAATCACACTTTTTCTGAACGGCGATATCGTGGATGTGACCGATTCCTGGAACCAGGACGATCCTCGTAATATCGCTGCGCGCCGGAACCAAGTGATGGCAGTGGTGAAAGACATTTTGGATAAAAACCCCCGATCGGTCAATCTGATTCAAGCGCTCTTACAGTTGAAAAACGTGACCATTCTGTATGGCCGGGGAAACCACGATCGGTTCATTTTTGATGACGAGGCGGTCCAACGATATATCACCAGCCGGCTGAGACCCTTGGATGCCAAAGGCCGATTTGCCTTCGTGAATGATGACCATTATTATCATGCGTCCTCCAAAACGCTTATCCTGCATGGTGATCGGTTCGATCCCTCCTGCTGCGCCCCGGACAAAAAAGAGCAGCTCAGCTTTGGTGAGGAGTTGGATATTCTGCTGTTGAAGCCGCTGGTGCAGCAATTGCCGACCCGGCTTAAAGAGGCGGGATACTCCGAGCAGACTTGCCGGAAGGTGTCCGAAATGATCCAGTCCATGGAGTACATTCGGCCGATTGAAGCCATTTTTCCACCGGTCTTTCAACAACTGCGGTCAATAAACGAGGAGGAGAGGGTACTAGGCTCTCGCAAGAAACAGTCCATTTTGGCGATTGCCCTGGCACAACTGATTGAATCATGGGTGCGGGCAGAGTTGCCGCTGGAACGGTTCACCGCCCTGCTGCCGTCTGCTAAGCTCCGGGGGTTGACCGAGGCCACCCTGAGGAACCGTCAGGGGCAATGGACGGTTCGAAAAGCGGTAGATACGTTGTTGCCTTTATTGGATACTCAGCGCGGGCAATGGGCCGCCGAGAAATGGATGACCCATATCACCCAGAAATTGGCCAAGGATGTGCGCAGTGACGAAAACCAGCACAAGAAAGCGCGAGAGTTTTTCCAGGAACATCCTGAGATCACCCGGGATGCGGAACGGCTGGTACTGGGACACACACATAAGTTGATTGACGGGCAGGAAATTGAAGTTCCAGGCAGGCGCATCAGGCTGTACAATCCCGGCAGTTTTAAGGCCACGCTGCTCTATCTGGCGGATCAGCCGACTTCGCCCCGGCCGGTGTTCCCGAACGGCGTGGTAGTGATGGAGCCAAGTCGGCAAAAGCCGGATGAAGTTCAGGCCAGGGTTGAAGTTGACGAGAAGGTGCGCAAAATTGTCGATGAGAGCGGCCTGGGTTCTGACAAACTGGAAATTTCCGCATAACCCGAAGTAAACGGAGCAATTGGGAAAAAGTGCCTGGTGGCCACTGTTCCTCCTGATTCAATACCGCCTCGCTTTGCAAGTTATCAGTTGAGAGGTCCCCAATCGATTAGGTCTAAAGGGCCTAATCAGGTAATTTAGGTTTTTGGGTCGTCAACTTACAATGCTAGGCATAGGGATCGAAAGATCCTGAAACCCCCTTCAGGGAAACCAGGAGGGGGTGCTTATTTGAGGATTTGAACCATTATCCGGTGGGTTTCGTCAGTTTCTCAGCCGCCAGCCGAACCGCTTTCTCAAAACCCGTGAGTGCCGTATACTGACCCTGCCTGGGTACCGACTCCCGGATGATTCGGCCCCCGCTGTGCATTACGGCACCATCCAGCATCAGGTTATCCGTGAGGTTGAGGTTTTCCACCGCCATACCCAGTGGGTCCTCATAACGCTGCGGTTCTGTCTTGCGGATAGGCTGCTTGAAAAACTGCCGGATAAAAGCGGCTACCCGACTGAAAAAATTGCTTTTGACGTTGGTGTAACCAACAGCCAGTTTGCCCAGGGCGCGCATGTATCCCATTTCAAAAGCCGTCCCCACATCCATACTCGGGCCTCGAAAAGGGGTCATATTCGCAATCACGGCATCGCAGCTGCGCATCAATTCCTCATTGCTGCGACTGATCGCCACCCCTTGGGCTGGTGGGGATAGATTCTGGAGATCAATCGCGTTATCCAAGGGAAAAACGCCTTCCAACCCGTATTGTTGGCAAATGTGCTTTTTGGCATTGGCCATTGCAAGCGGATCCCTCAGAAACACATCCGGACCCGCCAAATAAACCCGTGGTCGTAGTGCTTGTACCATTTCAATTTTCCTGCCTGATCATACCCTGCTGCCGTTTGCTCATCACCATCATCACGCCTTAGGCGCCGGTACAAACTTGGCCAAGGCTTTACGGTTGGCCTCCGGCAAGCTCACAAAAGAGCCCTTGTTGGTTTGAACCTGGACGGGGATAGGAGGATCCAGTCTTTGTGCGTCTTTCAGCACCCAGGCAAACGGCTTTTTATAACGGACGCCGCTGTAGAAATCCAGGAAGGCCTTGGGAATCCGATGGTGCTTCACGTTATTCTCAATATCTTTACGACTCAGTGGCCCCTTGACTGCATCCAGGTATGCAATCCCTTTCAGCAAGCGCCGCCCGTCATCATCCTGGGCATCGCGGTCAATCAAGCCCAACCAGCCCCGGAAATAGGTGTTGCCACCTCGAATCTCCCAGGTTTTCTCTCCATCCAGGATTTTCTCCAGCCAGGGCTGTTCCAGCACCAGGGCCTGCTCGACCGGGTACTTATTTTCTCCGGATTCATGCACCGGACTATTTCCCTCAATGGGGTGTTGATAGACGCCTCGTTTGTGCGGATCGGGGTTCTGGTAAATCAGTGGGGTGCCATTTTTCTCTTTTGTCTTGGCGGCCTGATAGGCCTGGATCACCGCCGGATCAATCAACATGTCGCTGCTGGTCGTAAGTGCGTTGGGCGGAGAGGTTAGCGCGTTCAGGTCCACATCAATGTAAGCATACAAAAAACGATTGCTCAGTTTGTCCAATGCCTTGCCCGTTTGCGCAACAATCTGCTCCGTCAAGGGCTTTAGATGCGCTTCCATCTGGGGGAATTGGGCAAGGTCCATGTATCGCCGCATCTTTTTTTCAATCAACACCTCGGAGAGATCCGCCAGGGAATTTTTTAGCTCACCCAGAAAAGCCCGGTTGGCCTGCGCAAGCTCACCGGGTTTGGGATGCTCTCGCTTGAGAATTTTATAAGCAATCCGTTTGCCGATACTATTCAGAATCTCCTGGGTCAGTTTCTGCTCAAAGGCCCGTTGCTGTTTGAGGTCAGTAAGGTCCGGCCGGGCCAGTTGCCGCAGTTCCTGAACCAGCCCTTCCAGGGATTTTTTGGGGAACTCTTTTTTAAACTGATGGACCAGCAAGGCCAGGTTCTCTTCCTGACGCTCATGCCGGACCTCGCGGACCAGATCCAGATCCAACCGGTCCGTACCATCCCAGTACTTGCAGCCATCCACACCGAACTGATCCAGCGTGATATCAAACACCGGATAGTGGGGAGTCGGACCATCATGACAGCTCATCCGTCCAAACTGAAAGCGCAGCACATCAATAGCTCGGATGGGTCGCGCCAGAAACTGGGGATAGCGCTCCTCGAAAAATTTTCGGTGCTTGGCCACGTAACCGGCAATCAGGCTGGCTTTTTCAATCGAGGAAAACTGGTCCCATTGCGGGCCATGCAGCTTCTGCAAAGGGGCTTCCGCCAATTTGCCCCACTCCTGGGGAATAGCGTGCTTTTGCAGCACTTTTAATACGTATTTCAGCACGTCCACCGTGGCGTCCACATCGGCCTGGGCATCGTGCTTGTTCTGCAACTCGCAGCCCATCAGCGTCTTATAGACGGTTCCCAGGGTCTTTTTCTGAGAATTAAAGGGGTGAAGCCGCTGAATCAACACAAAAGGATCCACAACCAACTCCGGGGACAGCTCGGGAATTTTATCTGAGCTTTTTTGTCGGATCTTGTTAAACAGTCGGATGGCTTCATTCAGGCGTCCCACGTCAAACCGGGCATTGTAGGCGACCAGCAGCCGCCGGTCTCCCAGTATAGAAAGCTGGTTGTTCTGCCTCAATGCGGGCAGTAAATCCGCAATTTGTTTTTTGTTGGCCAATTGTTCCAGCGAAATGCCATGAATTGCGGTGGCTTGGGGCTCAATCCGAAAAGGTCGATCGGTCCCCTCGATCATACCCGGATGAAATAATTGGGAGAAATCGCGCTGGTGATCCATCTGATGATTGCTTTTGACCGGCGAGGCTGCCAGCTGAATGATCCGCGCATTACTGTCCAATCCTGTGGTTTCCACGTCAAAAACGGTGT
Source organism: Coleofasciculaceae cyanobacterium (assembly GCA_036703295.1). Taxonomy (GTDB): domain Bacteria; phylum Cyanobacteriota; class Vampirovibrionia; order Vampirovibrionales; family Vampirovibrionaceae; genus DATNPJ01. The sequence goes on along the minus strand of DATNPJ010000037.1, from coordinate 16,825 downwards.
ATTCCATGGCGGATAGGGGCAGACGGTGACTGATCCAGGGAATGCTCAAGGACTTGTGGCCACGTCCGGCAATATACAATTCCAGCTCCTCCGCCAGGGCATGGTGAGCACGCCGGGCCTCAGAACTCACAATGGTATGATTCAGGGCAGGCGGTACGTTGGTGTTGGCCGGGTGATAGCGCTCATAATGATCACCCAATGCGTCACTCTTGTGATAGGCCTTGCTGGCTTCCGTATCTATCCCAAAATGCAGAGCAGGCTGAAACACATCTCTCTGGATAGGGATGACTCCCCTGTTTTGAACCGGCGTGGGCCAGATTGGCTGGGGCATTGGCAGGGTCTTTGGAACAGGCACGAATGAAACGGGAACCATCATCGCCTCCCGAATTGCAGATGGGGTCGCTGCGGCGATGATGACGAAGCGCCGAGTTGTCTGAGGACGGCTTCAAACACATCGCCGTCAAAAGCCTCGGGAGAAGGCATCCCTTCCAGGTTTTGCCGGGCAAAATCGGCAGAGCCCAGCATGTTGGGCATTTTCAGATCGCTGTATTGCCAGTCCACATCAAACTGCTTGACATAGGGCTCGGCCAGCTTATCAGAAGCAATCACCAGTGCCACCTCGCGGTTGCCCCGCTGATACACTTCATCCCGGTTGGGATAATCGCTGCGGCGACCAGCCTCCACGTTGGTTTCCAAACCCACCTTGCTGGTATTGCTGGAACCGATGAAAATCTCCCAGCCAGGCTTGCGATTGGCTTGCAACCGTTTTAGCAGCAGCAGCTTGGCATGCAGTTGTTCCTGGGTGTGCGGGTTCTCCCGGTAATAGCGTAGTAATTCGCTGCCGCCGGTTTCTTCCAGCATGTGTACCCCCTTGCGGGTGTAGGGGAATTGCCGGATGACGCCCATCGAGTGCAACAGCCGTACCTTTAAGTTGTTTTGCTGATGACGCTCCACCATTTGCCGGACCAACCCCTTGTGGGTCAGCACGAACTGCTCGCCCAGCACCTCTTGCAGTTTGGGATCCGAGAAGGTTTGCTTGAGATAGTCCCCGATTTCTTCTCGTGGCTGAAACCCAAAGGCTTGGTATTCGGCCGGAATGGTGTTCAACACCCGGATAGCTGGGTGAGAAACCGGCGTGGCCCCCTGGGGTAATTCCGCCATGAAGGGTTTGTAATCGTTAGGCGTCAACTTGGAAAGTTGTTTGGCAACTTGTTTCCACGGATATTGCTGTTGCAACTGCTCCACACAGCGGGCAACCACCCAATCCTGGTTGAAGGTTTGGGTCTGCAAGTTGGCCACTTCCGGCCCTTCCAGCAGCACGCAGGCATCCCAGTTGGCCGGAGAATGATTGCTCATGTTCATGCCGCCCACGATGGCCTTCTGGCTGTCTACAAGCAGCAACTTGACATGATAGAGCTTGGCCAGCTCCCGGGGATAATGCACCACTTCAATGGGCAAGTTCTCTTTGTTGGCCAGTTCGCGCAGGGCCGCCACCATGCCTTCATTATTAATCGATCGTCGTTTCACGCCGCCATAAGCGCTTCGTTCTTCCTGGTGGCTGGCATCCAGAAGAACCTGCACTTTTCGGCCCCCGCCCTGTTTTTTGAATTCACGGGCCTTTGCCACAATTTTGGGCAATACTTGCTGTTGCAGCATCCAATGCGCATGGAAATCCGCCCCATCCGGGTTGCGACCGCCGGGCACATCGATATGATCAAAATCGTACAGTGCCACTTGGATGGAATCTTTGGCGCTATCCAGCACCCGGTTCCAGGCTTCCAGAATCTGCTGAGGCCCTAGCAGGGAAGTGACTTGGGTGGCAACCGGCTGACCATGGTGCATGCCTTGCACCGCGACGGTCACCGGCGGCATGATTTGCTTAAAGGGGCTGCGATTCAGGCAGGCGTCAAACAGATGTTTGCCCATGACCCGGGCGATGTAATGGGCGCCGTTGGGTAGATTGGCACGCTCCGCCAGCAGATCCATCAAGGTGACGAATTTCTCGGGGAAATACCAGTTGGGCGGGCGGATCATGGGGCCTTCCTGGGCGCGTGCCTGACGGGTACGCTGAACGGCCCCGAATTTCAATAGGGTCCCTTGGGGTTTGGGTAGCTTGGATGTTTTCTGATTCAGAATATCTCCCAGCGCGTGCGGCAGATCCCGGCTGGACTTGGCGGCCTGCGCGTTCTCCTGAAAGGACTCTGGTGCAATGATATAGGCCTCTGGATTCGGGGCCAGCTCCCGGTACAGCGTGTCCTCAAGACCGATGTTGTTGTGATAGATCGGCGTATTGGTAACCGCATGACCGTGTTTATCCCGGTAGCCGGGAGCTGTCAGCATCTCCCGATCATTGCCGCTGTCCCCCACGCTCACCACATGCTTGGGCTGATCGAATTCCCGCACCAGGTATTCAATGGGGGAAGCCTTGTGAATACCCGGCCGACTGGGGCCGAAAACATGAAACATATCACCCCAGGTGGATTTCCATTGATAAATGTGCGGTTCTGCAGGGAGATTCTCTCGCCGAATCCGCTCGACCATTTTGCGCGCCATGTCATTGGCATATTGCAGCAGATGCGGTCGCAGTTCCGGCGGTTCCGCCAGCAGCATGGGGCTAATCATGTCGGCGGTGGAGCCCAGGATACGATAGGGTGGGTGTTTGCCGTCCGGCTTGATCAAGTTGAGCCGTAACCAACCCGCCTCCCCTTGTTGCGGTTGCTGAGGATCCGGGATAAAGCCTTCTTGTTTTAAGACCTCATCCTGGATATCCAGCACTCGTTGAATGGGCCAAACCACTTCGCGCTGCCAGCCCCGATCATGTGCTGCCTCCGCATTCAGGGAGTATATCCACTGATCGGTGGGCATGTCCGGGTCAGTTTTGGGAATCAGCATCTTGCCATCGTGCAGGATCAGGTAATCCAGCGGAAAATGCTTGAACAAATGGCCAATCATCTTGATGGCGTCCGGGCTGCGCGCGGTATTGACGGCCACAGTCACATGATCCCGGTGCTTGTGAATCAACCGAATCACCCGGTTGAATTCATCCATGTCGATGGTTTCGTTGTAACGCTTCCATTTCAGCAGGGAACGATCCAGATCCAGGGAGAGCAGGATGGGCTTGTGCTTGCCGGGCAGCGCTTTTTGGTGGAGAGTCCCGAAGCGGAGCGGTGTTGCCTCATGGGCGGAGATAGGCTTCGGGACAGATGGGCGGGCAGGCTCAGAATGTTTGGGAGGGTAGGAAATGGCGGAGGCATAGGGCGCAATAGACAGCATAAATTTTGGGCTCGTTTCCACTAAACAATACGGCCCCTTCAAGGCGAAGCAGGCATTTGCTAGTCATCCGTGCAAATCAAAAGACACCCATGCGACTCAGTCCGCATGGTATACCCACAGGTTGCTAGTAACAGTTCTTACTAAGCGTATAGAAACATACCTATGTGATGTTTGGATGAAAATTTAGTGACAGAAAAATGACAAAGCGTAAGCAAATCGATCGAAAACCCAAAGCCTTTTCTGCGAGCACCCTCGATCGGGAGAAAGCTTAAGGTCATCCCTGCTTCGCTCTGATCAAAACCATAGAGTGCGGCTGAATGGAATAAGCCACAACTTCAGTCAATTTGGCTGAAGCAAGTAACGGTTTACTTGCAAAGGTGCTTCAGTAGAATTTAGTGAAGTGCTCTGCTTTTCAACATCAGTCTCTTTTGCGGGGCCCCCTCGCCTGAGAACTTCAGGTGAAGTTTCTAAATGAACTGGCAGGAAGGCACAGGTCAGATGATCTCTTTGCCGCTGATGTTGTCGCAACCCCTCTGATTGAGACGATCCAGCAGAATCCTCACTCGTTCCCATCGTCGATGTAGCCATACTCTCAATCGATTGAAGGGAACTAAAAACCGATTCCACATTGCCCGGAATCCATTCACCGGGAAACCATACAGGCCTTTTTTCGTAATATATTCCAGAACCGGTGCAGGCACCAGATTTTTCAGTGGTTGACCTTGAGCAGCAGCCTTACGGACTTGAGTGGAAGAAATGCGCATATCTTGCATTGGAATACGGTGAATGTCCAGCGGTACAGACTCTCTATCGAGCATCATGCTGGCTGGTACGGTTTGAGAATCACGAGGTGCCAAAATGAATGCCAGCTTTCTGGCCAGCGCTCTAGCCTCTTTCCAGGCAGGTAATGCATTGAGAGCATCCGCCCCAATGATAAATGGGATTCTGGATGAATTCTGGTCAAAGGTTGGCATTAAATGGCGCAAGGTCTGGATTGTATAGGAGGGGGGTGAGAGTCGACTCTCGATATCAGATACCGCAAAATGCGGGTCCTGTTTACACGCCTGGTAAAGCATTTCAAACCGATCTGCAAAAGGGGCAAAGTGTTTACTGTCTTTGTGGGGCGCTTGGGAAACCGGGACAAAAATTACCCGATTGAACCCAAATTGACGGATCGCCTCTCGGGCGACAGTCATATGACCACTGGTAATTGGATTAAAGCTGCCAAAATAGTAGCAGATATTGTTGGCCATGATGCTCTATGTGTCAACAAAGATGTAAAAAGTCGATTATGAACAAAAGTTAACTTTTGGATATTTCTTACATGATTCGAATTATCATGCATGACGCCAAGAGTCCAGCCGCAATCGCCACCATTTCTCTGCGAGGAAACAATGATAGTCACCAGACGCCGGGATTCCGTTTTCAACCCGCTGAAACAGAAGTCTCTCATCCGTCCGCAAGCGGGTGGCCTGCCGCTACGCCGCGCAGATTCTGTGAATCTGCGTTTCGGCTTTCGGCAAAATAGCTTGCTGAACACGGAACTGACCTTGGCACAATTTCAGATGACCGCAGCCAATGTGGTGGAAGAGGCCAAAAGGAATCCGGAGCATCGCGCCGATGGTATTGCCAGCCTGACCGAAGTCCTGGATCAGTTCTTGCAGGCTCATTGGAACGAGCAAACCCAGCCCGGCAAGAAAGACGTGATTCTGAAGCATCTGGCTGATTTGCTGGGAAAGCGCGGACAGGGCAACATGGTCATGGCCCAGATGAACCCGGTGCTGGGCGATCTTGAGGGCAATTCAAGACGGGTTTTGGCCCAGATTGATGCCGCCGAGAAAATCGGTGCTGATTTGATTGTTTTCCCGGAACTGACGTTGATGGGCTATCCGCCCCGGGACATTATCGGCCGTCATCCTTTCCTGGTGGATGAAAACGTGGAGTGGCTAAAAGCCATTGCCGCCAGAACCGGCAAAACCCGAGCCGTCGTGGGTTTTGTCGAGCCCCGTAAAGCTGCGCCAGGAGAGAAAGCCATCGGCAAAAGCTACTTCAATTCGTTGGTGGTTTTAGGGGAAGGTCGCATCAAGGGCATCGTCCGCAAGTCCCTTTTGCCGACTTATGCGGAATTCAACGACGATCGACAATTTGAACGTGCGCCCGCTTCTGGCCTGCAGCCGCCGGAAAGCCTGGGACAAGCCTCTTGGGGCTTTGACAAGCCTGCTGAAAGTGGTACGCCAGTGAATGTACACGGTCATACTTACGGTATTTCAGTCTGCGAGGATATCTGGAACGATTTGGCCGATAAACGCCCGACCGAAGAACAGCGCAATCAGCTGGAGTTTTTTGCTAGAAATCTATACACCCGCGATATTATGGCGGAAGCAGCCGCCCACAATCCGGAAGTCTTCATCAACAGCTCCGCATCTCCCAGCCGTTCCCGGAAAGAACCGCTCAAAGACAACATGCTGCCCCATTTCAGCACGCTCTACCGGAAACCTGTTATTTACGTCAACCAGGTCGGCGCGATTGATGAGCACTCCTATGATGGCTCCAGCCGCGCATATAATGCCGATGGCCAGTTGATTGCCCGTTCCAAATCCTTTGAAGAGCAGTTCCAGATCATCAACCCTTTATGGGGCGAGGGAAAGATTTACCCGCTGGCGCCAGGACTATCGGACAGCAAGGACAAACAAGTCTCCAAGGTGTTTGATCCGGATGACGAATCCGATCTGGGACGGACTTACCACACCATCATTCAGTCTCTCCGGGATTACTTCAAAAAAACTGGACATACCCGGGCGGTGCTGGGCCTTTCGGGCGGTTTGGACTCCACCATTGCCGCTGTCCTGCTGGCAGATGCCTTGGGACCGGAGAATGTACTCGGTGTCACAATGCCTTCCAAAATCAGCGATACCAGCAGCCGCGCGGATGCGGAGATCCTGGCTAAAAACCTGGGGATTCATGTCACCAACTCCGGAATCGCCCGCATGGTCAACGTGGCCTGCAAAACCCTGGAAGCACTTTTGGGTGGTCCCCTCCATGGTGCAGAACCCAAGACACGTTGGGAGAAGTTCAAACAGCAAATTGGAAAATTCATGACCTGGCCGTTCCGCAAGCTTTGGAATACCGCTCTTGGGACCATGCCCAAGAGCTGGGGTGAGCGCATTAAGGAATCCACCACGCTCGGCAACATCCAAGCCCGGCTTCGCGCCCTGGTGCTCTGGTCCATCACCAACGAATACAAGGGAACCTTGCCCATCGCCACTTCCGACAAATCCGAGCTGTACATGGGTTACGCCACCATCAACGGCGATATGTCGGGTGGTTTTGCGCCAATTGCCGATGTCACCAAGACCAAGCTGTTTGCCCTGGGCCGCTGGATGAACCAAAACCGTTCGGTGAAAAATGCCATTCCGGCGGTTATTCTGGCGAAGCCTCCCGGTGCGGAGCTGGAAATCGATCCGGAAACCGGCAAACCCATCACCGCCGAAAAGGCCAACATGCCCTACCCATTCATGGATGAAATCATCTGGCGCCTGGAGAACAAGGGCGAGAGCTACCAGGATATGCTGAAGTCCCCGTTCTGGTACGAGCAAAAGCACGAGGTCCCGCCAGAACAAAAACGGATCTGGCTGGATCGCTTCTACCGAAAAATGGCGGCTGCCGTCTTCAAGTGGACACTGCTCCCCCCCGGTCCCATCGTCGATTCGCGTGGCATCAACAAGATTGATTACCAGCAACCCATTACCGCCAAAGTCCGGTATCAGGGACATACACCCGCAGAAATCAAAAAGGTGTTGGACAATGTATACACAACCGCATGACCGTCGAAGAAGCACCCTGTATCTGCATCCATTGAAGCCAGGATCGGCTGGCTGGATTGATGCCAACCTCCAGGCAAACACACTTAGGTTTGGTCAAGCCCCGGCAGCCAGCCCGAGCCACAATCCTCCGCTTTCCTTGGGTGAAAAACTGAACGGCTGGATTGCTGCGGTGCGAGGCCAGGTCCTCCAGACGCTGAGAGCCTGGTTTGTCCAGGCCAGAAGTTGGTTGGATGAGGTGGGCGAACAACTGGGGTTCGGGAAATCCCGGCGAGTGCCGCGTATGCTGATTACCGATGCCTACACGACGGCCAGCCAGAATTATATCCATCAGGATGCCAAGGATTTCAGTAGCTACCAAATCACCTTCCGACGGGAACTGACACCGTGGATGAAGCAACTGGGCCTGAAGCCCGAAGATTCCCGCTATGTATTCTTCGGCTTGCAACAGCTGATGGAAAAATTTCTGAAAGACCCGGTCACCCGCGCTGAAATTGATGAAGCCGACCGGTTTCTGAAAACGGCGAAAAGAGGAGGCCCCTTCAAGTGGGATCGCTCGGTCTGGGACCGCGTGGTCGATGAGTGCGACGGCATCATCCCCATTAAGATCGAAGCGTTGCCGGATGGCTCAGTGAGTTTCCCCGGAGAGCCAGTCGTTCAGATCACCGCCAAAGACGGCTTCGGGGAACTGGCGGCCTGGTTTGAGACCAAGCTCTTGCATGTGTGTGCCACCAGCGAGCGAGCCAGCCTTGCCCGCCACTGGCTGGAGTACAATAAGGACCTGGCCCGGCGCTGCACCGATGCAACCCTGAGCGATGCGGAAGCCACTCAACGCGCCCAGCGTATGATGGTAGATTTCAGCGATCGTTCCGGAAAAACGGGTGAAGAGTGCGAACTGTTGGGATTGGCGACCCTGACCAGCTTTCCCACCACGTCCACGGTGGCGGCGGCATACAGGGCCTGGCAGGAGTCCGGACAAAAACCGGTATCCAACCTCGCCATGTATTCACTGTCTCATCGGGTCGTAGAAAGTTACGCGCAGGAAAAGGACGCTTATGTTGCCCTGTTTGATTTCACCCGGGGAGATTTCGGTTCTTATGTGGCCGATTGCTATAACTTCCGCAAGGCCGTGAGTGACTATCTGGTCCCGCTGGCCAAGCAGGCACAAGCAGAAGCTAAGGCAGGCGGCCCCAATACCATCGTCTGTGCCCGGCCGGACTCGGGAGATGCGTATGATGAAATCAGGTTTGTCCTGGATCAGGCCGTTCAGAACGGGCTGTATGAGCCCGTGACCGCCGCCGATGGCCGAAAGCTGATTAAGATGAACCATTTGCGCGTGGTTGAAGCGGATGGCATGAAATTCCAGTCCATGATGGATATCAACGAGAAACTGTTGAACACCCCCGTGATGCTGAACGGCGAAAAAATCGCCGATGGCTATTCACCGGTGGATTGCGTGTATTACGGCGTGGGCGGTTTCTTGAGCGATTCCATCGCACGCAGCAACACCTCCGCCGCCATGAAGCTGGCTGCGGTTGGCAAGGAACATCGCCCGGTTATGAAATCCCCCCTCGGCGAACCCGGCAAGGAATCGATTCCGGGCGAAGTGAAGGTGGTCCGGGAAGGCGCGGACCAACCCACCGTCCGACACTTGGATGAGTCTGGTGAGAATCAGTTCATCACCTGGTACGACGGGATGGATGGTGGTCCGGGTGTTCTCTACCAGGAAGATTTCAGCAAGGTTCAGCAGCGCGTGCTGTCGGATTTCAAAAAGCATCCACGCCCGGCCAAACTGCTCAGCGACCAAATCGAGCAGATCCGTGAGAAAGTCCGGCAGCAGCATCATGGCACGCATCCTGCTGCGGGGAACGGCCCCGCCGCAGAAAATAACTAGAACGGGAGGGTCACTGGGAATATGCGCATTCAACACATCGTCAATCCACCCTCAAACGCCAATCAGCAGCCCATCCTGTTTGGCTTTCTAAAGATGAAACGGCAGGATCGGGCTGAACTCGCTCGGGCGATTCGTAACCACCAGATCATGTTCTACGATGTGGATACCCAGATTGGCTTTATGGATCCCATTCAGAATATTCAATTTCCGGAAGGTCTTAAGAGGGTTGGTTTGCCGGTACCGGGCGCCGAGGCAATCAAGCCACATCTTGCCCGGCTAACGGCGTTGGCTGAACGTTGGCATTTGCCACTGGTAGCAACCCAAGACGCCCATGAACCTGGGGATTCCGAATTCCGGCATTATACGGAAATATCCGATGAACACTGCGTGGATCGCGGCAAGAACAGCATTGATTTCTTCAAAATCCCGGAGACCACCCCGGCACGCAAACCGCACGTCATTGAACTTTCTCCAGCGAAACCGGATGTGCCCGGACCTCGCAAACTGAAAATGTTGTTCAGGACCGGTCATTCCGTACAGCTGAAAAAGAACACCTGGAGCGCTTTTGAGCGGAAGTTGGGAGAAACTCCGGATGAGGAACGGTTCGTTCGCAACTCTAAAATGGTAAAACTCATCAAGTCTTTAAGACGAATTGGGATCAAAATGGCCTTTGTCTATGGCGTGGCCACCGAATACTGCACAAGGCTTGCAGTGTTGATGCTGAAACAAGCCGGAATACGTCCGATTGTTGTGACCGATGCCATGAAGGGCTTGCATAGCGATAACCTGAACGATCCGAGAAACAAAGGCGTTTACGATGATGTGACGGTCATCACCACGCGCGAGGTGGAGAAACTGGTCCGGGCAGCTTCAGGCAGAAAAGGACGAATGGCAGAGCACCCTGGGTTTATCACCTCACACACCACAAACCTGGCTGAACCAGGCCGTCACCGGAGCATCCCGGCAGCCTGATTCCCGCAACGTTGTTTTAGCCAGCAGGCAACGGACACAGGCACTTGTGGCAAAAAACATGGCGGCAGCCAACGGCGATTTTTGCAAATTTTCCGGAACGGAACAAACGGCCCATCAGGCGGCTGATCACGACTCATTTCAGCCTGCCGGGCTGGGGCAGTATGCTCAGACCCCTGAAACGGTCGGAAAAATCCTGGAACGCATTCAATACAAGGATGGCTTCAAATTTGTCACCTTGGGAGACACGCCGGAAGATATGCAGATCAAGGTGCAATACCAAGCCCCGGATGTGGCCCAAATGGATGATCATTCACTGACCTGGCGAACCGATACCCGGCCTGTCCGCATCAATCGAAACTATGGACCGGGACAGATTTTCAATAGTGTCGTTGGGGCTTTAAAAGCCGTAGAAGAGCATGAGTTGCGGGAGAACTTCCGGTTTGATGCCAGACCCTTTTATTACATCCCGCCCAGCCTGCTGAAACCCCGCGAGCAGCAGGAATCGTTCTCCGGCTGGAAAGTTTTCAATCCCCACTTTGAAACGGATCCCATGCGAGAATTTCTGGTGGAGAGGGGCCGCTTTCCCACGCTGCCTGAGCTCACGTTCAGCAGCCATGAAGAAGTCCAGACGCTGATGGATGCATGCAACATTATGGGATATCGATTCAAGGTGGAGCGGGCTGAAATGGTCGATTACCCCAACCGCAAGATGTTGTTGGTCATCCAGATTGTGAATAACCCCACAAATCCGGTACCGCCAAATCCAATCTCCGAGGGGATGGAAGGCAAGAAAATTACTTTTGTCACCACCAACACCCTGACCAAGATTCTGCACAACCTGATAGACAATATTATTCAGGAGCAGATGAATGAACTGAATTGGCGCCTAAAGCTGGACCAGTTTGCACTCTACAGCCGGGATATTCCCATGTTTCACACGATTGATTATATCCTGAGCCGTCAGAACAGGCGATAAACCATTGATGACCTCAATCTGATGCCTCCCTAAAATGCAAGGGCATTGAACTGCGAGGGGTACACCAAGCCGAGGATAAATTTAAGCGCATGCCGCCCTTGCAACTCTTCTATCACAATGTTTTTCAGGCCTTTTTAAAATGTGCCGAACTTGCTTTTTCTGAGCGATACGTGCTGTAGCTGATTCGACAAAAGCCCTGAGATTCTGGTATCTTGAGAGTATCCTTCGGGACGAAGGGGTCGCATGTTCGAATCCTGTTATCCCGATTTTATTCACCTTTGGTTGGTTGAGGAGGCATAACCGTTGCGGGAAGCTGCGCGCCCATCCCGTCCAGTGCGTGGGTTGTGGGTTGTCTTACTCCTCGTGGGTATTGGTATTCTCTACTGGTGGATTTGTGACCCGCAAATCGTGGGCTTCGATATGGATGATGGCATTTACGCCATTTCTGGGAAATCACTGGCTGAAGGGCATGGCTTTCGCCTGATTCACCTGATTGGTAATCCCGCCCAGGTCAAATATCCTGTTCTTTATCCCGCTTTGCTTTCGGTTGTCTGGTGGCTGAATCCTCATTTTCCGCAAAATATTCCCTGGATGCAGGCCCTGACCATTGGGCTCAGCCTGGGAGGGTTTGGGGGCATTTATCTTTATTTCCGCCGAATCAAGCATCTACCCCCCTGGCAGGCGGCCTTGCTGGTCATTTTGGTTGCCTCCTGCCCGGCTGCAATGCGAACCTGCACCTCGATTTTTTCGGATGGTCCTTTTCTGCTTTTTTCATTCCTGGCTTTGTTCTGGGCAGAGACCTACCGTCAGAAGCCCTCAGGTTCCCGACTGGCTGGCCTTATTTTTTGCTCATCCCTGGCCTTCCATACACGCGTTATCGCAACTGTGCTGATTGCGGCCATCAGTTTGTGGCTAGGCTTGCAGGGACGGCGTAAAGCCGCAATCGTTTACGCTGGCCTGACCGGTTTGCTGACTGTACTGCCCTGGGGGCTCTGGGTATATCTGAATACCCTACCCCCCTTGGATGCAAGCCATGCTGCCATCACCAACTCGTTCTACAATAATTACACCTTTGAATGGGCCCACAATTATTCGTTTCATACGATACTGGCTGAATTTCTGGACAATACCGGCGCGATGCTCCAAAGCATCGCCCTCAACATGCTGCCCTTGCTGGGCATCATGCTGGATAAGCTGGCACCAAACGCCGGGGCGGGAACAGCTCGGGGAATCGCCATCACAGTCGGGGTTTTTATCCTGGTCGTTTTGATCATGAACGGCTTGAAAGGCAGCCGCCGGAACGAAGCGGTTATTTCTAAGCCAGGGCGCATGTCATGGCTGGCGTCTCTTCCCCTGGCCGTCCTCTATGTGGGTATGACCTTATTGATGATTGCCCTGTGGGGATATCAAGAGCAAATGGTCCGCTTTCTGCTGCCTGTCATGCCGATACTGTGGTATTACACGCTAAAGCCACTATTTGTTCTGCCGCAGGGTGCTCAGCCACACGGCTTTCGGACCTTGCTGCTGGTGGTTCTACTGTTTGCAGTTCTGAGTCCGGTGCCCAAAATTTACTGGAGTTCTTATCGACTCGTTCGTAGCAATCACCTGCGTTGGCAGGATCACAGGGGCTATCAACGGGAGATTTGGGGAGAATACCAGAACATGTTCCAGTACATGAACGCCCATATCCCCAATCGCTTGCCGCTGGGCGTGAATAATGAAAGCGTATTTTTTCTCTATACCGGGCATCCCGGTTACAGTCTGAATTTCTGGCACTTTAAGACCGATCCGAAAATCAATCAGTCCTCACCCACCTTTGGCAAAACCTTGCTGGGAACCTTCCGCACTCAAGGTCTCCGATATCTGATAGTAGAGCCTGCCTTAGAGGGAAATCCGGAATTCAGCATTCCCCAAGACCTGGTCCGGCTCTACCCCGAACATTTCCACCTGTTGCATCGGACGCCGCATGATCAATTGAAGCTGTACCGTTTTATTCCTAGTACTACAGATGAATTCAATGGTTTACACTGAAGCATTGAGCGTCTCCCTGAGATGATGCATCGCCAACTCCAGAGATCCGAGGATCTCTTCCTTTTTGCCGGAACAAAACAGGGGTTGGCCAATGATCAGGTCGCAGAAAAACGGGACTAGAATGAATTCTCCTTTGGGCAGAGAGCGCCCCATGCCTCTCAGGAAGACTGGAATGACAGGAATCTGTGGAAATTTTTGAATCAGATGCGCGACACCGGTTTGAAACGACGCCATTTCCTCGGGCTGCCCCCGGCTGCCTTCCGGAAAAATAATGAGGGAATGGCCAGCTTCCAATGCTTCGCCCATTCGTTTCAGCGGATTGTTTGACTTGGAAATATGGGTTCTGGGGATGGGAATAATATTCAGAAATGTCTTGGAGAACCATGATATTACCGGGTTTACATCGAAATAATCTGCTGCGGCCACCGGATGGATATGGTGCAATCGGCCCAAGGGGAACAGGTTCATTAAGGCCAAAGCGTCCAGGTGGCTATTATGATTGGCCACCATAATGAATTGCCGGGATTTTGGCAGGTTGACCTTCTGAAAGACATTGACCCCCAACATCACTAGGAGCAGTGGTTTCACCACGAGCAAAAAGAACAAGTTCCGCGCAAAGTTCTGCATCGTATCAGTGGGGCGCAGGGTAAAACAGGTAACTGACGAAATGGAAAAACAGGGGCGCCGTGTAGGTCAGCGAATCAATCCGATCCAGAATACCCCCATGTCCGGGGATCAACTGGCTGGAATCCTTGACGCCTACATCGCGCTTGATAGCGGAAATGACCAGATCCCCCAGAAATCCTGACAGACTGATAATCAGACCGGAAAAGAAGGCCATTTCAAGACTAAATCCGGTCAGAAACCGCAGCAGAAGGGCCACCAGCGTGGTGGTAATCACGCCCCCGTAAAAGCCGGCACAGGTTTTCTTCGGGCTGATGGTCGGCGCGATGGGGCGGCGTCCAAACAGTTTTCCCCAGATATATTGGGCCACATCATTGATTTCGGTTAAAAAGACCAGGTAAAGTACCAGGGCCTTTCCTCCACCGGGTATGGCGGGAATGGCCGGCATGGTCATCAAAAATGCCAGATGGCTGAGACAAAAGACAAATGCCATGAGCCCCCAATGGATTTTGGCCATGGATTCCACAATGCCCTGCGTCTTGCCGGTAATCAGCAAGCGGGCAGGGATGAACAGGAACATATAGACGGGCATAAAGATCAGAAAGACCGCTTTCCAATGGATATGGACCCACCAATATTGTATGGGGACTGCCAGGAATGCCCAGAATAAGACGCGGTGGTCCTCAATGCGGGTGTGAATCAGGGTAAAATACTCCTTTAAGGCCAAAAAGCTCATGAAAGCAAACAGGAGGATGGAGGCTTGGGGGTGAATCGCCATGCTGAGCCAGAAGAAACTGGCCATTATCCACCAGGAACGGATTCTTTGAAACAGCTCTTTGAAATCCTGGTTTGGCTTTAGCTGGGCCATGAGCCTGATCACCACGGACGCAATTGTCAGCAGGGCGAAAATAATCACACCCATTTGAATGACTGGGGAAGCCGTATAAAATCCGTTAAGCAGTCTTTCCATACGATTCTCCCTTCAGAGCAGGCTTCAGACGATTGCAACAACTGAGGATTAAGAGGCCGTTCAGCATGGCCAGGAATGGGATGATCAGCGCATGGCTCAGTGCAGGCAGGAAATATTGAGCCAGGCAGAAAAACGAAATAGCGAACGCGCGGTCGCTCTTCCCCATGGGGCCGTCATAGCGACGGAGCCCCGTCATGGTTTTGGTTAAAACGCCAGAAAATTCGCTGAGAGAAGCGAGCAGGGCCAAAAGACCGATTTGAAAAACAATAATCATCGATTCCGGGTACAAGAACATGAGAGGCAGGTACAAAACCGCATCCGAAACAATATCACCGACCTCGTTTAAAATTTCGCCCAAAGGTGTTGATTGCTGATACTCTCTGGCCAGCATGCCATCCAGGGCGTTGAGGGCCATCCGGATGAACAAGATCAAGGGCATCGCAAGCAGGAGTTCTGGCTGGAACGCGGCATTCCCTATCAGAATACCGCCGCAGAGTGAAAGAAAAAGGGCGGAAAGAGTGATCTGGTTGGGCGATATTTTCAAGCCCGCCAGAAGAACCAATAGAGGCTTTAGTAATCGCTGGAATGTGGGTTTTAGCTCATAGATGGAAGCCATGTTTTGGTCTCTCCGTTGATTCCAGCATATTGACACAGGGTGGACTGTCATACGGTTTTATATGTACAGTTTTGGCAACTGTAATAAACGGTACGGCAGGATGCTTCAACTTCGTACTTCACCCTTAAATATGCTCATCTGAGCGCAAACCCGGAGAATAGGATGGCTAAATGAAAGAATGGAGGATCATCCTCAGAAAGTTCTGATTGAAGCGGTTTGCTTAAGAGGCTTGGCCGTCTCTTTCTGCAGGCTTGTCCGGCGATTGGTGGCGGACCGGCAGTTCGAAATAAAACAGGCTGCCATCCGGTTGGCGCTGGTACCCGATGCGGCCACCATGGGCTTCGATGATCTGCTTGCTCAGGTACAAACCCAGGCCCATGCCGACTTGGCGGTACTTGCGGGCGGATTCCGTGGAATAGGGGGTAAACAGATAAGGCTCTATTTCCGGATCCACGCCCGGCCCGGTGTCCCGGACGGTAATACGGACCCGTTCTCCCTGCCAGCTCATGGCAATGGCGATGGTCCCCCCGGACGGGGTGTAATCGACGGCGTTTTTAACCAGGTTCAGAAAAACCCGCTGCATCTCTTTTTGATCCACCTGCACCAGAGGCAGGGCCTCCACCGGCTCGATGATCAGTTCATGGGTCTTTTCCTTCATGAGGGTCTGGATGATGATACTGGATGCAAACGCGCTGACAAACTGTGCCAGGTTCGTAGGCTCCTTGCTTAAATGGACCTGTCTTTGCCGATATTTGTAGGCAAATAAAATGTTGCTGACCATGTATTGTATAAACTGGTTAGACTGGAGCATTTCTTCCAGAATTTCCCGTTGTTCGGGATTAACCGGGCCAAACGCCTGGGAAACGAATTGCTCCAGAATACGCTGTTCCGCGAGTATCGGGGTCCGCAAGTCATGTGTCAAGGAGGCGACAAAGTGCTCTAATTCCTGCTCCGTACTCCGTCGTTTCTCTCTCTCCTGCGCTTCCTGAAGTTCCCGTTTCACGGCTGCCACCAACCGGGTCAGCTTTCCTTTGACAAAATAATCGCTGGCTCCGGCCTGCATGGCTTCAACGGCCAGATCTTCCCCCATGGTGCCGGACAGGATGACAAACGGGGTGTCCAGCCCGGTCCGGTTGCGAATGTCCAGGGCTTCAAAACTGCTGAAATGAGGCATGGTGTGGTCCGAAAAAATCACATCCCAATGCCATTTTTTCAGGGCGTTCTGGAATGCCTGTGCCGTATCAACCACGGCAGCCTCTACCTGGAATCCGCCGCGCTCCAGTTCCAGCAATAGCAACTCCGCGTCGTTGGGGTTATCTTCCGCAATCAAGGTTTTCAATGGTTGTGTCATATCGTAGCCCCCGAACATGGACGACAACATGTGGGAGCTTCGTTTAAAAGCAACCAGAACAGTCCCAGTTGTTTGACGGCTTCGGTGAACTGAATAAAATCCACCGGTTTGCGGACATAGGCGTTGGTGCCCAACTGGTAAGCCCGCAGCATGTCTTCTTCCTCCTTGGAGGAAGTCAGGATGACCACCGGGATAAAGGCGGTCCGGTCATCGGTGCGGATGCGTTCCAGCACCTGCAAGCCATCCACTTTGGGCAGCTTCAAATCCAGAATGATGACTTGCGGTTTCTCGGCAAGG